>NZ_JAPCIM010000022.1:0-267054 GCF_025910055.1 Pantoea sp. JV6 | reverse complement strand
TGTTCGCTGCGCGAACGGGCTATGAGAAGGTTTCGTTCGCCTGATTAGCCGGGCAGTTTCAGATTCGCCTCTGCAGGCGACCGACAAGGGGGCGCCAGTCGCCGCGCCCCCTTGACCCCGGGCTCCGGCCTGCTTCACCGCCGCTTCGCGGTTCCTTCGCCTCTTCAGGATTTCTCACGGAACGGCGGGACGCGCCATCCATGGCGCGAACCCGCCTCTTCGCGACATCCCTGTCGCTCGTCCTGAAATCCCTCATCCGCTCAGCGGCTCTGACGGCCTCCCCACCCCCTCGCTGTTATCTTTTCTTCTTATATTGGGTTCGCTGTCGCTGTGAGTTTGGGATTGCCTCTGACTTTCGGCTCAGCAAACAGAATGGCATTCAACTCGCCCGCTGTTATTTCTGCTTTTATGTTGAGTGCTTTTTCGCTGTAGTTTTTTTGGGATTGCCTCTGACTTTTGGCTCAGCAGACCGAATGTTATTCAACCCACCCGCTGTTATCTCATCTTGTTATGCCGGGTACTTTATCGCTGTATTTTTTTGGGATTGCCTCTGACTTTCGGCTCAGCACACAGAATGGCATTCAACCCTACCCGCTGTTATCTCGTTTTCAGGTAACTAAGATTGTTGCGGTGAACTTCAGGAATTGAGACTGGCTTTCAGACCACCAGGCAACTGTGCACCAAAGAAAACATAAAGAAATCACAGGCGGGGGTTTCCCAGAGGCGTCCGAAGCGCTGAGGAACAACCGCAGGCCAGGATGAGCCGACAGGACGTCGGCGAAAGGACGGCTCGAGCCAGGGATGGCGAGTCCGGACGGTCCGTCGGCCGCAGGGCGTGACGAAGGCACCCCGCACAGCGGGGCGCGCAGGCAGCCGGACGCCGGGATAGTTAAGGGGCGGGCGTCCGCCCCTTGACGCGTCCGCCTGCTCAGGCAACCTGAAACTCCCCATCGCCTGGCGGGCGGAACCCGCTCAGTGTTAGCCCGCGGCTAAGCGAACGAAAACCTCTCACAGCCCGTTCGCGCAGCGAACCCAGGGCCTGCCGGGCAAAACCTGCTCAGTGCATACCCGCTGCAAAGCGTAGCCCGCTGCCAGGCGAAAACCCATTAAGTGCCAGCTCGCTGCAAAGCGTACACCGCCGCCAGGCGAAACCTTCTCATAGCCCGTTCGCGCAGCGAACAAAAAGGCAGGCGGGCCGCTACCCGCCTCTGCCTACGCTCAGATCAGCGCCCCACTATCATATTGGCCACCAGATACTTCTGTCCCTGGTCATCCTCTTCGGTGTAAACGCCCTGCAGCTCTGGTGAGAAGCCAGGCAGCAGATTAAGCCCCTCTTCCAGCGCCAGGAAGTAACGCTGCACCGCGCCGCCCCAGACTTCCCCCGGGACTACGCACAGCACACCCGGTGGATAAGGCAGTGCACCTTCCGCGGCAACCCGGCCTTGCGCTTCGGCTATCGGCACCAGCTCCACTTCGCCGCGAATATAAGCCTGATGCGCATCCTGCGGATTCACCCTGACCGGCGGGAACTCCGCGGCGCGGAACATCAGGCGCTGCAGATCCTTGACGTTGTGACTGACGTAAAGGTCGTGCATCTCCTGGCAGAGGCGACGCAGGGTATACCCGGCATAGCGTTCAGCATTTTTGCGGTAAATGGTCGGCAGCACTTCGGCCAGCGGCGCATCCTCTTTGACGTGCTGTTCGAACTGCGCCAGCATCGCCACCAGATTCGCCATCTTCTCCGGACTCTCTGCCGGGGTCAGCAGGAACAGGATTGAGTTGAGATCGCACTTCTCCGGCACAATGCCGTTTTCGCGCAGATAGTTCGCCAGAATGGTCGCCGGAATCCCGAAATCACTATACTCACCGCTGGCCGCATCAATCCCCGGCGTGGTCAGCAGCAGTTTGCAGGGATCCACCCGATACTGATCGCGCGCATAACCCGCGAAACCGTGCCACTTCGCCTGCGGTTCAAAGCTGAAGTAGCGCAGATCGCGGGCGATCGTCTCAGTGGGCGCATCCTGCCAGCGCTGACCATCCACCGTCTCAGGCACAAACGGCAGGATCATCTCACAGCGATCCAGGATCGCTTTACGCGCCTCAATACCCAGCGTGACGCACTCATCCCACATACGACGCCCCGCTTCCCCCTGATGCATTCTGGCGTTGATATCCAGCGCGGCAAACAGCGGATAAAACGGACTGGTGGATGCGTGCAGCATAAAGGCGTTATTCAGTCGCTTATGCGGGCAGAAGCGGCGCTGTCCGCGAATATGATTATCTTTTTTATGGATCTGCGAAGTCTGCGAAAAACCTGCCAGCTGCTTATGCACTGACTGCGTGACAAAAATGCCGGGATCGTTCTCATTCAGTTGCAGGGTCAGCGGCGAACAGCCTTCCATCAGTGGAATGAACTGCTCATAGCCGAGCCACGCGGAATCAAACAGGATGTAATCACACAGATGGCCGATGCGATCCACTACCTGGCGCGCGTTGTAGACCGTGCCGTCGTAGGTGCCCAACTGGATGATCGCCAGACGGAAAGGCCGCTCTTCAGCCGCGCGCTGCGGAGCCACGGCCGCGATCTGCTCGCGCAGATAAGCCTCATCAAAACAGTGCGCGTCAATGCCGCCAATAAAGCCGAAAGGATTGCGCGTCGCTTCAAGATAAACCGGGGTCGCGCCCGCCTGAATCAGCGCACCATGATGGTTCGACTTGTGATTGTTGCGGTCGAACAGCACCAGATCGCCACGCGTCAGCAGCGCATTGGTCACCACTTTGTTGGCACTTGAGGTACCGTTGAGCACAAAGTAGGTTTTATCGGCGTTGAACACCTTTGCCGCATACTTCTGCGCATCTTTGGCCGAGCCTTCGTGGATCAGCAGATCGCCCAGTTTGACGTCGGCATTGCACATATCAGACCGGAAAACATTCTCGCCGTAGAAGTCATAAAACTGTTTGCCCGCCGGATGCTTTTTAAAGAAAGCACCGCCCTGATGTCCGGGACAGGCAAAGGTGCTGTTCTGCATATCGACATAGCGGGTCAGCGTCTCGAAGAAAGGGGGCAGCAGCGCCGCTTCATACGCCTGCGCAGCCGCTTCCAGCGTGATCCACTCCTGAGGATCGCCATTCAGCTCACCGCTGACGCCGGGCAGGTGCATCACCTCTTCTTCAAACGCGTTAGCGACAAACACCGGCAGATTAAAGCCGGTATGACGCAGCAGCGCCAGCACGCCGCTACGGGTATCCGCCAGCGAGACGACAACCGCCGCCACATCAGTGAAGTCGGTGTTATCCAGCGTCACCACGTCTCGCGCAGTGTTCAGGGTCAGACTGGGCGCCACAGCGGCGCTGGCAGCAATTTTCAGTGGAGTCATAACAGAATCCCTAACGTCAGGGAGGAAGTGCCAGAGGCACAATTATGGGGACAGTGCCCCGGCGAATACTTAACAGTCAGAAGGCGTTACGCAGCCCGTGGAGAGCAGATCCATAGCCGCTGCCCGGCAGGCCTCACCGCATGGTGAATAACGGAGATATCGGAAAAGAGGATAACCCGGTGAGCGCCGGAAAAAGCGAACGGTAATCCGGGCGGATGCGCGGTGAACCGGACATGGCGACGTCCTCTGTGGCAAAGAAGCAGGGTCAAAAAGTGGCGGTCATAATGTCATCTTTTTCAGGCATGGACAACCCGAACCAGGTAATTATTCAGTCACATCCTTAGCATGTAACAATATGATTTTTATAGTCTATTTATCATGAAAAATTCATAATGCGACTAATTATCTGAATTATATGCAGATTTATGCACTTAACTCACTGCCGCTGTCAGCGTGCTTTTCCGCTCGTGTTGTCGCCATTGCCTGCAGACGCGACCATTGCCCTACCGCATTGCATCTGCCAGGCGTAAACTGATCTTCTCTTTCCCACTCTGCCGGAGGCTGCATGTTCAAGGCACTGGTCATTGAAAATGACGAACAAGGTTACCGTTCCCTGCTGAAAGATCTCCCCGAATCTCAACTGCCCGACCACGATGTCACGCTCGACGTCAGCTACTCATCCCTGAACTACAAAGATGCCCTGGCTATCTGTAACAAAGGCCCGATTGTGCGCCAGTTCCCGATGGTGCCAGGTATCGATTTTGTTGGCCGGGTGACGGCCAGCCGCCATCCCGACTGGAAAGAGGATGATGTGGCGCTGCTGACGGGCTGGGGCGTGGGCGAAAAACAGTGGGGCGGCCTGGCACAGAAAGCCAGCGTCAGTGGCGACTGGCTGGTGCGCCCGCCCGCCACGCTGAGTCCGCTGCAAACCATGGCAATCGGTACGGCGGGACTGACCGCAATGCTCTGCGTGATGGCGCTGGAAAAACAGGGCATTACACCTGAACAGGGGCCGGTACTGGTAACCGGTGCCAGTGGCGGCGTCGGCAGCTATAGCGTCAGCCTGCTGGCGCGTCTGGGTTATCAGGTGATCGCTTCCAGCGGGCGTACCAGCGACCATGCCTATCTGATTGATACGCTGGGCGCGGCATCGGTCATTGACCGTGAAGAACTCTCCCAACCCGGCAAGCCACTGGCAAAAGAGCGCTGGGCCGCCGCGATAGACAGCGTAGGCAGTCATACCCTGGCGAATGTGCTGGCCGCCACCCAGCGCGACGGCGCGGTTGCCGCCTGTGGTATGGCGCAGGGACTCGACCTGCCAGCCAGCGTCGCACCCTTTATTTTGCGTGGCGTTACGCTGGCCGGTGTCGATAGCGTGATGTGTCCGAAGCCGCTTCGTCAGCAGGCGTGGCAACGACTCGGTGAGCTGATGGATAGCGAACGGCTCAGTAAGCTGAGCCGGGTGATCCCGCTAAGTGAAGCCAGAGAAGGTGCGCAGGCATTGCTGGATGGCAAAGTGCAGGGTCGTCTGATTGTCGACTGTCGCTAATCCTGTTTAAAGGCGCGTTTCGCGCCTTTAACGATCGGCTCGCTGCAGCCGTTTTATGAGTCCTTCCAGCGCGAACTGTGTCCCCTGCTCCATCACCGATTTCGGATCGCCGCTGAACTGATGGCACTCCGCTTCGTCTCTGCCGTCGGGCAATACCCAGCCAAACCAGATGGTGCCCGCCGGTGTACCATCTTCGCCGCCATCCGGTCCGGCATAGCCGGTAATAGATAATCCCACCGGCTCGCCAGAGCGGGCGCAGGCGCCCTGCACCATCTCCCGCGCCGTCTGTTCGCTCACCGCCGTATGCTGTTTCAGCGTGTCAGGGCGCACCCCCAGCAGACGGATTTTGGCATTTTCGCTGTAGGTCACAAAGCCGCTGGTATAAAAATCTCCGCTGTTTTCCACCGCGGCCAGCGTCATGCTGATCAGCCCGGCGGTACAGGATTCGGCAGTCGCCAGATGAAGTCCGGAAGAGAGTAAAATATTACCCAGTTGCTCAGCGGTCTGATCTAATGATTTTGCCATTATGGTCTCCTTGAATCTGTCCGGAACTCCAGGTATAGCGCAAAATCAGCGAATAAAACCGCGCAAGGCAATGTTTTTAAAGCGAAACGGTCTAAATACGCAGCTGGATATGCGGCTGTCCACTCCCGGTATGCGCCACTACCTGCAGATCGGCCTGGTACCAGCGCGTCAGCGTCGCTTCCGTCATGACCGTCTGCGGCGAGCCTTGTGCCACCAGTCGGCCTGCGTGCAGCAGCAGTATGCGATCGGCCCACAATGAGGCCTGATTAAGGTCATGTAACACGGTGCAGACGGTGAGATCTCCGGCGCGCGTCAGCTGGCGCAGTAAACGCAGGGTTTGCTGCTGCCAGAAGAGATCCAGCGCCGAAGTCGGCTCATCCAGAAACAGCCAGCCGCGTGGTCTTCCCTCCTGCCAGAGCTGTGCCAGCACCCGTGCCAGCTGAACCCGTTGTTGTTCACCGCCAGAGAGCTGGCGGTAATCGCGCTGCACCAGCCCTTCACAACCGGTCAGCCGCATGACCTCAGCCACAATCTGCGACGTCTGCGCCTCAGGCCAGGGCGCACGGCCCATCGCCACGACCGACTGCGCAGACTGTGCAAACGTCAGGTTGTTCTGCTGGCGCATCACTGCCCGGCGTCGTGCCAGCTGCTCACGCGGCCATGCCGTCAGCCGTCGATCGCCCAGCCAGCACTCGCCCCGATCGGGCGACAGAAATCCCGTCAGCATCCGCAGTAGCGTCGACTTACCTGCGCCGTTGGGGCCAATCAGCGCCACCAGCTCGCCACCTGACAGCGTGACGTCGAGGTTATCAATAACGGTTTTGCCGCCGCGCGCGAGACACAATCCCCTGGCCTGTAAAATTTCCATCACTCCAGCCCTCGCTGTTGACGCAGAATCAGCCAGAGAAACCACGGACCACCAATCAGGCTGGTCAGCAGCCCCACCGGCATCTCGGCCGGAACCACCAGAGTGCGCGCCAGCGTATCGGCCAGCAGCAGCAGAATCGCCCCCGCCAGCGCTGAGCCGGGCAGCAGCCAGCGGTGATCGCCGCCAAGGCAAAAACGCATCACGTGTGGCACCACCAGTCCGACGAAGCCGATCACGCCGCTGACCGAGACCGCCGTACCGACCAGCAACGCACTGAGGATCAGCAGCTGATGCTGAGTACGCTTCACATCAACGCCCATGTAGTGCGCATCCTCTTCACCCGACTGCAGCAGGTTAAGGTGGCGGGCACGGGTCTGTAACAGCAGCAAGGCTGGCAGAATCAGCAGCAGGCAGATCAGCAGTGCGGGCCACTGTGCCTGGCTGAGGCTTCCCATGCCCCATAGCGACAGCTGGCGCAGCTGCTGGTCGTTGCTCAGCCATGACAGCACGCCTACCGCCGCCCCGCACAACGCATTAATCGCAATGCCGACCAGCAACAGCCGCGAAAGATTGCCGCGCGCCAGCCGACTGAAACTGAAGATCAGCAGTGTAACCAGCAGACTGCCGATAAACGCGGCGATCATCGGTAGCCACAATGCCAGCGGTGCCGGCAACGCCAGTGGAATAATGATTGCCAGCGCCACCGCCAGTCCCGCCCCACTGCTGATCCCCAGCAAACCGGGATCGGCCAGTGGGTTACGAAAAACACCCTGCATCACTGCGCCAGAGACTGCCAGCGCCATGCCCATCACCACCGCCAGCAGCACGCGCGGCAGACGGATATCCAGCCAGATCTGCCAGATAAGATCGCTGAGCGGTGCCTGCCACAGCGCCCGCACTGAAAGCGACATCGCCCCCAGATTTGCCGCCAGCACCATCGCCACCAGCAGGAAGATCAGCATCAGCACCAGGCCACGCAGCGCATTATCCTTAATCATGGTTCAGCGATTCCGCCGCCTGACGCAATTTCACGATTGCCCGCGGCGTATCAAGACCAAACCCCAGCAGTGCCATGGTGTCGATCACCAGCAGACGATGCTGCTGCCCGGCAGGCGTCAGCGCCAGACCCGGTAACTGCCACAGCTGCGCTTCGCCGCCCAGGGTTTTCAGGCCATCCTCGCCTATTACCACCAGATCCGGCGCGGCGGCGATCACCCCTTCCTGCGACAGTGCCTGATAGTGCGGCACCGGGCCCATAGCATTCTCCAGCCCGGCGCTGCGAATGGCGCCATCGGCCGCAGTCTGATTTCCAGCCGCCATCGACTTCATGCCGCTGTTGGCCATGATGTAGAGCACTTTTACCGGCAGCGGTTGCTGCGGCAACTGGCGAATCTGCTGCGTCATTTGCTGCGCCAGTGCCTGAGCTTCGCTTTCACGCTGCAGCGCCTGGCCCACAGTGATAATTTTCTGCGGAATTGCCTGCAGGCTGCTGTCGCCGCTGACCGTGACCACCCTGACGCCCGCGCGGGCAATCTGTTGCAGCACCAGCGACGGTTGCACCTGCGCGCTGGCGATCACCAGCGTCGGTTTCAGTGCCAGAATGCCTTCGGCGTTGAGCTGACGCATATAACCCACGTCCGGCAGTCGGGCGGCCTGCGCCGGACGCAGACTGGTGCTGTCGCGCGCCACCAGCTGTGACTGGGCATCCAGCGCATAGATAATCTGAGTGACGTCACCGCCAATCGACACCACCCGCTCCGCCGCCAGTGATGGCAGCGTCATCAGCAGCCATAACAGCATCGCTCTTTTCATGCCGCCGCTCCCGGCGTGCGGAGTGCGCCAATCTGCTCGCGCCAGCGTGACTGCTCTGGCGTACCTTCCGTGCGCTGACCGTAGAGCTGGGCGATCTGCGTGCCGTCGGCAGCGAACAGTTCCAGGCTGGTAACAAAGCCATCACCCGTTGGCTTGCGTGTTACCCAGCTTTCGCTGATCTGATCAGCCATCAGATGCAGCGTGAACTGCGGATTGAAGATGTTGAGCCAGTTTTCCACTGGCTGCAGCTTCTCTACCCTGCCGGTGAAAATCTGAGTACAGCCACGGTTGCCGACAAAAATCATAATTTCATTGCCCGCCTGCTGTGCCATCTGTAGCAGGCGCTCAAGCGCGTCGTTGCCGGTCTGCCAGGCGAGATCTTCACCCACCGCGCGAAACGCCTGCGGCCGAGATACCTGGTGGCGCTTCAGCAACGCGAAAAACTGATGAACATCGGTCATGGCGCGCCATTCACGGTCGATGGCGGTGGCATCAATCGCCTCCGTCAGGGGAGCAGCGGCAACCGGCTCAACCACGAGCGGCGTCGTCGCGGCGTCGGTAAAGTCGGCGATCAGCGTCTGCCACGCTGCCATGCTGGTCTGCTCCGTGGCGTAAACTTTCAGTACCGCATCGCCATGACGATCAAAAATCTGAATGCTGTGACGAACGCCCTGCCCGGTCGGCTCCTGCAGAGCAAAGGCGCTGCACCACTGACCGACGAACAGGCGCAGATCGAGCGCACGGGGATTTAGCACCAGGCCACCATGTGCGCCAATCTGCACATTGTGGTATTCACCCAAGTGTTCATGTACCGCATAAGCGTTACGGGTAATGTTTTTGGTTTCGCCGACTGCGCCCAGTGCCTTCAGCAACGCCGGAAAATCGCGTTTCAGCGCCACGGCATCAACGCCGATGCGCGCTTCACACAATTCCGCTTCGCTGATGCCGATCAGCGCGGCCAGGTCGCGGGCATATTTGTTCGGTTGTTCACCTTTAAGGACAAGATAGTGCTGATAAATCGGGTTCATGACTCAGGCTCTCTTAGTAATGCCCTGCATCAGCGCAGGGCGACGGCTATCAAAAATCGACGTTAACACCTAACTGGAAAGTACGGCCCGGCATCACGGCCAGTGCCTGATCGTTGCGCTCCTGCTGAGTGGCGCTGGTCAGTTCACGGCTGCTGAGGTAATCCCGATATTTGCGATCGGTTATGTTGTAAAGCCCGCCACTCAGCCTGACGTTGTGCGCGACACGCCAGTAAGCAGTCATATCCACCATGCCATAACCCGGCACCCGCATGTAATCGGTGCTGGAGTCGGCCAGGCTGCTGCCGTTGTTAGCGAAGCTTTCGCGGTTAGTCGCGCTGGCTTGCTTACCTTTGACAAAGGTAGCGGTAACGGCGGCACCGTAGCCGCGCGCCTCATCATCCCAGGCGAGTCCGACGATCGCTTTCATCGGGGCAACACTCTCAAGGTCGATGTAGCGGTCACCAAGGTAGCTCGACTTTGCCGCGCCCTGCGTATAACCAAACGCCAGATTGGCGCTCAGACCCTCGACCTCGCTGAACCAGCTGCCGAAGTTCACTTTACTGCTGATTTCAGCCCCGTAGATGTAGGCTTTATCGCGGTTCTCCGCCTGATAGGTGGTGTAAATGTTGGCAGGCACATTGACGAACTGACCCGGATTAGCCGCCCGGCTGTAGCGGGTAAAGGCAATAAAGTTTTTATAGTCGTTATAAAAAGCGGCAGCGTTAAGCGTGACGCCTTTTGCCACCTCTCCTTTTACACCCCACTCATAGTTGTTGCTGGTTTCGGTTTTCAGATCTGCATTACCAATCAGCGCATACTGCGCGGTGCCGGCATAGCTGGAGCCAAGGTTCCATGAACCATAAAGCTGGGTATCGTTGGGGAACTGCGCGCCACGGGTATATTGCAGATAAGTCATCAGCTTCGGTGTCAGATCGTACTGGAAGGCGATCGACGGCAATATCTGGGTGTCGCTGTTTGGCGATCCATAGAGCGCTGAAACTTCGCTGGCGTCGAGCACGCTACTGTTAGTGGTCAGCGTCGCCACATCACGCGGTCGGGTGTTCTGGTAGGCCACGCGCGCGCCTGGCACGATAGCCGCCCGATGTCCGTCAGCATCGAAGCTGATGGTATCCTGCAGATAACCACCCACGCTGTAGCTGCGACTGTTAGCCTGCGGCTGCATAATCGCAGTAAAAGCACTGGCTGGCGGTGACTGACGGAAAGGTCGCTCAGTATCCACCAGGCGCGCATTCAGCCCGGCGCTCAGTTCATGTCGCCCGACGCTTTTGAGCGCGCGGGTGTCAAAACCGTAGCTGTCGCTGTTGTAGTCGGAATAGACGGTTTGCCTGGCGGTGGCACTCGACGGCATCCGGGTGTTGTCATGCGCCTGGGTCTGCTGCCAGTAAACGCGGGTCGTCAGGCTGTCGATCAGGTCATTGTAAGGGGTGTACTCATCCGCCAGGCTGATGCCCCAGCGGCGGGTATCACTCTGCTGCTGTGCCGTCCCCCAGACTGTATTGCCTGAAGTGCTCCAGCTGTCGTAATGGCTGTGGTGGGTTTTGTGATAGTAATCGACCGTCGCGCTGAGCTTGTGAGCATCATTGGGCTGCCAGATGCCGGAGGTCATAAAGGCGTCGGAGTGCCAGTTAGCGGGATACGCATCCAGCGTGCCGCTGTTATTACGGGTCTGCTGACCGTCGCGGCGACTGTAAACAAAGATGCCGCGCAGTTCATCGTCACCGGCAGCGGCGGTGATGCCGTTATGCCAGCTGCGACTGGATGAGTCATAGTCGCTCTGATAACTGAACGCGGTCGCTTTTCCGGGATGCAGGTAATCGTCGGGAGACTTATTACGGAACGAGACGTTGCCGCCAATCGAGGTGTTCGGCTGTTCTACTGCTGTGGCGCCCTTCTCAATCTCAATACGGCCAAACATATAAGGATCGATGTAATCGCGGCCAATGCCAAAGCTGTCGAGACCTGCGCGTCCTACATAGCTGCGGCCAGTGGCCTGCGGCAACGGAATGCCGTCCACATCCAGACCGACGCGGTTGCTTTCGAGGCCACGAATGTTGTAGCCGGTATAACCGACCCGATCAAAACCGCTCTTACCGGCTGATGAACCACCACGTGTACCGGTAGCACTGATCAGCGGTTCATAGCGCATGATCGATCCAAAGTCACTGGCACCACGCTGTTGCAGATCGCTGGCAGAGAGCGAGGTTTTACTGCCTGCCGTTTTTTTGATTTCCGGTGCCGTCACCGTCATTACCGGTTCGGCACTGCTGCCATAGCGGTCAGAAAGGGTTAGCGTGGCAGATTCACTGCCCGCAGCATAAGTGCAGGTGGTATTGATGAAGGTGGCGAGCAACGCCAGTTGAGTCAGACGCGGTTGCGTCAATCTCCGAAAACGTGGTGACATAGGCGCGAATTACCTGATTAATTGTTAGTATTCGCTCACTTGCTTGCTGGCAACAGTAAAACGGCTCCGCATAAAGCCGTGAAAAGTCAGAACATCATGCTGGTGTAGTAATTATCGCCCGGAATTTAATGCAACTGATAATCATTATCAATCTTATTTACATTTAGATATAAACCACAGCGCACAAATTGTTAACCCGAATGCATTGGCATTTATCAACACGTAAAGGAATAGAGTTATGGCGCAAAAACCTGTGGTTGTTATTCACTACTGTATGCAATGCAACTGGCTGATGCGGTCAGCGTGGATGGCACAGGAACTTCTGCATACGTTCGCTGAGGATCTGGCGGAGGTGACGCTGAAACCGGGCACCGGCGGTATCTTTGAGATTACGCTGGATGAGCATCTGCTGTGGGAACGTAAGCGGGATGGTGGCTTCCCGGATGCAACCACGCTGAAACAGCGTGTGCGGGACATCTGCTTTCCGGATCGTACGCTGGGTCACATCGACAAACACAAAACTGAAGTCAGCTAATTCCGCGATTAGCTGTGGGTGATTTTTTCTGCCGCGTCGTGCAGCGCCTTAATCAGCGTCTGCAGCGCGGCTTCTGAGATATCTTCCTGCGCAAGCCGCTGGTTCAGCGCGACCTTCAGCCCATGAATCGCCTGCTCAACAGCAGGAATGCTGCGGTTATTGACCAGAATCGCCAGCGTAGAGAGCCGTGTAATCAGGCTGGTGACCGTTTCACGATTCTCTGCCAGCTGCGCCTCTCCCGCTGCCGTCAGGCGGTAGGCTTTACGCGTTGCCTGCGCATCCACCACCTGAATCGCCTCCATCTCTTCCAGCAGCGTCAGGTTGGGGTAAATGATCCCCGGACTGGGCGAATACTCTCCCTTTGACAGCTCCTCAACAGACTTGATCAGCTCATAGCCGTGCGCAGCATTCTGCGCCAGGAAATGGAGCATCAGCAGGCGAATCTCACTCGCTTCCAGCATCTTTTCACGTCGCTTGCGCCGTCCGCTGCAACTTCCTGCGCGCGCATTCTGATCGTCAGATGAAGTGGAAGTCGGATGCTGTTTCATGGCCTGCCCTGCTGCGAAAAAAGTGGGATTGATGGTAGTGCGCCGCCTGGCAAAACTCAATTGCCTTAGCGGCTTACTTCTGGTGCCAGTAGGCCACCGCCCGCACGAAGTCACTGTTGAGGCCGCGCTGCACCGTAAAGTAGTCACACAGCGCTTTAACAAACTCACCTTCGCCGGTCAGCCAGACAAAGTAATCTTCCGTCGGGATAGTGATCTGATCCAGCCGGGCAATCAGCTGGCTGAGCTGCGCTTTCTGCATCTGGCCGCTGCCGAGCCAGTTTGTCGTCACATCAGCCGTATCAGATAAATAGTCGCGGCCCGTCGCTTCATCGGTAAAAGCATAGAGATGCAGCGCCTGCGCCCGGGCGTCACGCTGACGGCGCGCAAAAGCCGGCAGCCCGGTTTCATCACAGACATAGAGCTGGAATGCGTAATCGGTCGGCACCACCAGCGAACCGCGTGGGCCGCCGACAATCAACCGATCGCCAGGCTGCGCCTGAGTTGCCCAGTCACTGGCTACGCCCTGCTCATGAATATAGAAATCGAGGGTCAGTGAAGATTCACCATCGAATTCCAGCGGTGTGTAATCACGCGCCTGCGGACGCAGCCCTTCGGGCCAGACAATCCCCGCATCGGTGATTTGTGGCAGAGCCAGTGTGGCTCCTTCAGCGGAAGGGAAGAAAACCTTAATGTGGTCATCAAAGCCTGGCGACGTAAAGCCCGCCAGATCGCTGCCGCTGAACCGGATACGCCAGAATTTACCGGCAATGTTAGTTTTACTCGCGACCTGAATATGACGGAAACGCAATTCATTACGGACGCGCTGTGGTACACGCTGATCGGCTGATACAGGCAAAATTTCTCTCCTGAAACGGGATGGATGCCCGTGACTCAAGGGCATGCTGACAATCATGGAATAACAATCATTCTCATCTGAAGTGCCAAGATTAGCTATGATATATCTTCACTGCAAGAACGAAAAATGCGATCCAGCGGCTTAAGATATATTTTATGCCTGTACGGGTGTGCGTAGTGCAGACGAAGAGCGGCCCTGATAAGAGCGTTCAGTGAGAGGTAATCAGCAGGTGCGGCGTGTTTATGGGGGCAGGCAGAGAAGGCGGAAACTGTCCGGCTCCTGACGAGCCGGGCATGATGTTGCGCCGCACATTCTGGCAGCGCGTGACCACTTACAGTGTGTCGTTGAATCCGGAGAGGGAAGGATTGCTGCTGGTGTGTTCCGGCAGCTCACCATCACCCAGAATTTCATGCTGGGTGGCCTGAGAGTGCGGATGCAGTCCGGCAGGAGGTGAAAAAGGTTCAGCCTGTTGCGCCATCGCCATGACAGGCAATGCCAAAATCAGTGAAATCATTAAGCGTCGCATAGTTGTCTTCGTTTGTTTTTTTGACCAGAAAAGGCCTGAAATGCAGGTAAATATTCCAGCCCTGGCACAGATGCACGATGATTCAGGCATGGCAGGGTTTCGGGAGAGGATTTTACGCCAGAACGGCGAGTTATTTTATAAAATCGTGCGGTTTGTCACGGTTTACCGCACGAATTATGCATTAACAGGGTCGGGAGCCACACACCCTGCCCTGCTGGCTACGCCTGCATCACCGGAATAGAAAAAACGCCGCTCAGCCAGTCGGGCTTACAGTGCGCAAAATCGAGACGCAGCAGATCTTTACCGGGACGACGTGACACACCCAGTGCTGGCAGATGCTGATAGTAGATATCCTCGATAAAGCGTGTCAGCTGCTCCGGGCTGCCGCTCCAGCGGATCGACGCATAGAGTCCACGAACCTCGCTCCAGCTGGCGGTGTTGTCACCCAGCAGCCCGGCATTTTGCGGCTCCAGCGCCTGAAACAGGCTGATATTTTGCTGATCAGCAGAGCTATGGCCGGGGCCATACTGAAAGCCTAACCAGCCCTGCGACACGCGGCTGCCCGCCAGCGTCACCAGTTGCCGCGCCTGTTCGGCCACCCGGTGATCGCGATCGGCAATGTAATCGCCAAACTTACACTCCCACTCCAGCGTTTCTCCGCACAGATGCAGCTCTTCCTCACGCTCCACCAGCGTTGCACGCTCTGCCAGCGATCGCACCAGAATGCGGCCATGGAAGTTTTTAACCGGCAAATGGGGAATACGGCGAAACGCGCCAGGCGTCAGCGAAAAGTGACCTTTGAATACCCGGGTAAAATTTTGTTGGTTATCAAAACCAAAACGTACGGCGATATCGATCAGCGTCATGCGCGTCAGACGCAGCGCCATAGCGGCCATCGTCAGACGCCGTTTACGGGTGTAAGCCGCCAGGGTCTGTCCGGTCATCTCCTTAAACATGCGCTGCATGTGCCATTTGGAATAACCTGACTTGAGGGTAATCTGATCGATATTAAGATCGTCGGTGAGATTGGCTTCAATCCACTCGACCAGATCGTTGATGTGCTGTTTTTTAATGGCCTGACTGAGCATGATGGCGATTTACGACGCGGGTTAGGACTGGGATTTCAGTTACAAAAGGATAACAAAAATCGCAAATCGGTGTAAGGAAAGGGTAAGCATTGCGCGCCCGTTCAGGGCGTTTCCGCATTAATTGCTTAGGTTACTAACTAAAAAAGGCTGACTGTCGTCAGCCTTCTGATTATTGATAAAAACTGCGCCGGATAGCTGTAAGACGGAGCCTGCGACAACTAATGACTGCGCATTCCGGCCGCTGTCATCATCATACGGAACAGCGAGGCGACAACGCCCAGCGCCAGCACGCTGGCGGCATAGATAAACACCAGCCACATCACACGCTTCCACCATGGCGCTTTCGTTTCTTCATTGTGATTGTGGTCTTTCATGCTGCTGAGGCTTTTCATATCAATGATATCCTGCGTCTGCTTTGATTTTTCCACGGAACACGTAGTAGCTCCAGAAGGTGTAGCCCAGTATCATCGGGATAATCAGCAGGCTACCCACCAGCATAAAGGCCTGGCTCTGCGGCGGTGAGGCGGCAGCCCAGATGGTCACTGATGGCGGAATAATGTTTGGCCAGATACTGATGCCCAGCCCGGAGAAGCCCAGGAAGATCAGCGCCAGCGTCAGCAGGAACGGTGAATAGTGCGCCTCGCGCTTAATGGCGCGCACAATGCCCCAGGAACAGAGCAGCACCAATACCGGAACCGGCAGGAACAGGAACAGGTTGGGTTTGCTGAACCAGCGATGCGCGATATCCGCATGCGCAAACGGTGTCCACAGGCTGATGATGCCGATAATCACTAACAGCGCAATCACCAGCGGCGTAGCCAGCGCAGACATTTTACGGTGCAGTTCGTTCTCGGTCTTCATGATAAGCCAGGTGCAGCCCAGCAACGCGTAGGCAACAACCAGACCCACGCCGCAGAACAGCGGGAACGGTGCCAGCCAGTCCATTGCGGAACCGGCAAAACGGCGTCCCTCAACCGGAATGCCATCCAGCAACGCACCCACGGCCACACCCTGACTGAAGGTGGCGATGACAGAACCAGCAATAAACGACTTATCCCAGAACGCCCGATGGCCTTCTACGGCCTTGAAACGGAACTCAAAGGCGACGCCACGGAAAATCAGGCCAATCAGCATAGCGGTCAGCGGAATCGACAGCGCATCGGCAATCACCGCATAGGCCAGCGGGAACGCGCCGAACAGGCCAGCCCCGCCCAGAACCAGCCAGGTTTCATTTCCGTCCCAGACCGGCGCGACGGTGTTAACCATCATGTCGCGCTCGCCAGCATCTTTATTGAACGGGAACAGCAGACCAATACCCAGGTCGAAGCCATCCATCACGATATACATCAGGGTTGCGAAAACGATAATCGCAAACCAGATAACGGAATAATCGATCATCTTAGTGGTCTCCATCCTTAAAGGTGGCAGCGGAAAGCGGACGCGCCGGGGTTTTCTTCTGGCCAGGACCACCCTCTTCGGTGATATGGCCTTCGCCGGTAACCGGTCCCTGCTTAATCAGACGCATCATGTAGTGATACCCCACGCCGAACACCGAGCTGTAGACCAGAATAAAGGCCAGCAGGCTGATGCTCATGTGCATATCCCCATGTGCCGAGACCGCATCAATCGTGCGCTGCACGCCATAGACCACCCACGGCTGACGACCGATTTCAGTGGTAAACCAGCCTGCCAGAATCGCAATCAGACCCGATGGCCCCATCAATAGCGCAAACCACAGGAAAGGACGCGACTCATAGAGACGCCCTTTGAAACGCAGCCACAGGCTGACCACGCCCAGCGTAATCATCAGCAGGCCCAGCGCTACCATCACGCGGAAGGACCAGAAGATGACCGTTGAATTAGGCCGGTCCTCTTTCGGGAAGGACTTCAGCGCCGGGACCTGCTTGTCCAGGCTATGCGTCAGAATCAGGCTGCCAAGATAAGGCACCTCCAGCGCATACTTGGTACGTTCCTGCTCCATGTCGGGGATCCCGAACAGGATCAGCGGTGTGGCTTCCCCCGGTGGGTTTTCCCAGTGCCCTTCAATCGCCGCGATTTTAGCAGGCTGATGTTCCAGCGTATTCAGACCATGAGCATCACCAATCATCGCCTGAATCGGCGCGACAATCAGTGCCATCCACAACGCCATTGAGAACATCTTGCGGATTGCGGGATTGTTATTCCCCTTCAGCAGATGCCAGGCCGCCGACGATCCCACAAAGAAAGCACTCGCCAGGAACGCCGCTACGGACATATGGAACAGGCGATAAGGGAATGAGGGGTTAAAGACGATTTTGAACCAGTCCTGCGGAACCACGATGCCATTCTGAATGATGTAGCCCTGAGGCGTATGCATCCAGCTGTTAGAGGCCAGGATCCAGAAGGTGGAAATCAGCGTACCGAGGGCGACCATGCAGGTGGCAAAGAAGTGCAGCCCGGGACCCACGCGATTCCAGCCAAACAGCATCACGCCCAGGAAGCCCGCTTCCAGGAAGAACGCGGTCAGTACTTCATAGGTCAGCAGCGGACCGGTGATACTGCCAGCAAACTCCGAGAAGCCGCTCCAGTTTGTCCCGAACTGATAAGCCATGACCAGTCCTGATACCACACCCATGCCGAAGTTAACGGCAAAGATTTTCGACCAGAAATGGTAGAGATCGCGATAGGTGTGATCGCGGGTTTTGAGCCACATACCTTCGAGCACGGCCAGAAAACTGGCGAGACCGATGGTGATGGCGGGAAAGATAATATGGAAGGAAACAGTAAATGCGAACTGAATCCTGGCCAGATGAAAGGCATCTAATCCGAACATTGCTTACCTCTTTGCCACATAGAACACCATGTATTTACTTATAATTAACAACTTAAGCCTGATGCGCCTGGTTCTCTGCGCTTATTGAAATTCCCGCCGCAAATTTAAAACTATTCGCGGCGAGGAAATAGAAACAGTGGGGTTAATGAAAACTATAACAGTCTTTATTGATTCTGATCATTGTTTTTGACGGGAATTATTTATTTAAAAATAAGGCCTAAAGGTTAATCAGAGCGTGTTTATGTGTCGTTAATGTTACGGTAATTTGTACTTTAAAAATCGATCGCGCTAAAGCGAACCTTGCCCGCAAATTGCCTTCAACAGGCTGTTTTCAGACACTATTTTGTTATAAACCCTGATTGAGTAAAGGTCAAATTTTAGAGCGTCTAAATTAAATACCCTTATTTTTTAACAGGTTAAAAGAGTAAATAGTTACCTCTGCCGCTTTGTTTGCTTTTTTGCTTTTGCCTGGCTAATGCAGCTATAACTTCTGACAGAAAAAACGCAGAACGGCGCTTTTAAGCGCCATCAGAGATGTTAATAAAATGAGTCAAAAAGAAGGTATGAATTAACAGCGCGCTGCGGGCAGTCGATTATTCCGGGCCAGAGATTCATAAAACGATTTAATAACCAGCAACCGTGCGAAAAGAGCGCCGGGATTATTTGCGCTGCCGTTACGTTATCGCGCTTTCAGGAAGTGAGATAACAGACAAATGGGGTCAGAAATTTGCAGCGAGTATACCCATGCCGTCACGTTATGACGGCTGATACAGGGTGATTTTACTCTGCCGCAGATTTTTCGCGCTGTGCCAGAATCCGGCTCAGGTTCAGCTCCAGCCAGTCAGCCAGCCCCACAACCTGTTCACCGACTTCGCGTCCAAGCGGGGTTAAGCGATATTCCACGTGCGGTGGCACCACATCGTAGGCGATACGCTGCACGAAGCCATCTTCTTCCAGGTAGCGCAGATTCTGCGCCAGCATCCGCTCGCTGACGCCACCGACCGTCCGGCGCAACGCGCTGAAGCGCAGCGTCTGGTCCTGCAGGGCCAGCAGAATTAATACGCTCCAGCGGCTGGTCACGCGTTTCAGCACGTCGCGTGACGGGCAGTTGACGTTGAGCAATTCGCCGCGGATAAATTTTTCACTCATTTTTTCAGACATTTAACTTATCCACCTCAAACTAACAATTCTGTAAGTACTTACTAAAAATTAGTTTATACACTAGTCTGAATTTCACCAACAGCCACAGGAGTATTAACATGATTGCAGTTACAGGTGCCACCGGCCAGCTGGGCCGTTTCGTGATTGATGCATTACTGAAAAAAGTCCCGGCGGGAGAAATTGTTGCCGCCGTCCGTACGCCTGCCAAAGCGGCCGATCTCGCAGCGCTGGGCGTCATTGTCCGCCAGGCCGATTATGGCCAGCCAGAGACGCTGGAGGCCGCTTTTGCAGGCGTGGATAAGCTGCTACTGATCTCCGGTAGTGAAGTGGGCCAGCGTGAAGCGCAGCATAAAGCCGTCATCGAGGCTGCTCGGGCGGCGGGCGTGGGCTTTATCGCCTATACCAGCCTGTTGCATGCAGATACCTCGCCGCTGGGCCTGGGCGTTGAACACCGTGCAACAGAAGCGCTGCTGAAAGCCTCTGGCATCCCGTTCGCCCTGCTGCGTAACGGCTGGTACAGCGAGAACTACGCAGCCAGCATCCCACCGGCGCTGGCGCATCATGCGTTTATTGGCGCAGCGGGTGAAGGTCGTATCGCCTCGGCAGCGCGTCAGGATTATGCTGAAGCGGCGGCAGAAGTGATGACCCGTGAGGATCAGGCGGGCAAAGTGTATGAACTGGCAGGTGATGACAGCTACACGCTGGCGCAGTTTGCTGCGGAGATTGCCGCACAGAGCGGTGAGAAGGTTGATTACGTCAATCTCTCTCAGAGTGAGTTTGCGGCGGCGCTGAAAAACGCAGGCCTGCCAGAAGGTCTGGCGGAAATGCTGGCGGATTCTGATGCCGGTGCAGAGAAAGGCGGTTTGTTCGATGACTCCCGTCAGCTGAGCCAGCTCATCGGTCGCCCCACCACCACCTGGCAGGCAGTCATTCGCGCGGCACTGGCGAACCGTTAATTCTGTCTCTCATGAGCGGGCAAGCTGGTCCGCTCACCTCACCTTCCTGCCCGAATTCCCGTTGGGTATGCCACTTTCTGCACTCTTTGCGGCTGCGGTTTCTTTTACAAAATGTGAATAAATGCCAGTTTTCTTCAGGTTAAATTTTTTTATTCAGGTCGCTAAGAGATTCATCTGAAATGCGTTTTTTGTGAACAGCGTTATATTTGGTTGAATTGTCTGGAATTTATCCAAAAACCTCGATTAATCGACAATATTTATTACGTTCATAGATATTCTGCATTGTTGTTCCGCAGGATGAGAGGTCTATAATTTGTCCTTTGTGCAACCACGACCGTTCAGGAGGCCGTTATTAATACCCATCGCCAGCAACAAAATGCACTTGAAGAGGTTCGTGCCGGGGCGGAAGTTGAGTATCAATACGATCCCCATGAACTGAAGCTGGATCGCATGCAGGATTCTGAACCGGAGCCGGAGCTGATTGAAGGCTTGCCGGCGCCGGATGCGCTGACCCCTGCCGATCGTTATCTGGAACTGTTTGAACATGTTCAGATGTCGCGGATTTTCGAGGACAGCAAAACCTTCCCCGACTGTTCGCCCAAGTACGATCCGCTGGATGTGCTGATGCGCTATCGTCGACAGAAACGCAGCAGTGATTTTGACCTGTCGCGTTTTGTCGCCGATCACTTTTATCTGCCTGGCGTAAACGAAAGCTTTTATGTCTCCAACCCGGATAAAACGCTCAATGAGCATATCGACGACCTGTGGCCGGTTCTGACCAAAATGCCGCAGCAGCATATGCCGCACTCATCGCTGCTGCCATTACCCAAACCCTATGTGGTGCCGGGCGGACGTTTTGGCGAAACCTACTACTGGGACTCTTACTTCACCATGCTCGGCCTGGCAGAATCGGGCCGCGACGATCTGCTGCGTCACATGGCGGATAACTTTGCCTGGCTGATCGATAACTACGGTCATGTGCCAAACGGCAACCGTACCTATTACCTCAGCCGCTCGCAGCCGCCGGTGTTTGCCCTGATGGTTGAGCTGTTCGAAGAAGATGGCGTGCGCGGTGCTAAGCGCTATCAGGAACAGCTGATGAAGGAGTATCAGTTCTGGATGGACGGTGCCGGTTCACTGATGCCGAACCAGGCTTATCGTCACGTAGTGCGGATGCCAAACGGCTCACTGCTGAACCGCTACTGGGATGACCGCGATACGCCGCGCGATGAGTCGTGGATCGAAGATGTGGAAACTGCCCGCGAATCGAAACGTCCGGCCAGCGAAGTGTATCGTGACCTGCGTGCCGGAGCGGAATCGGGCTGGGATTACTCCTCGCGCTGGCTGCGTAACCCGAAACGGCTGTCGAGCATCCGTACCACGCAGTTTATTCCTATCGATCTGAACTCGTTCCTGTACAAGCTGGAGCTGATGATCGCCACCCTGTCGCACGCGAAAGGCGAAGAGCTGACCGCGCTGGCCTGGCAGAAAAAAGCGGAAGCGCGCAAACGTGCGATTACCCGTTATCTCTGGGACAGCACCGCCGGTGTGTTCCGTGACTACGACTGGCGTCGGGAGCGTTTCGGTGCCTTTACCGTCGCCTCCGTGGTTCCGCTGTTTGTCGGTCTTGCAACGCCGCATCAGGCGCACCTGCAATCGATCTCGCTACGGCATTTGCTACTGAGCAACGGCGGCCTGCTGACCTCAATGGTGGAAAGCGGTGAGCAGTGGGATCGACCCAACGGCTGGGCACCGATGCAATGGATGGCGGTTGTTGGCCTGAATAATTACGGTGAAGAGACGCTGGCGACTGAAGTGGCAGTGAACTGGCTCAACACGGTCAACAACTTCTATCAGTTGCACCATAAGCTGGTAGAGAAGTATGACATCAGCGGCGAGCGCGCCCGCCCAGGCGGTGGTGGTGAGTATCCGTTACAGGATGGATTCGGCTGGACTAACGGCGTTACACGTAAGCTGATGACGATGTATGGGCATTTAATGGCTGACTGAGTATCGCAGCCGGTAAACCTTTAAAACGCAAAAAGCCGGGTTATCCCGGCTTTTTCATGTTTCATGCAGGCTATTCAGCGCTACTTCTTCGCTTCAGTGCCTGGTTGTGACGCACGTTGCAGGAACTGCTGTGTCACTTCAGGCAGGTGCTGCAGCAGCCACTCCGCCATCGCCACTTCCTGATCGCGGATCTCATTCAGTATGCGCACGCCCTGCGCATCACCGACCTGCTCAGCCGCGGCGATCAGGCTGGTGTAGCTGGCGATCTCGGCATTTTCGAATACATAGCCACTGATAGCGCCCTTCACCACTTCATCTGAGTTAAACATGCCGCCCACGGCCTGGCCGGTGGCTGCCATTTTGCCCATCGCATCTTTCATTACAGAGTGATCGATACCGTGGCTGTCGAGCAGCTGTTCCAGCAGAGTCAGCTGATGTTTAGTTTCATCCAGATGTTGCGCCAGACGCTGTTCCAGCGCCGGATAGTGTTCAAGACGACCTGACATCTTGCTCAGCATGCTTTCTGCTTGTTTTTCCATCGCATGCGCATCGCGCAGCCAGTCGTGATAATGTTCAATCGCAGTCATGTATTACTCCTTAAGAGACGGTAATAGACTCGGCTACCGAGGTGAGCTTCTCATCCGTTTGCTTCTCTTCATTCAGGGTTTCTTCCAGCAGCTGTGCGGCTTTGGTGTAACCCAGCTTCAGCGCCAGCGCATGCAGCGTACCGTAGGTGGCAATCTCATAATGCTCAACTTTCTGCGCCGCACCGATCAGCCCCTGATCGCGAATCTCGCCCTTCTCGACCGAGTCGATAATTTCCTGCGCTTCTTCAACCAGACCTTCCAGCGCATGACATTTCATTCGTTTGATTTTGACTTCAGGTGTTACTTCCACCAGTTCGTCGAGTCGTTCAATCTGAGCACGGGTCTCTTCCAGATGCTGATTAAACGCAGCGATAAGATTTTCGTCACTGGCTGCACGCGCCATTTTAGGCAATGCACGGGTTATCTGCTTCTCAGCGCTGTATACATCGGATAAGTCATGGATGAACAGATCGTTTAACGTTTTCACTGTCATAAGATAGCCTCATTGATTAAAAAGCTGCGTCTGTAATAACGCAGCGCCAGTCATATCGTTGACACCTGAAAAGTCTAGTGGAGATTCTTAATATCGCACGCTGCATCAGTATGAATTTAAGACAAAAGTGGCATGTAAAATGCATTTTCCTTTTTACAGCAAAGATTTAGCTGAATAATGTTTTTATCGTTGCCGCTTCGTTAGCTGCGCTGGATTTTGTACAAAGTAATAAATCGTTGTATACATTTTTTAAGATTAACTGCATAAAAAAGTACCAGTCAAAAACTTACCTGTACAAAGTTGTATTTAACCGTATAGCTTTAATCGATCGGAAATAAAAAACCGGAAGGGTAAACCCTTCCGGTTCAATTAACAGCTCCCGCCATTGCCAATGATGGAGCAATGACATAATTCAGGGTGTAATTATCTTCACGAGGAACTAAACAGATTCAAAATGCCCGGCTAACAGAGTAACCCTGCCGTCACAGCAGTGTTAAAGACGTTCAGCTCCGGCGGCTAACCTTACCTCCCTTGCGCCCCGCTTCAATGGCACGTTCAGGATCGTTCTTGAAGTTACCGCCGCTTTTCTGGCCTCCTTTGCGTCCTGCTTCAGCAGCACGCTCTTTGTCGGCCGCAAAATTCCCGGCCCCACCGCGATATTGAGTCATATGCGTCCTCTTTGAATTTTAAAAATTGGAATTTGCACAGTTAACGCTTCATCAGGCCGATTCAGCAACATAAATGTAGACAGAAAATCGGACCGATCAAGTGAGATAAATAAAAAACCCGTCACAGTTCTGGCTTAATGATCGTACTACCCTCAACCGAAATGATAACGGATTCCAACCATCGCTCTTCTCAATTCATAAAAGAGCCGCGGCATGAAAAATCTTTATAACGAAAATCGCCGCGCCCTATTAATCGATCTTTTTCAAAAAAAGTCCAATTGAAAAAAATATAAGCGAAGCGGTAAATAGATAGATTAATCAACACCAGGTAGTGAAGATGATCAACAAACGATCAATTTCCCCAAGCGAAGCGCTAAATAGAAATTTAAAACCCTGCTTTTACGTCAAAAATAAGCGAAGCGTGACGCATTGATGGCACCAGTTAAAAATAGCCGGAATCGATCAATAAACGATCAATTCTGCTGATTTAATGAAAATTTTTATTAAAAAGAGAGGTCAGATTTAGCGATGAAATTTGAATCTAAGCGAAGCGAATGAATTTCTGCTTCCTGAGGGCAAAAAACGGGTTTTCGGAATAGTACTAAAAAGCATTTTCTGCGGGGATACGCATAAATTTTGCATGCCTGCGAAAAGGGGAACTCAACGTTATGAATGAGATAGCGCAAAGCCATGAGGGGGAGATTATGCGTTAATGGCAGGCAAAACATATGCCCTGTTCAGCAGAGTCAGAGGGAGTCGGGAAAAGTGGAATCAAAAGCGACACCGCGCTTGCCATTTTTCTTGATGCGGTACATCGCTTCATCAGCACGCTGCAGTGCAGTATCAAAGTCATCTTTGTCCTGCGCCTGAGACACACCGACAGACGCCCCAATGAGGGCATGCCCGTTTGCCATATCAAAAGGTGTCATTACCGCGTCAAGACAGGCGTGCGCCAGTGTCTTTACCCGCGGATGGTTCAGCGCCAAGGGTATTAACAATACAAACTCGTCGCCGCCCAGTCGGCCAATGATCACTTCTGCCGGAGAGAGTTCCGTAAACCGCTGACTTAACTGGATGAGGACTTCATCTCCGCTGCGGTGCCCCAGGGTGTCGTTGACGTGTTTGAAGTTATCCAGGTCAATAAAGACCACGCAGAGCGGTCCCTGAGCTTTCATTTCACAGAAATAATTCTGCAGAGCATGACGATTGTTGAGCAGCGTAAGGGGATCGTGCAGCGCCAGCAGGGCGAGCTGCTCCTCATATTGCTTCTCTTTGGTCATATCGATGTGAGTGCCGATCACTTTAACCGGCTCTCCGTGCGCATTCCATTCGCTGACCCGGCCCCGATCCAGCACCCACGTAATGCTGCCATTTTTGGCGATCATGCGGTGCAGAGCCTCGTAATAAGGCGCTTTCCCGGCGATGTGGTCGTTGAATGCCTGTAGAACGTCGGCGGCATCATCGGGATGCAGGCTCTCTTTCCAGGATTCAAAGTTGGCGTCGGTCTCTTTCGGCTGGAAGCCCAGCATCGCCCCCCAGCGCCGGTTGAAGATCACCAGTTTGCCGCTGGGAATATCCAGCTGCCACAGGAACAACCCGGTACCATCCAGCGCCGCATTGAGTTTTGTGCGGGCGTCATGCGCTATACGCTTCAGACGCGCATTGTGCTTTTTGAGGTTCTGTATCTGCAGACGCAGCGCTTCTTCTGACATAACCGTGTGAGAGGAGGAAAAAGGGGTATTGTGCCTGTCAGGCTGATTCTGTAAAGGGTGGCTTATAAAACACGATTAGCCGCGGTCAATTGCAGGCTGGACAGGATATCAGGCGGTGCCAGTCTGGCAATGCAGCACAGAGGCAAACCTGGCAATTGGTTTCGCCATGAAATCTGTTTGTGTTGCTACAGGGTTGAGAAGTGGAATGGGCGCGGGAGAGGCGAAATTCGGAATGTTCGGGGACATGGCGAATCGGGTGGCCTTAAAAAAGCAAAAACCCGCCAGAGGCGGGTTCTTTAAAGATGGTGCCCGAACCCGGAATCGAACCAGGGACACGGGGATTTTCAATCCCCTGCTCTACCGACTGAGCTATTCGGGCAACGGGGCGCATTAAACCAAAGCGGCCCGGCAGCGTCAAACGCTTTTCACCAAAATCAAATCGACTGACCGCTTTTCCATCAACCCAAAGAGTGGGTCTGACCTGCCGCCATAAACCTCTCTGTTGGCCGGATATATTTTAGTCAGAAAGCAGGCAGAGTCTGCATTGTGACGCGAAATTGCCGATATAGCATGCGAGACCAACACTAATAATAAGGATCGCCATGTTTTCCACCATTACATCAGGTATCGCTTCCCGTCACAGCTGGCAGAAGCGTTCACACTCAGCGGCAACGCTGAGCTCTCTCAACGGCTCCATCGCCATGATTGAATTCTCCCCCGATGGCACCATTCTCAGCGCGAATGCGCTGTTTCTGGCGCGCATGGGCTACACGCTGGCGGAGATCGAAGACCAGCACCACAGCCTGTTTTGTACCGCAGAGCAGCTTGAGTCGCGGGACTATCAGGATTTCTGGCTGCGACTGAACCGGGGCGAAAGCTTCAGCGATAAGTTCCTGCGCGTGGCGAAAAACGGCCGACCGGTATGGCTCGAAGCCAACTATGTGCCGGTGCAGAACCGCCATGGCCGGGTGATTAAAATCGTCAAACTGGCAACCGACATCACCGATCATATCAACGATGCGCAGGAGCAGCGCGCCATCACCACCGCCATAGAACGGTCGATGGCGGTGATCGCTTTTAACCTCAAAGGTGAAGTGCTGAAAGCCAATGACAACTTCCTGAAAACCATGGGTTATCGTCGTGAGGAGGTAGAAGGTGTTCACCACCGTCGCTTCTGCTCGCAGGCGCTGCGCGACAGCCGCGAATATAGCGAGTTCTGGCAGCAGCTGAACCGCGGCGAATTTGTCTCAGGTCAGTTTCCCCGGGTCAATAAACGGGGTGAGACTATCTGGCTGCGCGCCACCTACAACCCGGTTTTTGACGAACAGGGCAGGCTCTACAAAATCGTGAAATTCGCCACCGATGTGACCGCGCAGGTGGAAAAGAATCAGCAGGAACATGATGCGGCACAGCGGGCTTATCACACCGCGCTGCAAACGGATGAAAGCACAAAGCTGGGTGCCGATGTTATCGCCAGCAGCGTGCAGACCATGAACGCCCTGGCGGGTGAACTGCAGGGGATCTCCGGTGATATTACCGGACTGAGTGAATCCTCAGAGCGTATCGGTGCGATTGTGGAAGGTATCCGCCGGATAGCCGATCAGACTAACCTGCTGGCGTTGAATGCCGCTATTGAAGCGGCGCGGGCCGGAACCCATGGCCGCAGCTTTGCGGTAGTGGCTAATGAAGTCCGCACGCTGGCAGCAAACATCAATCGGGCCACCACCGACATCGAAAATCGGATACAGCAAAACCATCAGCTGGCGAGCCGGGCATTGAAAGGAATTGAATCCAACCTGAAGCGCGCCGATCAGGGCGTACAGCTGGCCCAGGAGGCGGGCGGCGTGATTGCGGAAATCCGTGAAGGCGCAACGGATGTAGTACGCGCCATCGGCCAGGTGACCAAAACGCTTAAAGTCTGACGCTCTGCGGGGGCAACCGCCCCCTTTTAAGGTGTTGCCTGAACCGGCGCTTCTGGCACCGGCGGGATAAAGATATGATCCAGAATCGCCCGCATTACGGGTGCCGCAGTAATCCCTTCGTTGCCACCATTCTCCAGAATTAACGCTACCGCCACTTTCGGGTCATTAAAGGGCGCAAAGGCGGTGTAGAAGATATGGTCACGCAGCCGCACCGGGATCATTTTCGCGTTATAGGTCTGGTTCTGGCGCAGGCTGAACACCTGCGACGTCCCGCTCTTCGCGGCGATGCCATAGGGTGCCGTGTGGAAATATTTATAACCGGTGCCGTTGGGTGCGTTAGCCATGCCAAACATCGCGTGGCGTACCAGCGACCAGTAAGGTGAATGGGGATCGCCAATCTGCGCTTCATGCTGCTGCGGATGATAGTTCTCCACCAGCGTGCCGCGCTGGGTTTTCTCCAGCAGATGGGGGGCAATGACCCGACCGTTATTAATCAGCGCCACCATCGCTTTCACCATCTGAATGGGTGTCGCAATCCAGTAACCCTGTCCAATACCGACTGAAACCGTATCACCCTGATACCAGGCCTTTTTATGCACCTTCTGCTTCCACTCCCGGCTCGGCAGTAAGCCGCTGTACTCCTCATTCAGGTCGATACCGGTCGATTTACCATAGCCAAACTGGCTGAGCATGGTGTGAATGCGATCGATGCCCATCATAAACGCCACCTGGTAGAAAAAGGTATCGGCGGACTCTTCGATTGCCCGCGTCACATCCAGCATGCCGTGCCCGGTTTTTTTCCAGTCGCGATAGCGCCGGTCCGTGCCTGGCAGCGTCCAGGTGGGTGCGCCAAAGAATTGCGACTGCGGCGTAATCACATGAGTCAGCAGCGCCGACATCGCCATGTAAGGCTTCACCGTGGAGGCGGGCGGATAGAGTCCCTGCGTGACGCGGTTAATCAGCGGCAGGTCTTTATCCTGTAGCAGCTTTTTGTAGGCCTGATAGCTGATGCCTTTCACAAACGGATTGGGATCGTAGCTGGGGCTGGAGACCATCGCCAGCACGGAGCCGTCGTGCGGATCTTCAATCAGCAGCGCCGCACGCTGCCCCGCCAGCAGGCTTTCCACATACTGTTGCAGGTGCAGATCCAGCGTCAGCGTCAGGTTTTTACCCGCGACCGGCGGTACCTCTTTCAGCACCCGCACAATGCGGCCATGATTATCCACTTCCACTTCCTGATAACCCGGCTTGCCGTGCAGCAGCGCTTCGTAATAGCCCTCAATCCCCTGCTTACCAATGTTATGGTCAGCCGCATAGTTTTCGGCGATGCCTTCCGCATTTAGCCGTTTATAGTCGTTATCGTTGATTTTCGACACATAGCCGATCACATGCGCCAGATCCGCGCCATAGGGATATTCACGATCCTGGTAGGTCTCAATGCTGGCGCCGGTGAAGTGAAACTGATTGACCGCAAAGCGGGCGACCTGCTCTTCAGTCAGCTCCTCTTTCAGCACCACCGGCTTGTAACGGCTGGTCTGCTTCAGCGCATGGCGGAAGGTGTCGATTTCGTCCGGCGTCAGATTAACGATCGGCGTGAGTGCCCGCAGCGTGGCGTCCATGTCGCTGATTTTGTAAGGCGTCAGCGTAATGGCGTACCAGCTGACGTTTCGCACCAGCGGAATGCCATTGCGGTCATAAATCAGCCCACGCGTCGGCGCAATGGGGATCATTTTGATGTCGTTCTGGTTGGAGCGCGTCTGGTAATAGCCATGGTCGCGCACCTGTAAGCGAAAAAGGTTTACGCCAAGAATGGTGAAACAGAGACAGACCAGAGCAAAGGCTATTGCAGCGCGGCGGGCAAACAGCTTCTCTTCAGCTTCGAAGTTACGAAAGTTCATCAGGGGGCATTATCAGGCGATTAATTATTATCTGTTATTGCGCACCATGATAAAGCGCGATCGCGGGCGTGCCAGCGCGAAGATGCACAAGCCTGACCAAAAGTGTGTCATTTGATGTGAATGTTACCGGGACGGCGAGGCGGGAAAATGCAGATCCCCCGGTTAAGGGGGATCTGCACAGGGAGATCAGGCAGCAGGCGTCAATGCCTGCCACGCTGATTAATCACCCAGCAGAACAGACTCCAGCGCAATCTTGATCATGTCGTTGAAGGTGGTCTGACGCTCAGCAGCGGTGGTCTGCTCGTGCGTACGGATGTGGTCTGATACGGTGCAGATGGTCAGCGCTTTAGCACCGAACTCTGCGGCCACACCGTAGATACCTGCAGCTTCCATCTCAACGCCGAGGATGCCATATTTTTCCATCACGTCGAACATCTGCGGATCCGGAGTGTAGAAGAGATCGGCAGAGAAGATGTTACCTACGCGCGCTTCAACACCCAGGTTTTTCGCCGCATCAACCGCGTTACGCACCATGTCGAAGTCAGCAATCGCAGCAAAATCGTGATCTTTGAAACGCATACGGTTCACTTTGGAATCGGTGCAGGCACCCATACCAATCACGATGTCACGCAGTTTTACATCGGCACGCACGGCACCACAGGAGCCCACACGGATGATCTTTTTCACGCCGAAGTCGGTGATCAGCTCTTTGGTGTAGATGGAGCAGGAAGGAATACCCATTCCATGGCCCATTACAGAGACTTTGCGGCCCTTATAGGTGCCGGTGTAGCCCAGCATCCCGCGCACGTTGTTCACTTCTACCGGATTTTCCAGGAAGGTTTCAGCAATGTGCTTTGCACGCAGCGGATCGCCAGGCATCAGCACGACGTCTGCGAAATCGCCCATTTCAGCATTAATATGAGGGGTTGCCATTGTTTAATCCTTATTAAATTGCTGATTTACAGCATGTTCTTGCCATAGTCCATCTCGGACAGGCCAAAATAGTGTGCAATTGTCTGACCAATATCGGCGAAAGTTTCGCGGTAACCGAGTGAACCCGGCTCGACTTTCGGTCCGTAGATAAGAATCGGAATGTGCTCACGCGTGTGTTCAGTACCTTCCCACGTCGGGTCACAGCCGTGGTCAGCGGTCAGGATCAGAATGTCATCTTCTCCGACTAACTCCATCAGCTCAGGCAGACGACGGTCAAACAGCTCCAGCCCGCCCGCATAACCGGCAACATCACGACGATGTCCCCAGGTTGAGTCGAAATCAACGAAGTTAGTGAAAACAATCGCCTGATCCGGCGCGGTTTTCATCTCCTGAATCGTCGCGTCAAACAGCGCATCCAGACCGGTCGCTTTGACCTTTTTGGTAATGCCCTGCTCAGCATAGATATCGGCGATTTTACCCACGGAGATCACGTGACCGCCCTTCTCATCCACCAGCTTTTTCAGCATGGTGGCGGATGGTGGCTCAACTGCCAGGTCGTGACGATTGCCGGTGCGCTCGAACTGACCCGCTTTGTCGCCCACAAACGGACGGGCGATAACCCGGCCAATGTTGTAGCCACCTTCGGTCAGCTCTTCACGGGCGATTTCGCACAGCGCATAGAGTCGATCCAGACCAAAAGTCTCTTCGTGACAGGCTATCTGGAACACCGAGTCCGCAGAGGTATAGAAAATCGGCTTGCCGGTTTTCATATGCTCTTCGCCCAGTTGGTCGAGGATCACTGTACCTGAAGAGTGGCAGTTCCCGAGATAGCCCGGCAGATCTGCGCGCTCGACCAGTTTGTCCAGCAGTTCCTGAGGGAAGCTGTTCTCTTTGTCGCTGAAGTAGCCCCAGTCAAACAGTACCGGCACACCGGCGATCTCCCAGTGGCCTGACGGCGTATCTTTACCTGACGAAAGCTCGCTGGCGTAAGCGTACGCGCCGGTGATTTTCGCCTCAGGATCCAGACCTGCCGGGAAGCGGCCGGTCGACAGCTCTGCGGCTTTGCCCAGACCCAGCGCGGTTAGATTAGGCAGATGCAATGGGCCTTTACGTCCCTTGTCTGCTTCACCCCTGAAACAGGCTTCGGCGATGTGACCTAAAGTATCCGAACCTGCGTCGCCGAATTTATCGGCATCTTTACTGGAGCCAATTCCAAAGGAATCGAGAACCATAATAAAAGCACGTTTCATGCAAGTCTCCTGCGCATTGGCGCGTGACAAGTCAAAAAAAAGCGATCAGATCAGTATACCCGAATGCATCGCAGCTGGCACCGGTTACCGGTCAGTTAGCTCATATCGCTCACACGACGATAGACAACCGGCGTCTCAGCCGGGGCGGAATTACCGAGCACCAGCGCGGCTTTGACCGCGGCGGCGGCCTGCTGCCATTTGTCTTCGCTGCTGGCGTGAATGATCGCCAGTGGACGCTGCGCATCGGCACGTTCGCCCAGGGTGATCATGTCGCTTAAGCCGACGCTGTAATCAATACTGTCGCTGGCACGCTGACGTCCGCCGCCCATTGCCACCACCGCCAGACCCAGCGCACGGGTATCCATGCTGCTGACGATGCCTGGCTGGTCGGCATACACCGGCTTGCTCAGCATCGCCTGCGGCAGATAAGCGTCGTAGCGTTCCACGAAATCGGCAGGTCCCTGCTGGGCAGCGACCATACGACCAAATACCTCGGCTGCTTTGCCATTGTCCAGCACCGTCATCAGCTTCTGACGCGCTTCGGTGTCGCTGGCGGCCAGTTTGCCGGAGACCAGCATTTCGCTGCAGAGCGCCAGCGTCACTTCCAGCAGGCGCGGATTCCGCTCTTCGCCGGTCAGGAAGCGAACCGCTTCACGCACTTCCAGCGCGTTACCGGCTGAGGAGGCGAGAACCTGGTTCATATCCGTCAGCAGTGCGGTGGTCTGGCAGCCTGCGCCATTAGCGACGCCAACAATTGACTGCGCCAGACTTTCTGACGCCTCATAGGTTGGCATAAACGCACCGGAACCCACTTTGACATCCATCACCAGTGCATCCAGCCCTTCTGCCAGCTTCTTCGCCAGAATCGAGGCGGTAATCAGCGGGATCGAATCGACGGTGGCGGTGATGTCACGCGTGGCGTAGAAACGCTTATCCGCCGGTGCCAGCGAGCTGGTCTGGCCGATAATCGCCACACCCACCTGCTTAATGATCTCGCGGAAGCGATCATCGCTCGGGAAGATATCGAAGCCCGGAATCGCTTCCAGTTTATCCAGCGTGCCGCCGGTATGGCCAAGGCCACGACCCGAGATCATCGGGACATATCCGCCGCAGGCCGCGACCATCGGCCCTAACATCAGCGACGTCACATCGCCGACGCCGCCGGTCGAGTGCTTATCCACCACCGGGCCATTGAGATTAAGTGATTTCCAGTTCAGTACCGTACCGGAATCACGCATCGCCATAGTCAGCGCGACCCGCTCAGGCAGCGTCATGTCGTGGAAATAGATGGTCATCGCCAGCGCGGCAATCTGACCTTCCGAAACGGTGTTATCACGCACGCCATTGATGAAGAAGCGAATCTCCTCTTCAGTCAGCGCATGGCCGTCACGTTTTTTGCGAATTATTTCTTGTGGCAGGAACAAGGTAACCCCCTGGTTCAGGGAAATCAGGATGGGGAACAGGCGGTCAGCGACCGCCTGAAGGATCAGTAACCCGCTTTGCTGGTGTCGCTGTCATGACCCAGGGTGTTGAGCAGGCTCGCCAGCAGGCTTGATGCACCAAAGCGGAAATGACGCGCATCGGCCCAGTCGGCACCCAGCGTCTCTTCCGCCATTTTCAGATAGATCGCGGCATCTTCAGCGGTGCGCACGCCACCAGCGGGCTTAAAGCCAACCTGCTGGCTGACGCCTTTATCACGGATCACGTTCATCATGATCTGCGCCACTTCAGGCGTGGCGTTAACCGGCACTTTACCGGTAGAGGTTTTGATGAAATCGGCACCGGCATCAATGGCAATCTCAGAGGCCTGACGGATCAGCGCTTCCTGCTTCAGTTCACCGGTTTCGATGATCACTTTCAGCAGCACATCTGCTTCGGCACAGGCGGTTTTACAGGCTTTCACCAGATCGAAACCGACCTGACTGTTACCGGCGATCAGCGCACGATACGGGAACACCACATCCACTTCATCGGCACCGTAGGCGATAGCGGCGCGGGTTTCTGCCAGCGCAATATCAATGTCGTCATTGCCGTGCGGGAAGTTAGTCACCGTGGCGATGCGGATCTCCGGGGTACCCTGCTCGCGCAGCGTTTTACGGGCAATCGGAATAAAACGCGGATAGATACAGATTGCGGCGGTGTTGCCTGCCGGGGATTTGGCCTGATGACACAGGGCGATCACTTTTGCGTCGGTGTCGTCGTCATTCAGGGTGGTTAAATCCATCAGTTTCAGGGCGCGCAGGGCAAGGTCTTTGATATCGGTCATGAGGCTCTCCAAAGGATCGGGGTGCAACCCACCGGCTCGCCGGCGGAATGTTATAATAATAACACTCTGATGCGGCCTGATATGTGCCAGGAGTCACATAGGAATAAGAAATTAATGCAACATTGCCACGTTTACTGTGACTAACATTACAGATAACGGTACCTGATGGTCATTATACGCCAGCGGGTGCAATGTTACTATTATCACATTTAAGCGCGAAGGCTGCAGGTCGGGTGAGACGCGGGGGGTCAGTTGCGCAGCGCCGGGAAAGCGGGGTCGAGCTGAAATAGCTGCTGACTGTTGTGCCACAGCGCATCGGCAATCTCCTCAGGTGACTCTTCACGCAGGCTGCAGAGCACCTCCCACACCTGACGCGCCCGCTCCGGACGATTAGGCTGGCCCTGAAAGCCCTGCAGCGGCATATCGGGTGCATCGGTTTCCAGCAGCAGCGAAGAGAGCGGCAGCTGCGCCACGGTCTGACGGGTTTTGCTGGCGCGTTCATAGGTAATGGTCCCGCCGATGCCAATCGCATAACCCAGCTTAATAAAGGCCTGCGCCTGCTGCAGGCTGCCCGCAAAACCATGCACCACGCCACGGCGCGGCAGATCGTAACGACGCAGAATCTGCGCCAGTTTGTCATGAGTGCGGCGCGAATGCAGGATCACCGGCAGCTGATACGCTTTCGCCAGCTTAAGCTGCGCCTCAAGAAAGCGTTGCTGCTTATCAAACTGCGGATCGTCGCGATAGAGATCCAGCCCGATCTCGCCGATCGCCACCAGCTTACGCGGCCGCTGTTGCAGTAAGGTTTCCAGCTGGTCGAGATGGGCCTCCTGATGATTTTCGATGACGATCGGATGCAGGCCCAGCGCGGCATAGAGCGGCGGATGCGCCGAGGCTAACGCGCAGACCCGCTCAAAGCGGCTGGCATCGATCGCCGGAACGATAATCTTTTCCACGCCCGCTTCTGCAGCACGTGCCAGGCTGCCAGAGATATCCCCTTCAAACGGCGGGAAATCGAAGTGGCAGTGCGTATCGATAAACTTCATGCCAGCGATCCTTTGTCGTAATCAGCATCATTATCCGCCAGCGGCGGTGTGATGATGAGGCGGGTATCGGGTGCATTGGCTACCGGTGCAGGCGGCGTTACGATACGCGCCGTGGTCATCGGTTCCGCATCGCTCAGCCACTGGCCCAGCGTGGCGAGGAAATAGCGACCACAACGCCGTCCCAGATGATAATCCTGATTCAGTGAAGCGATGCGGCTCCCCAGCGCACTGCTGGCCAGCGCATGCGGCGGAAAGATTTCGATAATGCGCAAATCATCGGGCGGATTCTCAATGAACTGCTGAATTTCCCGATAGCTCTGCTCATGCTTATTCAGCACGTTGATCATCGGCTGCAGTGCGCCGGTGCTGAGCCAGCGTTCCATCCGCTTAAACCATTTCGGGGTGTAGAACATCTGCGAGGGCACGGTGCGGATCACCACAATGGTATCAGCGCCACGGCGGGCGGCTTCACGCACCGGAATCGCATCGCTGATGCCGCCATCGAGATAGCTGATCCCTTCCAGACTGACCCCCAGCCGGTAAAAACCGGGAATGGCACTGGAGGCTTTGATCAGATCCAGCCAGTTATCGGCGGTCGGGTTGAAGTAGCCGGGCGTGTAGTCGTCACTGCGGCAGGCGCACATATAAAACTCGCGGCCGCTGGAGAACAGCTGCTCCGCGCTGCTCATCGCCAGCGGAAATTCACTGCGGGTAATATCTATCAGCCAGTCGAGGTCGATCAGATTGCCACCACGCACAAAGCGCAGCGGATCAAAAAAGAGTTTACTGGTGGTATAGCGGGTAATCACACGTCGGGCATAGCCGGGCTGACCACAGACAAAGGCAGAAAGATTTTGTGCACCGGCAGAGGTGCCGAGCATCAGCTGAAAGGGGTTGAATCGGGCACGCTGAAATTCATCTAACACGCCTGCGGTGAAAATGCCGCGTTGACCGCCGCCTTCACAAACCAGCGCAATTTTCTGAGATTTAAACGGAGTCAGGGCCAGAGGTTCAATGGCGCCGAGCGTGACAGGAATGCGTATACCCACTGTGCGAACCTCAAAAAGCGGTTCCGGGTCTGCTGGAGGATCGATCCGTTAAAGACGGCAGCATTCCGGAGAACCAGTCATATGTTCCTTTAACCGGCAGGCCAGCTGGGCTGGCTTACCTTGCAGCGATGTGAAGGTGTCCCTCTCTTCACGTCAGTCGCTACAGATGACTGGTCTCCGCTCTATGCTTTGCGTTGCATTACACTGCAGGACTCATCGGCTAAAGCTTTTTACGGCCGGTAAACAGGCTGATGAGGAACAGGATAATACCAACGACGAAGACAACTTTAGCTGCCCATGCTGCTGTGCCCGCTAAACCGCCAAAACCTAACGCTGCAGCGATCAGTGCGATCACCAGAAAAATAATGCCCCAACGAAACATAAGCCTCTCCTTACCCTATTTAAAAATCGAATATTTTAAAATCGATCTGCTTATTTCATCCCCGGATGGGTATCTTTTATTCGTACGGCCACAGAAGTGGCCGTACGCAAGCTTAAGATTTAACCGTCAGGTCATTCTTAACGCTTTTCACGCCTTCAATGGCTTTAGCAATGCTTTCTGCACGATCTGACTGTGCCTGATTAGCAACCTGCCCTGAAAGCTGAACAACGCCGTCGGTGGTCTCAACTTTTACGTTGCGCGACGGAACAATGTCATCCGCTAATAGCTTAGCTTTAATTTCGCTGGTCGTGGCGGTATCGCCCGCATAACCTTTCATTGATGATGCTTTGCTGTCTCTGACGTGTAGTTTGTCGCTGACGGATTTAACACCTTCGATTTTCTGCACCACAGCCACAGCCTTCTCAGCCTGATCCTGTGAGGTGACGAAACCGCTTAAGGTCACGACGCCGCTATGCGTTTTTACCGAGATATCCGTGCTTTTAATTGCGTCATCATCTACCAGCGCCGCTTTGGCTTTGGCGGTGATGCCGCTGTCATCCATATAACCATCGACTTTTTTCATAGAACTATCGATTTTTGAACCCGCGCTGTCGGCTGTCTGTGACGCTTTCTGCGACATTGATTCGTCAGCCAGTGCGCTGCCGCTGATCAGTGCTGAGCCAATCATGGCGGCCATCAGGGTTTTAGCAATCTTAGTCTTGTTCATCGATATCTTCCTTCTATCAGTTAACTCACCCAAAAACTGTGGGCGCAACAGAGGCACAAGTGCCGCTGCGTTACAGGACGTAAGGACAAGAGAAGTCTCTTCCGCCGTCCGATAGAGTAATCATAGACGGCATTTTGCAATTTGCCTGGCTAACTGGTTGATCACACGTCAAAACAGAAGAAAAACGGGGTTTTTAGGAGGAGTCTGGAAGGAGGAAAACAGGGCCACTCCCAGCTGGAATGGCCCGGAAACAGGCGATTAGTGCTCGCGCGTTTTGCGGAAACGGACGTCGGGGTAACGTTCCTGCGTAATATTAAGATTAACCATGGTTGGCGCAATATAAGTCAAATTATTGCCGCCATCGAGTGCCAGGTTAACTTCGTTTTTGCGCTGGAAGTCCTCAAACTTTTTCGCGTCGCTGCATTCAACCCAGCGCGCCGTAGAAACGTTGATCGCTTCGTAGATCGCTTCGACGTTATATTCGCTTTTCAGACGGGCAACCACCACATCGAACTGCAGCACCCCGACCGCACCCACGATCAGATCGTTGTTATGCACCGGACGGAACACCTGTACCGCACCCTCTTCCGACAGCTGAACCAGCCCTTTCAGCAGCTGTTTCTGCTTCAGCGGATCGCGCAGACGAATACGGCGGAACAGCTCTGGCGCGAAGTTCGGAATACCGGTGAACTTCATGTTTTCACCCTGAGTAAAGGTGTCGCCAATCTGAATGGTGCCGTGGTTATGCAGGCCGATGATATCGCCAGGATAAGCCTCTTCAACGTGCGAACGGTCGCCCGCCATAAAGGTCAGGGCGTCGGAGATCACCACATCTTTGCCGGTGCGCACCTGACGCAGCTTCATCCCTTTTTCATATTTACCGGACACCACACGCATAAAGGCCACGCGGTCGCGGTGTTTCGGGTCCATGTTGGCCTGGATCTTAAACACGAAACCGGTGAACTTCTCTTCTTTCGCTTCTACCGTGCGGGTGTCGGTGTCACGCGGCATCGGACGCGGTGCCCATGCCACCAGGCCATCCAGCATATGGTCAACGCCAAAGTTACCCAGCGCGGTGCCGAAGAAGACCGGCGACAGTTTGCCGCTCAGGAAGGCTTCCTGCTCAAACTCGTGCGATGCGCCCTGTACCAGCTCCAGCTCTTCACGCAGCTGTGCCGCCAGATCGTCACCGACTGCGGTGTCGAGGTCCGGGTTGTTCAGCCCCTTCACGATGCGGACATCCTGAATGGTGTGGCCTTTACCGGTCTGGTAGAGATAGGTCTCATCTTTGTAGAGGTGATAAACCCCTTTGAACAGCTTGCCGCAGCCGATAGGCCAGGTGATCGGTGCGCAGGCAATTTTCAGCTCGCTTTCCACCTCATCCAGCACTTCCATCGGGTCGCGGATGTCACGGTCAAGTTTGTTCATAAAGGTCAGGATCGGCGTATCGCGCAGACGGGTAACTTCCATCAGCTTGCGGGTACGATCCTCGACGCCTTTAGCGGCATCAATCACCATCAGACAGCAGTCAACCGCGGTCAGCGTACGGTAGGTATCTTCCGAGAAATCTTCGTGGCCCGGGGTATCCAGCAGGTTCACCAGGCTATCGCGATAGGGGAACTGCATCACCGAGGTGGTAATGGAGATACCACGCTGTTTCTCCATCTCCATCCAGTCCGACTTAGCGTGCTGGTTAGAGCCACGGCCTTTTACCGTACCGGCGGTCTGGATAGCCTGTCCGAACAGCAACACTTTTTCGGTAATGGTGGTTTTACCGGCATCCGGGTGCGAAATGATCGCGAAGGTGCGGCGGCGTGCCACCTCTTCTAAAAAGGGATTAGACATGGAATTCTTCTCAATAGGCAGCGCAACTTACTGGCGCTGCTGATAAATCACGGTGGCCGGCAGAACCTTACCGGCGGGTAAACGGTGCCAAAAACGATCTTTCATCGTTGGCGGGTCAGCGCGAAGTTACATTGGCGTGAATTCCGGTTACCTGGTCAGCTTTAAGGCGGCATAGCATACAATATTTTGCGCGCGCGGCCTACAGGGAGAGGGGCAGGATTTCAGGGGCGGGGAATCGGGGAAAGGTGGATGCCGCAACAAAGCGGGACGGGTCTGCACCCGCCCCGCCTCCGTTATCCCAGCACCTTTCTGACGCAGGCTTTGAAGATCTGCACACCAATCTCCAGCGAGTCGAGATCAAAATGCATGTCGGGATGATGCAATCCGGGCGTCAGGTTGGTGCCCAGCCCCCAGAAGCCCGCTTTTACACCCGGACGCTTCACCGGATAGTAGAAAAAGTCCTCGCTGCCCGGCGTGGTCCGGGTTGACAGCGCGCCCTCTTCGCCCAGCACCTCGACGATCGCGGCGCGGATCACCGCCGTCGCCTCATCATCAATCTCGGCGGCGGGCATCTCTTTTAATACGCGGACCTCGGCGCTGGCACCCAGGGCCGCCACGCTGTGAGTAATGGCGCGCGTGACCTGCTCTTTCAGCAGCGTCATCGGCCCGTTCTCCTGCGAACGCAGATCCCAGACTACGCGGGCTTCATCCGGCACCGAGTTGGTGACACCGGCGTCGCACAGGAAGCGGGTCGCTTTGACGCTCCAGGTCAGGCCGGGCGAGAGGTGGATGGCGTTGACCGCCTGAACCGCCTGTACGGCAGCATCCAGCGCATTCACCCCCAGGTGCGGACGCGCCGCATGGGCGGGCTGGCCTTTGATGGTCGCTTCCAGCGTGCTGCAGGCTGAGTAGAGCACCGCAGGCACCGCCTGGCCGACCACGCACTCCTCCAGCGGACGCAGATGGAACCCCAGAATCATCTCCACATCATCCAGTGCGCCACCTTCGATCATTGAGAGCGCACCGGCGCCCAGCTCCTCGGCGGGCTGGAACAGGATCTTCAGCCGGCCACGTTTCACCGCGCCCTCCTGCAGCAGAGCCGTCGCCGCCGTCAGCACGACCGAAGAGTGACCGTCGTGACCGCAGGTGTGGCGCGCACACGGCACGCCATCAATGATGTGCCCCAGCGCATCCATATCCGCGCGCAGCGCCAGCACCGGACCCGGCACACCGCTGTCGATCTCGGCCACAATGCCCGTGGTGTTATTGATATTGCGCGTCACCTTCAGGCCCGCTTTCTCCAGCTGATCGGCGATGTAGGCCGAGGTTTTCACCTCCTGAAAACCCAGCTCCGGAATTTCGTGTAAATAGTGGTAATGCTCTAATACCTCAGACACAGCGTTACTCCTGAATAAACAGACGCATAACAGACATTGCGATCAGCGCGTTGATGATGCTCACCAGCATCAGCAGCGGCCAGTATTTTTTTGGCACATCGGCCACGCCCAGCAGCCGTCCCATATATTGCAGCTGCGATCCCATCAGGAAAATCGCCGGGGCCAGAATCGTGATATCCGCGCCGGTCAGCAGCCCTTTGGTCAGCAGACTCACCGCTACGCCGGTGCCCGCCGACGACGAGAGCCAGGCGGTGAGCAGCACCGTAATTGCCTCACCCGGCAGGCCGAACAGCCCCATCACTGGCGCAAAAACGTGCCCGAGAAACTGCATGATGCCGAGCAGATTGAGCACTTCTGCCAGCACATAGGCCATCACCACATTTGGCATCAGGTTGTGAATGGCGATGTGAAAGCCTTTACGCGCGCCGGTCACAAACACATCAAAGGGATTACTGCTGGTCGTGATTTTATTTTCCATCGGCGAAATCCTTTTTATAAACACTGTTTAACACAGCGCGCGTTATCGCCGCACCGACAAATTTCAGCACGAACATTAATAACAGCGGAATAATAATCGGCAGCGTCATTGAGGCGAATAGCGCGGAGCCGATGGCGAAATAATTATTGATTAAGCCGGCACCGGAATATTGCCAGGCACTCATCACCACCACCTCTTTTTTACCGATCTGATTCTGGTCGGCCATCTCTTTGGTTAATGCCGCGCCCGCGTCGGTACTTTGCAGGTCGGTGATTAACGCCAGACCGCAATGGCCCGGCAGCCCCATCAGCGGCTTAAGCAGCGGCGTCAGCAACCGATGCGCCGCGCGAATCGCGCCGTAGTGGGTGAAGATTTCCAGCACGCCCAGCGCCAGCATCACCGTGGGCGTCAGCGACAGCGCAAACAGGAAACCCGCTTTGGCACTGAGTCCGCCTGCGCCAAGAAAGGTGTTGCTGGCGGGATCTTTCATGGTGCCAAAGCTGCCGCCCAGCGTGGTGAAGTCAAAGGCGCCCAGCCATGAAAGACCCTCGACGTTATAAAACAGCCCTGAGAAAAACAGGATGGCAAAAATTAACGCGACATAACTGCCTTTGGTCGCCGTCATTTTTACCGGACTAATAACACTTTCATCTGACATTATTTTCTCCTGATAACCTGGCTTGCAGCCTGTTCCCTGCCATGGCAAGTTTCAATATATGGAACTGAGTTCTAAGCATGATTTATGCCAGAGCCGATTGGCGCGCGATGATTAATGCCCCTGCTGTCACCTCTGGGCGTTTAATCCACGCCATGCCTGTTATGGCTCTGCGAAATATCTTTTTCTGACGGCAACGTGATATTTCCGGCGCGTTATCAGATGACCGCTATTTCTCCAGCTTCAGCGGCGATTGCACCAGCAGGATAGCGACCGGGCGCACTATCATGGTGCTGAAATCCTGATTTTGTTGCCCGATAAGGAGTGATGCAGAATGAGAATCGCTCGTATTCAATTTGTGAAATAATTCTATTTAAATCAATCAGATAAATTAGCTGTTTTTGCGGAAAAGCCTTCGCTTTACTAACATATTTGATGCATAATTCACCGACTATACCTGTTTATTTAACATCTTCTTAAAAGGACTCGGCCATGCTGACTGCTGAAATGACTGGGCGTTTAAACGACCAGCTGAACCTGGAATTTTTCTCTGCCAATCTTTATCTGCAAATGAGCGCCTGGTGCAGCGACAAAGGCTTTGAGGGTGCCGCTTCCTTCCTGAAGATGCATTCACGCGAAGAGATGCAGCATATGCAGCGTCTGTTTGATTACCTGAGCGATACCGGCGGCATGCCGGTGCTGGGTACCATCGCTGCGCCGCCAGTCTCTTTCACCTCGCTGAATGAAATTCTGCAGCAGGCGCTGGAGCATGAGCAGCTGATCACCAGCAAAATCAATGAACTGGCCCATGCCGCCATGACCTCACAGGATTACTCTACCTTCAACTTCCTGCAGTGGTATGTTGCCGAGCAGCATGAAGAAGAGAAACTGTTCAAAACCGTGCTGGATAAACTGGCGCTGGTCAGCAACAGCGGCAACGGTCTGTTCCTGGTCGATAAAGATCTGGGTCGCATGAGCACCGAGAACCACGCAGAATAATGTTTATCGGCCCCTTTTCGGGGCCGATCTTATTGCCGTCTTGCTGACACCACTGCACCGCTATTCCAGCCGGTAACTCGCGGCTTTCACGCCATTCACCCACAGTTCACGGCTTTCACCCGCAGGCAGTAACAGCGCGATCTCCCGCCAGGCTGGCTGGTAATCTCCACGTTTTTCCACCGTCAGATCGATACGCGTGGCGCTGCTGCAGAGCGTCCAGCGAAGCCATAGCGCATTACCCTGCTGCCAGCCGTGGCTCTCGCCATCGTCATCAAACATTTCGCCTTGAGTCTGCACGCCTTCGGGGGCAGGCCATAGCTGCCATTGCCGCACCGTGTCGCGCCGCGCATCGGTGGTGCTTTCGCACTCGCCCAGCGGGATCACCGCACCGGCCCTTACCAGCAGCGGCAACCGATCCAGCGGCGCATCCAGCGTGATAGTCTCACCGCCCGCAAATGCCTTGCCGCTGTGCCAGTCATACCAGCCGCCGCCGTTACGGGGCAGATAGACTTCACGACTGCGCGCCCCCTGCTCTACTACGCTGGCGACCAGCAGATCGCGCCCCAGCATAAAGTCATCACACTCCTGATAGGTCAGCGGATCCTGCTCGTGATCGAGGAAGGTCGGGCGCAGCATCGGCTCATCTTCCACGCTGGCCTGCCACGCCAGGTTATAGAGGTAGGGCATCAGGCGATAGCGCAGCCGGATCGCCTCGCGGATCATCGGTGTGACTTCCGGGTACATCCAGGGCTCGTTTACCGTGTGATCGTCATTCCAGGAGTGGATAGTAAAGCGCGGGTGCATAACGCCATTCTGAACCCAGCGCACAAACAGCTCGGCATCCGGCTTATCGCCCGAGAAGCCGCCGACATCGTGCCCGACGTTAAATAGCCCGGAGAGGCTCATCCCCAGTCCCATGCGGATGTTGTAGCGCAGGGTTTGCCAGCTGGTGCGGTTATCGCCGCTCCAGGTCTGTACATAGCGCTGCATCCCGGCGCAGCCGGAACGGGAGATCAGATAAGGGCGTTTGTCCGGTGCAAACTGCTGCTGGGCTTCCATTGAGGCGCGCATCATCAGCAACGGCATTACCGGCCGGATATGCTTGATGGCGATCGGCTGACCAAAACCGTGACAGCGCGCTTCGCCATCCCACACCTCATATTCGTTGTTGTCATTCCAGGTGGAATCGATGCCCTTTTCCAGCAGCTGCCGGGTGACATTCTCCTGCCACCAGCGCACCGCCTGCGGATGAGTGAAGTCGAGGTGCGATCCTTCATCGTCCCAGAAAACCGACCGCTCAGGACGATCCTGCTCAGAGTCACGAATAAACAGCCCCTGCGCAGCCACTTCCTGATAGCGCGGATGATCCTGCAGCAGGCAGGGCTTGATGTTGGCCGCCAGCTTCATTCCGGCAGTATGAAACGCGTCGCTAAGCGCATTGGGATTCGGGACTTTGTCATAGTTCCAGTTGAAAACGTAGCGCTTGTTGTTAATCGAGGTGTAACCCGAAGAGAGCTGGAACGAGTCGCAGGGAATTTCATGCTCGCGACACAGACGGATAAAGGATTGCAGCTGCTGCTGCGCGTCGGGCGCGTCGGTGTAGTGCATGGTGGACCCGCTGTAGCCCAGGCTCCACTTCGGCTGAAACAGGGTGCGACCGGTCAGACGCACAAAGGCTTTGGTGACGTCGAGCAGCGTCGGGCCCAGCATCATGTAGTAATCAAGATCGCCCGCTTCGGCGCGGTAACGGCGATAAGGGAGATGGTAGTTATCCAGCTCATTCCCCAGATCGAGCCAGCTGCTGCTCAGGTTGTCATAGAACAGGCCAAAACTGACGCCATCGCGCTGCGTCAGGGTAAACGGAATATGTTTATAGAGCGGATCGGTGCTGGCGGCGTTGTAGCCCATGGCGTCCAGATTACGCATCTCAAAACGGCGGTTAACGCGGTTCAGGTCGCCGCTCTTCTCGCCCAGGCCATAAACCCGATCCTGCGGCTGGCGACGCTGATAGTGCTCGACTCCATCACCGTGTGCATTGAGCAGATAGGCACCGGTGTGACGGTCGGCGGCCAGCGGCTGCCAGCTCTCACCATCAAACTGCTCCCAGCTCAGGCAGAGCGGCTGATGCACCGTGACACGCAGCCGTTGCGTGCTGATGCACAACTGCTGCGCATCGTGTTCAACCTTAAATGCCGGCAGCGTAAAGCCATCCAGCGCCTCACGATCCCGCCCCTGCCAGGGCACGTCGCTGACAGGCGCAATGCTCCAGGTGCGGTTCAGCGCCAGCTCACCGTCGCGCTTCAGCAGCACGCGCATCAGCTTATCCTCCAGCACGTAAAGCCGCAGGAAGTGACGATCTTCGACCTTGAGTTCAACAAAGTGATCGGCCTGCTGATGCAGCGTCCAGTTCTTCAGGGTTTTCATCGCGATATCCTTATGGGTTAGCAGGGCGCTGGCGGCGTTCGGCGACCAGCATCACCAGGAAAACGGCACCAATCAGGTCAAAGAAGCCCATCGCCACAAACAGCGGATTGAAGCCGATGGTATCGGCGGTGACACCGATAATCAGCGAGAAGATAAAGCTGGCGATCCAGGCGCAGGAGCCGCGCATGCCGTTGACCGTGGCCATCTGGCGGCGATCAAAACGCTCCACCACCAGCGCGCTCAGCATGCAGGAGATCACCTGATGGCCGAAGCCACCGACGGAGATCAGGGCGATCGCCAGCCAGGGATCTTTTACCAGCGTCATCAGCGCCAGGGAGACCATTAGCAGTGCGCCGGTCACCGAACTGGCGACAATCGAATTGACGCGGGTGAGACCAAACCAGCGCACATAGATTTTGGTCAGATAGCCGCTGGCAACGCTGCCGAGGTCGGCAGCCAGAAACGGCAGCCAGGCGAACATCACGATCTGCTTGAGATCCATGCCGCGCTCATTGGCCAGATAGAGCGGCACCCAGAAGCTCAGTACCGCCCAGGCGGGTTCGGCCAGAAAAGCCGGGATGGCGATGCCGTAGAATTTCTTCTCTTTACCAATCAATTTCAGCGCGGTGAAGAACGGCAGTTTTTCCCCGATCGCTTCGTTGTCCTGATTAATAAAGGCCCGCTCCTCATCAGAGAGACGAGGATGGCTCTCAGGCGAGTGATAGCCCCACCACCAGAGTGCAACCCACAGCAGGCCCAGCCCGCCGGTCAGCAGAAAGGCGCCCTGCCAGCCAAACGTTATGTGCGCGACATAGATAATCGGTGGCGCCAGCATGGCACCAATCGAAAAGCCGACGCCCGCCCAGCCCGCCGCGACCGGACGCTCCTTTTTCGGAAACCAGTCACCGATCGCTTTGGCGTTCGCGGGCGTTGCCGCCGCCTCAGAGGCGCCCATGACAAAGCGCAGCAATGCCAGATGCAGCCAGCTTCCCGCACCGGCGTGCAGCAGACAGGTCACCGACCAGATCAGCGCACAGATCAGGAAGCCCATCTTCAGTCCGATCACATCGATCAGCCAGCCGCAGATTGGCTGAAACAGGGTATAGGCCAGCTGAAACGCCGCCACCACCCAGGAGTACTGTTCGGTCGTCATGTGCAGACTGTTTTTAAGTTCCGGTGCCAGAATGCCGAGCGAGTTGCGGGTGATGTAGTTGACGGTTACACCCAGCAGGAACATTCCCAGCATCCACCAGCGTAAATTTTTAATCACGCGCACCGTGCGGGATGCACTGATGGGTTTGGTTGTTGATTCGAGGCTCATTGTGCCACTCCTGATTGCCATTGATGACGCACACCGCCTGCTGGCGTACCGCGTGTCCTGTAACGAACTTAGAAAAGTGCGAAACGTGGGTACAGACACTTTTTTGCAACGCTTTTCATGGCAGGCTGAATCCCGGCAGAAAATGGCACTGAAACGCTTATCTGACGCGATTCAGCAGGTTATGAAAAATTTTTCATCAGCAGATTTGAAGGCGATCACAGAATGAAACAAAGGCTGAAAGTAAGCGAAATTGCGGCACTCAGCGGCGTCTCCATCAGTACGGTGTCGCGGGTGCTGGCGGGTAAAGCCAATACCCGGCCCGCCACCCGTGACAAAGTGCTGGCCGTAGCGCAGCAGCAGGGCGTGCTTAACAATCTGCACAGTGGTCGCCTGCTGCTGAATAACCTGATGGTCTTTGCCCCGCCGCGCGCCTTTGATGTACGCAGTGACATCTTCTACTACAAAGTGATTCAGGGGATCAGCCAGGCGGTGGAGCCGCATGAGGTGCGGCTGCGCTACTGCCCGCTGGAGGAGGTGGAAAGTGATGCGGCGCTGTTTATCGATAAGATGCAGCAGACCGAAGCGGCACTGCTGATCGGCATTGATGATGAGCATATTCATCAGCTGGCGGCGGAGATGAACAAACCCTGCGTGCTGATTAACGCCCGCGATCGCCGAATGCGTCTGCCTTCAGTCTCGCCCCATCATCAGCTGATTGGTGAATTCTCAGCGCGCTATCTGTTTGAGCAGGGACACCGGCAGATCCTGTCGCTGCATTGCTTACGCCGCTACACCATGGAGCAGCGATTGCAGGGGGTGCGCGACGCCTGGCATGCCATGAACCTGCGGTTTGACAGCCGCCAGCATCTGCTGACCCTGAACAGCTTCAGCAGCAATGAAGCGGCGGAACGGCTGAGTGAATATCTGCGCCACTGCCCTGATGCGCTGCGCCCGACCGCGATTCTCGCCAGCGGTGATTACATTGCGGCAGGCGCCGTCACTGCGCTGGAGCAGGCCGGTCTGCGGGTGCCGCAGGATATTTCGGTGATGAGTATGGATGGCTTTAATCTGGCCGCTATCCACGATATTCCGCTGACCTCGGTGCAGGTGCCGCGTGATGAGCTGGGCGCAGCGGCAGTGAGAATGTTGCAGGAGATGCGACTGAATCCAGGCACACCCACCGGCAGCCTGCTGCTGAATGGCAGGCTGGTGGTGCGCGAGTCGGTGCGGCGCATTCGCGATAATCTCAGCCATGCGCCGGTCCAGCAGCATGGCCTCTATGATTAACACGGTATGGATTAACCCGGCGCGGATTAACCCAGCGTTTTCAGCCGCAGTTCCGACGGCTGAGGCCGTCCGAACAGGAAGCCCTGGAACAGGGTACAGCCCTCATCGCGCAGCTTAGCGAACTGCTCATCGCTCTCCACCCCTTCGGCAGTAATCTGGATATCCAGACTGCGACTCATGCCGGTGATGGCGCGGATAATCGCCAGCGCCTCGCGGCTGTCACCCATATCATTGATAAAGGATTTGTCGATTTTGATTTTGTCGAACGGGAAAGATCGCAGATAGCTCAGCGACGAATAGCCGGTGCCGAAATCATCCAGCGCAATCTGCACGCCCAGCGCCTTGAGATTTTGCAGGGTACGGATATTACCCAGCGAATCATCCAGCAGCACCGATTCGGTGATCTCAACCTCCAGCCGTGCCGGATCGAGACCCGACTCTTTCAGCGCGCCTTCCACCACCGGCACCAGCGAGCTGTTTTTAAACTGCAGCGGTGAGAGGTTGACCGAGACCGACTGCTCCCCTTCCCAGCTCGCCGCTTCGCGACAGGCTTCGTAGAGTGCAAACGCCCCCAGCATATGAATCAGGCCGGTCTCTTCAGCGATCGGGATGAAGTCGTTGGGCATGATCAGCCCACGAACCGGATGATGCCAGCGCATCAGCGCCTCATAGCCAATGATGGTACGGTTATCACCGTTGGTGATGGGCTGATAGTAGAGCCGCAGATGCCCGCCGCTAATCGCATCGCGCAGATCGTTTTCAATCAGGCGTCGACTGCGTGCCACATCGTCCATCTCCAGCGTGAAATGCTCATAGCGGTTGCGGCCGTTGCGTTTGGCTTCATACAGCGCCATGTCCGCACAGCGCAGCAGCTGCTCCGGCGTATTGGTGATGGTGGTGCTGAGCGCAATCCCCACGCTGAGCCCGACCGACAGATTATGGCCTTCAACGTTGACCGGCGGGCGAATCGCCTCAATCAGGCGCTGCGCCACAATGCTCGCCTCTTCATTACTGGCCACCGAAGGCAGCACGATGGCGAACTCATCGCCTCCGATACGCGCCAGAGTATCCTGGTCACGCAGCGCGTTACGCAGACGCTTAGCCACACTGCGCAGCAACTCGTCGCCAATCTGGTGGCCCAGCGCATCGTTCACATTTTTAAAGTTATCGAGATCAAGGCAGAGCGCGGCGGTCTGGCGCTGTATCTGACCGGCAGTGCGCAAAGCTTCACTCAGACGCTGGCGGAACAGAATGCGGTTCGGCAGGCTGGTGAGGTTGTCGTGGTGCGCCATATGGTGAATACGGGCATCAGCAGCGCGCTGGTCAGTGACATCTTCCACCAGCAGCATCAGGTAGTTACGTCGCGCATCCTGACCGTTAATCGCGGTGGCGCGGGTATGCAGAATGCGTTCGCCGCTGGCGGTCATCAGCAACTGCTCACGTTCATGCATGCCCTCACTGCGCAGCGCAACATCCGCCAGATTATTAAAGTAATCGCTGAGTTCGGGCGACATGCATTCGTGCGGGCGCTTGTTGACGATCAGCGATTTCGACAGGCCAAACAGCTGCTGAGTGCGGTCGTTAACCAGCAGGATCTCGCGGGTGATCGCATCTTCCACAATCACGCAGGAGGGAATGTTGGCGATGATATTATCCAGGAATTTAGAGAGCGCGGTTTTCTGGGTGCTCTGGGCTTCAGCCAGATCCCGGGCGCGCAGCACCTGCTGCTCCTGCTCACGGCGTTCCGTGCGGTCGCGGGTGATCTTAGCGAAGCCGACCAGCTTACCGTCATCATCGTGGATTGCGTCGATGACCACATGCGCCCAGAAGGCGCTGCCATCTTTGCGGTAGCGCCAGCCCTCATCTTCAAAACGGCCGGTCTTAAGCGCGATACCGAGATTCGCTTCCGGGATGCGGTTCAGCCGCTCCTGGGAACTGTAAAACAGCGAGAAGTGCTGACCCACCACTTCATCCGCTTTGTACCCTTTGGCACGCTGCGCACCGGCATTCCAGTTCACCACCACGCCGTCGACATCGAGCATATAGATGGCGTAATCGGTGACCCCTTCTACCAGCAGACGGAAACGCTGCTCCTGCTCCCGTTGCTGGCTGCGGACGCGCTGCTGTTCGGTGCAGTCGCGGGTGATTTTAGCGTAGCCCAGCAGCTTACCCTGATCGTCGCGGATCGTGTCGATCACCACATGCGCCCAGAAGGCGCTGCCATCTTTGCGGTAGCGCCAGCCCTCATCTTCAAAGCGGCCGGTGCGATAAGCGGTTTGCAGGTTCTGCTCCGGGACACGGTTCAGGCGATCCTGGGCGCTGTAGAAGCGGGAAAAATGCTGGCCGACAATCTCTTCCGCCACATAGCCTTTGGCGCGCTGTGCCCCGGCATTCCAGTTCACCACGTTGCCGTCATGATCGAGCATATAGATAGCGTAATCGGTAACGCCCTCCACCAGCAGGCGGAAGCGCATCTCCTGCTCCCGCTCTTTGCGCTGCTGCTCCTGCTGCTGAGTGCAGTCGCGGGTAATACAGGCGTATCCCACCAGCAGACCGGCGTCATTGCGTATCGGGTCGATCGTCTCGTGTGCCCAGAAAGCACTGCCATCTTTGCGATAGCGCCAGCCTTCGCTTTCATGGTGTCCGGCAGTCGCAGCCATATCCAGCCCACGCTGCGGCAGGCCCCGGCGGCGATCTTCTTCGCTATACAACAGGGCAAAGCTGCAGCCAATCATTTCGTCTGGCGTATAGCCTATCGTGCGCTGAGCACCCTGATTCCAGCTGCCGATGATACCGTCAGGTTTTAGCATAGTGATGGCGTAATCATTCACGCTTTGTACCAGCATGCGATAGATGACCTCAGAGTTATTATCCATTGTGATTAGCCTGCTGCTCTGTAGCCGGATGACGGCTTAGGAATGTTCTTAATAGCGTGCGCAGACTACAGCCGAAAAGAGCTGAGATGACAAGCGCATTAAGAAGATTAATCAGTGTTTATAAGGGGTTTATCGGCAGCGGCGAGTAAATGTTCAATGACTCCGCGGTGGCGGCGCGTCAGGCGACCCGCTCCCAGCGCGAGGAGAGCGAATAACGGTGCTGCCAGCAGAGCATTGCCGGACTTTGGCTCATCAGCTGCTGGCACTCTTGCGGCGCGACAAACGCCGGGATCACTTTCTGGGCCGCCGTCTGTCTGATCAGCGCCAGCTGATCGTCGAGCGGCGGATGCACATTCCACGGCAGCCAGCGTGCCATGCCGGATTGCAGCATCTCAAAGGCACGGGTGCCGCTGGAAACGTGACTGCTGAAGATCAGACGAAAGTCGGGCTGATGGCTGAGCTGCGCCGCCAGCCCGCTGTCAGCCACCGCATCCGCCGCGACAATTACCGTATCCGGTCGCCAGTGGTCGGGTGTTGCGACGCGCAATAACCGGGCCAGCGCCAGCATCGCCGCGGCGGGCAGGCTGTTGAGCGCCAGCAACTGCGCCACCTCTTCGCGCACCTGGGGACACATCACTACCGGCAGCCCGCGAGCGCTGAGCTGCAGCGCCATCTCAGGGCCGCGCCCGTGCAGCGGCGCGGTGACCACGGCGCCCCCTTGTGCCACCAGGGCCAGCGCGTCGATCTGCTGCGCCAGTCGCTGATTGCGGTCGCCATAGGAACCATCGGTAATCAACAGCCGTGCGCGTGGCGGGCAATCAAACGGCAACAGCAGCGATTCGCGACTCCAGTCGCCCATATAGGTGATGCCACCTGCAATCGGCAGATGAAACCAGATCGATCCTGGCGAATGCCCGCTGCGACCGGTAAAGAGATTCAGCGGCCCCAGCGCGCACTGGCCGCGCAATGGCAGGATGCGTCGCGCCTGAGCCGGCACGCCAGCCTCGCCCAGCTGCTGCCAGGTGATCTCACTGGCATAGACCGGCGGTGAACCGATGTCGGCCCAGCTATCCAGCGCCGCCGCGTGATCCACATGGGAATGGGTCAGGCAGAGCGCATCGACCTGGCCGATGGCGTCCACTGCGGGCCGGACGCCCGGCTCCGGCCCGGCACCTAAATCCCATAACAGACGGTATCCCTCTATCTCCAGCAGGAAAGCGGCCGGCAGTTTTCCGCCGACGCCGCTGATCACCGTCAGGCTTGCCATGGCAGGACTCCCTGCGGCAGACGGCGCGTCAGTCGTGAGGCCAGTAGCATTAAGCCCAGCACGATCCCAATCATCAGGCATCCGACCGCCGCCGCCAGCGGCGCCGATCCGCCTTCGTCCAGGAAAATAATGGTCGGGCCAAGCGTCTGGGTTTGCGCGGTAACCAGCAGCACTGAAACCTGTATTTCATTCAGCGCGGTGAGGAACACCAGCAGCGCACCGGCCAGCACAGAAGGTGCCGCCAGCGGCAGCAGGATGTCAGTCATCCGCCGCATCAGACCCGCGCCGCATAAGCGCGCCGCCTCATCCAGTGACGGTTCGATTTGCGCGAACCCGGCCAGCGTCGGCCTTAACACCAGCGCCAGGAAATTGGCCAGATAGGCCGCGAGAATAATCCACACCGTTCCGTAAAGAGAAAATCCCAGCAGCGGCAGTGGCCGCAGGAAAAACAGCATCGCCGCCACGCCGGTGACAATGCCGGGCAGCGCATAGGTCAGCTCGCTGGCGAATCCCAGCCCCCGCACCAGCCGGGTACGATGCCAGCTGAGAAAGAAAGCCAGGAACAGTGCCATGACGCTGAGCAGCAGCGCCGTCAGGCCGGTGAGCCACAGGCTGGTAAAGAACGCCTGCCGTATCGCCGGATAGCCCCACAGCGCCTGCTGAAAATTCTCCAGCGTCAGGGTTTGCCAGTTCAGAGCCTGACCGAAACCGCGGGTTAAGGCGGTGGTCAGCAAGGCGCTGAGCGGCAGCAGCAAGGTGATCACCATCCACAGCCAGGCGATGATTTCGCCCGGCAGTCGCGCGCGCCGCAGCGGCTGGTGCCAGGGTCGTGGCGATCCGCTGACCCGGACATCGCGTCGTCCGCCCAGCCAGCCGCTAATCAGCATCCCGGCGAGGGTGATCAGCGCAATCAGCATCGAGTAGACGGCGGTATTGGGCAGCGCACCGGGGCCGAGGGTATTGAGCTGCTGATAAACCAGCGTAATCAGCGTCGGCACCCGCGCCGGAATACCCAGCATCGCCTGGATACCGAAATTCCCGACCGCAGCGACAAACGCCAGCGCCGCCCCGGCGAAGATCGCGGGGCGCGCCAGCGGCAGGATCACCGTGAACAGAATCTGCCGGGGTGATGCGCCGCTGATACGGGCCGCCTCCACCAGTTCGGCGGGGAGTCGACGCAGGCCAGCCCGCACCGTGAGGAACACCAGCGGCGCATTGTGCAGACCCAGCAGCAGTACCATGCCGGTCGCGGAATAGAGCGGTTGCTGACCGGGTGCCAGCCATGTCCCGCCCAGCGCATTCACCGCTGTGGCCAGCAGACTGCCCGGTGCCAGCGCCTGTACCCAGGCCAGCGCAGTCACCTGCGGCGGGATCATCAGCGGCAGGATAAAGGCGAATACCCAGGCCGCTTTGGCACGCAAATCAGTGAGCGCCACCAGCCAGGCGGCCACCGTTCCCAGCAGCAGCGACAGCAACGTCGCGCTGATGCCGATCGCCAGGGTATTCAGCGTGGCACTGAGCACCCGCCGGCTGGTCAGCAATCTAAGCAGGCGATCGCTATCCAGTATGCCATCCGGTGCCAGCGCGGTTCCCATCAGCCGGGCAAAGGGTGCCACCGACAGCAGGCCGATCACCAGCACCAGTATGCCCAGCACCAGCGGTTCCGCCCGCCATCTGCGATGCCTGGCGGCCTGGCCTCTTCGCCATTCGTTGCCCAGCACGCTCACGATCAGCCGCCAAACAGTTCAGTAAAGGTTTCGCGGACCTGAGCATCCTCGGCCACCGCTTTTGCCACATCCGGCGTCAGCAGCGTGATTTGCTCAATCGGCGCAAAGCCACTGGGTGCCGCCACGCGGGCATCGACCGGCCGGTTGCCCTGCTTCGCCACCAGCTGCTGCCCCGCTTCCGACAGCATGAAATCAACAAAGGCTTTGGCGGCCGGCAGATTATGCGCCGACTTCATGATCGCCACCGGCTCGGTCACATAGGAGACGCCCTCCTGCGGATAGACCAGATCGATGGGCGATCCCTGCTTTTTGGCGCGGATAATATCGGCATCCGTGATCACGCCATACTTATCCATGCCGCTGGCAACCGCTTTCAGCGCCGGTCCATTGCCGCCCTGTGGCGCAATGCCGATAGCGGCCAGTTGCTGATAGAACGCCCAGCCAATCGACGGAGTATGGATATCGGTATGCAGCTTATAGAGCGCCGCACCGGAATAGAGGGGACTGGGGACCGCAATCTGGCCTCTGTTTTCTTCTACTGCCAGCGCTTTCCAGCTACTGACCGGCTTCGCACGCTGGGTGTTATAGGCGATCACCGTGGCGATAATTTTGGTACCAAAAAAGGTTTTATCCGCATCGTAATAGGCAGGCTTCAGGTGGCTGACCGGGGCGGCCGGATATGAATAGAGCTGCCCCTCTTTCTTGAGTGCGCCCAGATTGATCGCGTCGGCCACCAGCAGCACATCGGGTTTGACCTGGCCGCTCATCATTTCAGTACGCAGCACGTTCATCAGTTGAGTGGTGCCGTTGCGGGTCCACTCCACCTCCACCGCCGGATACGCGGCCTTAAACGCATCGATGGTCTGTTGCGCAATTTCAGGTGCCTGCGACGTGTAAACCACCAGCTTGCCGCCGGGCGCGTCGGCCGCCTGCAACAGGGTTGAGGCCGCGAGGCCCGACAGCAACAACAGCGCGTGAAGCGGAGTACGAAAAGCCGTTTTCATGGTTTCTGAAACCCTTTATGCAGGAAGAATCCAGCCGTCATCGACGGCGACGCCGACGGTGTCATCCACCGCCAGTAATGCAGCATCATTAAGCGTCAGCGACAGGCTGACATCCGGTTGATTAAGCGGTCGAAGGTTGATCTGATGGTAGCCACCGCGAAAGATAATGCGCTCAACGCGGGCGGCAAACTGCCGCTCTCCCTCAGCGGCGAGGTGAAAACTGACGCTGTGGAAGCTGGCTTTGCCGTGTGGCAGCGGGCGCTGGTGAGGCGAGCAGCGCAGCAAAACCCGCAGCCCGCAGAGCGTGGCGGTTGCCTGACCCGGATCGAGCGGCTCAATGTCGCTGACCGGCAGCACCCGCCCCTCATCAATAAAGGTCGCCACCATCTCATTAGCCGGTTCGCGCCACAGGGTCTGCGGGCTGGCGAACTGCATCACTCTGCCGTGTTCGAGCACCACGATGCGGTCGGCCAGTGCCATCGCTTCGCGTTGATCGTGGGTGATATAGAGTAAGGTGGCGCCACTGTGGCGATGGAAGCGGCGGAACTCCTCTTCCATGGTGGCGCGCAGATGGACATCGAGGTTAGCCAGCGGCTCATCCAGCAGCACCAGCGTCGGCCGTGCCACCAGGCAGCGAGCCAGCGCCACGCGCTGGCGCTGACCACCGGAGAGATCGGCGGGTCGGCGGTCGGCGAAGCGATCCAGCCCGACCAGCGTCAGGGCCTGGGTGGTGCGCAGTTCGCGTTCTGCGCGCGCCACACCGTTCACCTTCAGGCTGTAGCCGACGTTCTCCGCGACCGTCATATGCGGCCACAAAGCGTAGTTCTGGAACACCACGCCGAGCTCGCGGGCTTCCGGCGGCAGGTGCAGCCCGTCTGCGGCAACCTGACGTTCACCGATGCGGATTTCACCGCTGTCGAGCGTTTCAAAGCCGGCCAGCAGGCGCAGCAGGGTGGTTTTGCCGCAGCCAGAAGGCCCAAGAACGGCGACAAACTCGCCCTGGTTAATCTGTAACGAAATCGCGTCCAGTACCGGCTGCGCGCCGAACGCTTTGCTCAGTCCGGTTAACGATATTGCCGCCATCTTACTCTGCCTTTGCCGTTAACATGCTGGGCAAAACGCTACGACAGTTTGATGACAGCCCGGTGACAGCCAGGCTTACGGGACGCGAAAGCCGGGCTGGCGGAGCGGCATCGGGGCGTGCTCGCCCCGTGGCTTACTGCTGGGCGGTGAGCGCCGCAATCGGCTGCCAGATCTCGGTTAATGCGCCCTCTTTGCCGGTAAAGGGATCCTGCGTCGGCAACGGCACTTTTTTTACCTGCTCCTGGGCCATTTTCAGCTTCGCGGGCTCATCGCGCAGCGTCTCCGGCGACATCCCGTGCGGATAGGCACCTATCACCATAAAATCTTCGCTGGCGCTGACCTGCCGATGGCCGACACCCGCCGGAATCAGGACCGCATCGCCTGCGCGCAGGGTCACCATGCGGCCACTGTCGCCGCCAAACAGCACTTCCGCCCAGCCTTCAGCGACGCCCAGCAGTTCATGGGTATTAGGATGATAATGGGTGTATGGGAAGATCGGATAGCGCCAGGCGGGTGGCCAGCCGTTCTCCTCAAAGGTTTTCTCAAACCACGCAGCGATCTCCTCCTCTTCCGGCACCACGCGCGGCCAGATAATCAGAGGTAACGGGTTATTGGGTACACCGCCCGACGGGCTGGCGAGCATCAGATGCTGAGGATTGTCAGAGGCCCCGGCCGAGAAGGTGCCAGCGGCAAAGGACATCATTAATAGCAGACTGGAGGATGAGGCACGCATACAGGTTCTCCGATGTTTTTCTAAGTGTGGCAAACCCGCGGTACAATGCAATGTGCGCCAGACGACACAATTGAGATAATTGACTGATATTGCTGACTAAAGCCAAATGTGTCGTTAACTATAGGGTCGGAGTGTGCCTGCGCGACGGCGGATAGCGGTTCTTACTGCGGCAAAGTGTTGCAAAATGTCAGGCGGAAAGTCACACAGGCGCCGCAGCCCGACGCCCCGGGCACTGTTGTATAAACTGTTATATAAAAAAAGCACAGATCTGTTTCTGATATGCTTGACTGTTATCTGTTGTAATAGCTAACAGATGACAGTGAGGTAACAAATGGACGCTATTAAACAAATCCTGATTGACGAGATCGCCCTGCTTAACCGCGAAGAACGTCGCGACAATTTGCCGCGTTTCAGCCTCTCGTTTCTGAAGAACCACCCTGGTCTCTGGGCAGTAATGTATCTCTGCTACGGCCTGTGCGTGGCGCTGATTTTCACCACCGAGATGCTCGGCTGGCCCGCCTTCTGGTTTGCCACCGTGTTTGTGCTGGTGATGAGTGTGCTGATGCTGCTGGATATCAACCCGAAATATCGCTTTGAAGATATCGATGCCCTCGACCTGCGCGTTTGCTACAACGGCGAGTGGTATTACATTCAGCCGGTGCGCGAACAGGCAATCTCACGCATTCTGTCGCTGCCTGAGACACCAGAACGTGTGAAGAGCGGTATCCAGCGTCTGCTGACGCAAAAAGGGGAAGTGGACTTCTATGATGTCTACTACCTGACCTGGGGCCATCAGGAAGCGGCGCGGGTTTAATCCGCCTGCCCTTCCGCCATCAGCTGACCCAGCTTCACGATTGCCGCCTCGGCCCGACTATCCCACGGCCAGGCGGTATTTAACCTGAAGCAGTGCCTGAACTGCTCACCTGCCGAAAATAGCTGCCCCGGTGCAATACTGATCCCCTGAGCCAGCGCCCGCTGATAGAGCCGGGTCGTATTGATGCTTTCCGGCAGCGTCACCCAGAGAAAATAGCCGCCACGCGCTTCGCTGACCGTGGCCTGCGGCGGCAGCACCTTCATTAACGCCTGGCGCACCATCTGCTGTCGCTTCGCCAGAATCTGCCGCAGCCGCTTCAGATGGGTGTCGTAACGCCGCGTGGCAAGAAAATCGGCCAGCGCCAGCTGCATCGGCGCACTGGTAGAGAGCGTGCTCATCAGTTGCAGCCGCTGAATACGCTGCGCATGCTGTCCCGCCGCGACCCAGCCGACGCGGAATCCTGCCACCAGCGACTTTGAAAATGAGCCGCAGTGCAGCACGTTCCCCTGGCGATCCCAGGCTTTCGCCGGCAGCGGCGGCGCATCACCCGCCCAGAGTTCGGCATAGACATCATCTTCAATCATCGGTACCTGATAACGCGCCAGCAGGGCGACCAGCTGCTGTTTGCGTTCCGGCGTTAAGGTTACGCTCAGCGGATTCTGCAGGGTGGTCATCAGCCAGCAGGCTTTCACCGGCCAGCGCTGCAGTGCTTCCTCCAGCTGGACGAGGTCGATGCCATTTCTGGCATCAACCGGAATCGCCAGCGCCTTGAGCTTAAGCCGCTCTATCGCCTGCAGCGCGCCATAAAAACTCGGCTGTTCAATCACCACATAATCGCCTGGCTCGGTCAGGGATTGCAGACTGAGGTTCAGCGCCTCCAGCGCTCCGCTGGTGATGACAATTTCATCCGGCGACAGGGTGATGCCCTGACGCGCATAGCGCTGCGCCAGCAGCTGTCGCAGTGTAGCGTTGCCGGGCGGCAGATTGTGCAGCGCATCGGTTGGGGTCAGATGATGAGAGACGTTAGCCAGCGAGCGCATCAGCTGGCGCTGCGGAAAGAGTGCGGGATCGGGAAAGGCGGAGCCAAACGGCACGATGGCCGGATCGCGCGTGGCCTGCAGCACATCAAACACAAAGTCGTTGATATCGACCTGTTCACTGATCGCCACGCTCAGCGGTGCGGGTGCTAAGGCACGCGGTGCAACGTAGTAACCCGACTGTGGACGAGAGACGATCCAGCCCTGACTCTCCAGCAACTCATAGGCATGCAGCACCGTCATCAGGCTGACGCCCTGCTGCGCGACCTGCTGACGCAATGACGGCAGACGGGTGCCCGGCAGCCAGATGCCGGCCTCTATCTGCTGCTGAATCTCATCCATCAATCGCTGGTATTTCGCCACGGGTGACCTCTCCTTGTTTGACCGTGAATAGTCTGACCGCGAGACTTTACCACGCACGGCGACCAATGACAGGCGGCGCGAATCGCTTTATCCGATTGCGCTGATTCTTCACGGCTTCAGGCAGGTCAGATCACAGCGACCTGCGGCGTCAGCGGCTGCCCGGCTTCGGCTTCGGATTCGGCTTCGGATTCGGCTTCGGATTCGGCTTCGGATTCGGATTCGGATTCGGCTTCGGCTTCGGCTTCGGCTTCGGCTTCGGCTTCGGCTTCGGCATTAAGACTCACTTCCGCAATCACCTCTTCAATTTCTGCCACCACATAATCAGCCAGCTCCGGCACCCGCTCCGGGGGAACCGGCTTGCCCAGCAGATAGCCCTGCAGCGTATTACAACCCAGACTGGTCAGGAAGGCCTGCTGCTCAGCGGTTTCAACGCCTTCGGCCACCACTTTCAATTGCAGCGACTGCGCCAGCGCCACTATCGCCGACACGATGGTGGCATCTTCTGTGTGATGCTGCAGCTCATTCACAAAGGCCCGGTCAATCTTGAGTTCACTGGCCGGTAGCCGTTTCAGATAGAGCAGGCTGGAGTAGCCAGTGCCAAAGTCATCAATTGAAGCTTTAACCCCGAGCTGGGTCAGCTCAGTCAGAATACGCACGCTCTCATCGGGATCGCGCATCGCGGTGGTTTCCGTCACCTCCAGCGTCAGCAGTTCGGCCGGAATCTGATGTTTTTCCAGCGCATCCACCACCGTCTTCACCAGATTCGATTGCTCAAACTGCAACGCCGACAGGTTCACCGCCACCGACCAGTGCGGATGGCCCTGCAGATGCCACTGGCGCAGCTGGCGACAGGCTTCATGGATTACCCAGTTGCCGATATTGACAATCATTCCGGTCTTTTCTGCCATTGGCAGAAATTTATCGGGCGACAGCAGGCCGCGCTGCGGATGCTGCCAGCGCAGCAGCGCCTCAAAACCGAGAATCGGACCGCTCGGCGCGCAATATTTTGGCTGATAGAACAGGCGCAGTTCATCATGATCCAGCGCCTGCCAGAGATCGTTATTCAACTGAAGCTGGCTCTGGGCCTGAATGTTCATTGAAGGCTGAAAGAAGGTGTAGCCGTTGCGGCCATTATTTTTGGTGTGGTACATCGCCGCATCGGCGTTGAACATCAGTTCGCGCTCATCCACGCCATCGCCGGGATAGACCGCGATGCCAAGACTCAGCGATACCACCAGCTCATAGCGTGAGATATCAAACGGGCGATCCACCGCTTTGACCAGCTTATCGGCGATGGCCGCCGCATCATTGGGATCGTCGATCTCTACCAGCAGCACAAACTCATCACCGCCGAGCCGCGCCAGCGTGAAGTAGCCGGTCATCTGCTCGCTCATGCGCTCGGTCACGCCGACCAGCAGACTGTCGCCAATGTGGTGCCCGAACGCGTCGTTGACCGCCTTAAACCCATCGAGATCCATAAACATCAGGGCAAACTGCCTCTGCTCACGGTTCGCTTTGTTAATCGCCTGCTCCAGCCGATCCTCCAGCAGGATGCGGTTGGGCAGTCGCGTCAGGTTGTCGTGCAGCGCCAGCTGTGCCAGCTCGCGATTGGCTTCAGCCAGCGAACTGGCGAGAATCGAGGTACGCGCCTGCATCCGCGCATCCAGCATCGACACCAGCAAGGTAATGCCCAGAATCGAAATAGTGACCACCGTGACCAGAATCGCCAGCCAGTTGCTGTTGACGCCCTGCCCGACCGGATGACTGTGGACGGGAAACTCTGCCGCCATCATGCCGGTGTAGTGCATGCCGGCAATAGCACAGCCCATCACCACCGATGCGCCAATGCGCAGCAGGGTGACCCGACTGGTCTGTCCTTCCCGCAGGTTAAACGCCAGCCACAGCGCGGTGCCAGAGGCGGCCAGGGCGATCGCTACCGACAGCGCCACCCAACTCCATTTCCAGACGATACCGGGGGAGAACATCAGCGCCGCCATGCCGGTGTAGTGCATCGCGACTACGCCGCTGCCGAGGATCAGCGCGCCGCCCGCCAGGCGCGGCAAAGGCAGATCGCCATTGCAGACCAGCCACAGCGCAAATATCGACGCACAAACCGCGATGGCCGCAGAAAAGGCGGTGAGCCCGGCGTTGTAGCTCATGACCATCTCCATGTTCATCGACAGCATGCCGATAAAGTGCATCGCCCAGATGCCGATGCCCATGGAAAAACCGCCGCCGAACAGCCAGACCAGCGCAACTTTGCCGGTTGAATGCACCACCCGTCCCGCCATATCTAAGGCGGTGAACGAAGCCAGCATCGCGACAAGAACGGAGACGATGACGATAAAAGAGTCGTATGAGGTCGCTAACATAGTGCATTCCCGCGAAAGCAGAGCTTGTGGTTGGGCAGAGGGTTTTAAAATTATTCTCTTAGTTATCGGCACAGCCCGGCGGTTAATGAGCCGCGAACCCTGCATCCTTCCACTCATTCTGAGTGATGAAATCTATCGTTGCTGTCAATACAGTCAGCCGGACAGTGACGCCACCGGCTGTCGCAGTGAGGGAAAACTCAGCGCCTCAACCCGGTCCGCTGGCGTCGGCTTGCCCAGCAGATAGCCCTGCAACGCATCAAAGCCTAAGCTGGTGAGCAAATGCTGCTGCTCTTCAGTCTCCACCCCTTCCGCCACCATGCGCAGATTGAGGCTCTGCGCCAGGGTCAGCATGGCGCTGACTACGGTCGCATCTTCACTGCCGGGCCGCAGGCAGTTGATAAAGCTGCGATCAATTTTGAGTTCACTGGCATCCAGATCTTTGAGATGCAGCAGGTTGGCATAGCCGATGCCGAAGTTATCAATCGCGACGCTGACACCCGCCTGCTGCAATTCACGAATGCGCTGCTGGCTGAAAGCGGGATCGCGCATGGCAATCGCTTCAGTGATCTCCAGCATCAGCGCGCTGCCTGGCAGTTGGTTACGCGCCAGGGTCTGCGTCAGGATAGTCAGCAAATCACGCTGGTGAAACTGCAACGCGGAGAGATTCACCGATACCGTCCAGTCACTGTGGCCCTGGCTGTGCCATATCCTGAGCTGACGGCAGGCCTCCCCGATCACCCAGTTACCCAGCGCAATAATCTGACCGGTTTTTTCGGCGCGCGGCAGAAACAGCTCAGGCGTCAGTAAACCGCGCTGCGGATGCTGCCAGCGCAACAACGCTTCGAATCCCATTAACCTGGTGCCGCCGGAACAGAATTTGGGCTGATAGAACAGCCGCATCTGCTCGCGCTCTATCGCCTCCCACAGATCGTTCGCCAGCTCCAGCTGATGCTGCGTCGCGGCGCTCATGGCCGGTTCAAACAGGCACCAGCCGTTTCGTCCGCTGTGTTTGGTGTGGTACATCGCCGCATCAGCATTAAACAATAGCTCCTGCCGGTTGCGACCGTGCAGCGGAAAGATCGCAATGCCCGCGCTGAGTGAAACGTGCAGCACATAGCGGTCAAGTTCAAACGGCGAACTGATGACTTTAACCAGTTTTTGCGCCAGCTGGCGGGCTGCGCTGATATCGCACTCAGCCATCAGCACAAATTCATCGCCCCCCAGACGCACCAGCAGCATCGTGTTGCTGAGCTGGCTACACAGCCGTTCCGCCACCGCCACCAGCAACCGGTCACCGACGTGATGTCCCCATGTGTCATTGACCGCTTTGAAGCCATCGAGATCCATATAGATCACGGCAAAGCGATGCTCATTAAGCATCGCCTGTTTAATGGCGAGATCGAGCTGCTGCTCCAGCATTACACGATTGGGCAGCGTGGTCAGGTTGTCATGCATCGCCAGCTGACGCAATTCCTGGTTAGCGCGATTGAGGCGGGTCGCCAGACGCGCGGCGCGTAGCTGCGCATCCAGCATCGAACTCAGCAGAGTGATACCCAGAATAGTCAGGGTAATCAGCGTTACCCACACCGCCAGGCCCGCATTACTGACGCCGTGCGGCTGCATCATACTGCTGTGGCTGAACTCTGCTGCCGCCATACCCACATAGTGCATACCGGCGATGGCGATGCCCATTACCAGAGAGGCCAGCCCGCGCATCAGCATCAGATGATGATCGCCCTGGCGCAGATGAAAGGCCAGCCACAGCGCCAGGCCAGAGGCCGCAAACGCAATCAGCACAGAGAGCGCCACCAGCAGCGCATTCCACTCCGGTTGCGGTTCAATCAGCAGGGCATACATACCAAGATAGTGCATGACCACCACACCCGCGCCCAGGATCAGCGTGCCGCGCAGCAGCCGCTGGCGGGTGAGATGCAGGCCACCCACCGTCTGGCCAAAAGCCAGCACAGACGCCAGGATCGCCACCAGCAGCGAGAGGATCGTCAGCCGCGTGTCATAGCGCATCATCATCGGCAAGATCATCGCCAGCATCCCGATAAAGTGCATTGCCCAGACGCCAATCCCCATTGCGATGCCGCCCACCAACAGCCAGAACCGGGCGCTCCAGCCACGGGATACCGCCACTCGTCCGGCGGTATCCAGGGCTGTAAAAGAGGCAATGAACGCCACGATCAGCGAAACGCAGATCAGGACGCTATCCCAGGTGACAGGCAACATGTGCAACTCCTCACCACCCGCGGAGAAACGGGTGCTGTGTACAGTCTGATAAGTGATCTGAAAACACCCGATGGGTGAAAGTGATTAAATTTCGGTATTTTCTGGTCCTGAAGGTCAGGCAAAACGCGCCCGCCGACGCTGGCCATTTATAACCTGCATCTTATTAACCGCCCGCAGAGCAAGCCGGTAAACCGTTATTATGTCTGATTGGTACAGGAACATATCACCGAAGCAGAAAGCATGCCAGATACCGAAAAAACAAAGAATTTTGTTTTATCGCCTCGTCTTCGCGCCTTGCTGTTACTGGGTTATCGGCCGGAGTGACGTTTTGATTAATCAAAAATAAATAGCAAGGCTTCGCGTAACGCTTTAACTGATCTATAGTAAGTAAAACTGATATAAATCAGCATTCTTAAGTCTAAGATTTTTCTTAAGATAGCGGCACTGCCTACCTTGTTATTTTATTTCCTTTATTTTGGGTTGAATCGTTAATAAACACCGGGTGAAAAAGCACTGACTCTGGATAATCCGTAAGGAAATATTATGAAACTCAAGCTTTTTCTGTTTGCCGCTGCAGGATTAACTGTCGCTATTCCGTCATTAACCCAGGCGGCGACGACCTCGGGAACCATCAATGCCACGTTAACCCTGACCACCGGTTGTCTGGTGAACGGCCAGTCGGCTACGGCGGGCGTTAACTTCGGTACCCTGAACTTTGGTAGCAGCGCAGCCACGTTCGATACCCTGAACGCCACACTGGTCGGTGCGGCTGGTAACGGTATTTTTGTGCGCTGCACCACCGGTCAGGATTACAACGTGGTGGTCACCAGCAGCAATGCTGCGCCAGCGACCATCTACGGCACCGCCTCTGCATCGCCGCGTTATCTGGTACTGGGATCGGATAATGCGCAGGGCATCGCCTATACCCTCTACAGTGACGCCTCCTTTACCACGGCGATCGCCAACAATACGCCTATCGCCACCAGCGGTACTACCGATCCGACGCTGGGGACCAACTACGCCATCTATGGCCGGGTGGTCGGCGGCGGCTTTAACCCCCTGATCCCTGCCGGAACCTATACCGACACGATTAACGTTGCCGTGAACTATTAACTGCTGTCGCAGGTAAATACGGGTGGTTCTCTGGCGATCCTGCCTGACGATCGCATGCGGTCTGCCCCTGCTGACAGGGAGTATCAGCGCCTGGAGTCTGCCAACCAGCACCTTCCAGGTTACCGCGTCGATTGTGGCAGGCTGCGTGATATCCGGTACCAATACCGGCGTCTTTGGCACGCTTAATTTCGGTACGCAGTCTGGCGTGGCGGCGAATACCGTCAACGCCAGCTATCTGCAGAGCACCTCGATTAATCTCGCCTGTACGCCGGGCACCACGCTGAGCATGAGCATTAATCAGGGCAACAATTTCACCACGACCCGTAACCTGAAGCTGCCCAATTTCAGCAACACCGTTCCCTATACGCTCTTTAGCAACGCCAGCCGCACCACGGTGATCCCCGTGAACCAGGCGGTGCCGCTGAGTTATAGCAATGCCAATAACATTACGCTGCCGATCTACGGTCAGCTACAACTGCCCGGCACTGCGCGCGCCGGCGTTTATACCGACACGCTGACCGTCACCCTGAGCTGGTGAGGTGATAGAAAACAAGGATATGATCATGAAGCCACTGCGCGCCCTGTTGCTGCTGCTAAGTTCCACCCTGCTCTCCCCGGCCTTCGCCGCGAATTCGGTCATGATCTGGCCCATCGATCCCGCCATTAATCCTGAAGAGAAAGCCAGCGAACTCTGGCTGGAGAATCGCGGTAACAGCACCACCATGATGCAGATCCGCGTCTTCAGCTGGCAGCAGAACAATGGCCAGGAGCAGTATCAGACTCAGCAGCAGGTAGTCGCCAGCCCGCCGATGGTGCGGATGGAGCCAGGCCAGAAACAGCTGGTCAGGCTGATTAAACAGACGCCGCCTGCGGCCGGTAAAGAGCTGGCCTATCGGGTGGTGCTGGATGAGATCCCGACCCCGCGAAATCCCGGCGAGAATCAGGCCGGGCTGACCTTCCAGATGCGCTATTCGGTGCCGCTGTTTGTTTATGGTACCGGGCTGAACACAGACAGCGCTCGCCCGGCTCTGCGCTGGCAACAGGTCAGCGAGGGCGGCAGGCGCTGGCTCCAGTTAACCAACAGCGGCAGCGGTCACGCCCGGTTAAGCAATGTGGCGATTGGCGGTCGCAAACTGGGCGAAGGCTTGTACGGCTATGTGCTGGCTGACAGCTATCACCGCTGGCCGCTTACCTCGCCAGTGAGCGGCGAACTCACCGCAGAGGTTAACAAGAGCCAGTGGCGCAGCGCTGCCCAGAAGTAAGCGCTGAATGAGACCGTTTTCCCTGCATCCCTGCGCGCTGGCCGTGGCCAGCGTTATTTACGCTTTTACGCCGGATCCTGTGCTGGCGGAGACTTACTCATCCCTGCCCCCGCCGCCCAGCCTGCAGACCAGCAGCAACGGTCAGCAATATATGCTGGAGCTGGTGATTAACCAGCAGGAGAACGGCAATATTGTGCCAGCAGAGCAGCGCGACGGTCATTTCTGGATTCGCAGTGGCGATTTGCAGCGTGCCGGCCTGCCAGCGGATAAGCTGGGCCAGCAGCCGCAGGTCGATGTCAGCAGCCTGCAACCCATCAAAGTGGAGTATGACGCTGCGCGACAGCGTCTGCTGCTGACCGTACCGCCTGAGTGGCTGCCCGGTCAGGTGATTGGCGAGGCGAAGAACGGACCGCGCTATCCGGGCCGTACCAGCAGCGGCGCGCTGATGAATTATGATCTTTACGCCAGCCGCACGGATAACAGTGGCTCCCGCCTGTCCGCCTGGAACGAACTGCGGCTGTTTGGTGATGCCGGTCATTTCTCCACTAATGGCGTCTGGCAACAGCAGCTGGAAGGCAGTACGACTTATCAGGATGATGGCTATATCCGCTACGACACCTGGTGGAGCAATGAAGATGAGAATGCGGCGGTAAGCTGGCGGGTCGGCGATCTGGTCACCGACTCGCTGGCCTGGAGCAGCAGCGTGCGTCTTGGTGGCATCCGCGTCGGTCGCGACTTCAGCGTCCGTCCCGATCTGGTGACCTATCCGCTGCCCGCTTTTTCCGGTCAGGCCGCCGTGCCTTCCACCGTCGATCTCTTTATCAACGGCTATCGCTCCAGCCAGGCGAACGTGCAGCCTGGCCCCTGGTCGATGACCAATGTGCCATTCGTTAACGGCGCGGGTGATGCCGTGATCACCACCACCGATGCGGTTGGCCGCCGTGTTACCACCACCATGCCGTTTTACGTCTCCAGTAACCTGCTGAAATCGGGGCTGTCGGACTACGCCTTCTCTGCCGGGGCAATCCGCGAAAACTACGGCATAAAGAACTTCGATTATGGTGAGGCAGCGGCCAGTGGCTCTTATCGTTACGGTATGACCGACTGGCTGACGCTGGAGAGCCACGCCGAAGGCAGCGAAACGCTGGCGATGGGCGGGCTGGGTGGTCAGCTGCGCGTCGGCAGCTGGGGCGTGGTCAACGGCGCGGTGGCGCAAAGTCAGCTCGATGGCGAGAGCGGCAGGCAATATAGCTGGGGATATCAGTACAATAACCGCTGGTTCAACATCGGCACTCAACAGACCCAGCGCAGCAGCAACTTCGGCAATCTGGCGCTGGTCGGCAGCCGTGCCGGTAGCCAGGCGGATAGCCGCTACGCACTCTCACGCCGCAGTGCTCAGTACAGCGCCAGCGTCTCGCTGAACCGCTTTGGCAGCGTCGGTGCTGCCTTCATCGACATCACCGACGGTCAGGGCGATCGCACCCGGCTGTGGAACCTCTCATGGAGTAAAAACCTGTGGGGTAACAGCAGTCTGTATGTCTCGGCCAGCCGCGATCAGCAGGAGAAAAGCTGGACCGGGGCGATTTCGCTGGTGATCCCGTTTGGCGAACAGGGCAGCGTTGCCCTCAGCAACGAACGCGACCAGCGTGGCCGCGACAGTCAGCGCGTTTATGCCTCACGCGCCATGCCCAGCGACGGCGGGTTCGCCTGGGATGCCTCCTGGGCGAATCAGAGCGGAGACAGCGGCGATTATCGTCAGGGCAGTCTGCGCTATCGCAACAACCAGATTGATACCTCGGCGGGCTTCTATGGCGATGATGATAACCTCACCCAGTGGGCCGATCTCTCGGGTGCGCTGGTGTTAATGGACAACAGCGTCTTTGCCGCTAACGAGATCAACGACGCCTTTGTGCTGGTGAAGACCAACTATCCCGACGTTAACGTGCGCTACGAGAATCAGTCGATGGGACGCACCAATCAACAGGGTTATCTGCTGGTGCCCGCCATCAGCAGCTACTACCCGGCCAAATATGATATCGACACCCTCGACCTGCCGGCAGATATGACCACGCCACGGGTTGAGCAGCGCTTTGCGGTGAAACGCCAGAGCGGCTATCTGCTCAACTTCCCGGTGGAGAAACTGCGCTCAGCCAGCGTAATCCTGGTCGATGCGCAGGGCCAGCCGCTGCCGGTATCAAGCCTGGTGCAGCGTCCCGATCATCCCACAGAGTATGTCGGCTGGGATGGCATCGTCTGGATGGAAGATCTCGCCGCCAGTAACCCGATGCAGGTGGTGACGCCCGATGGCCGCCAGTGCGAAACCGAACTGCGCATCGCCAGCGGTCAGCCGCAGGCGCTGAAAACTTACGGCCCCCTGACCTGTGCGCTGCCCGCCCCTGCCGCAGGCAGCGCCCCCTCTCCCGCTGAATCATTTACGTCCGGAAACCGACCATGATGAAATCTGTAATACTGGCTGGCCTGCTGCTGTTACTGCCGTCGCTGGGCTACGCCGCCTGCGCCCTGCCCGCATCGACCGCCAGTTTCGGTTCAGTTACGACCTTTGTGGCGAACACCACCGTCAGTTCCACCACCACGAATGCCAACGTCAACTGTGGCGCGGGTGCCGGGCTGTCGCTGCTGGGCAATAACCAGATCACCTTTCAGCTGACGGGCGCGAGCAATAGCAACGGCACGCGCGGTACTCTGAAACGCAGCGGTGGTACCGGCAGCGATAATGTGCCGGTGCGGCTCTGCACCGACACGGCCTGCGCTACCGAACTGACGATTGGCGGCACGCCATTTGTCTATGGTTCGCAGACCCTGATCAACCTGGCGGGCTTGCTGGGCAGCCTTAACTTCGCCATCCCGGTCTATCTGCGCACCGTTCCCGGTCAGGTGGTCGCCGCCGGGACGTACCAGCTGACGCTGAATATGGCCGTGACTTATCGCATCTGCACCAGCGTTGCGATTGGCAATATCTGTTTAAGCGAGCAGAACGGCAGCGGTGTCATCCCGATTAATATCACCGCCATTCTTACCAATGACTGCACCACCATCACCGCGCCGAATATCAGCTTTGGCAGCGCGCCGCTGGTCGGCAGCTTCTCCGCCGTGTCACAGACCATCAACGTGTTGTGCAGCAAAGGCAGCACCTATACCGTCGGGCTGAGCAACGGTAGTTATCCGGTGGGCAGCGTCAGGAATATGGCGAGCGGCGCGAATCGGCTGAGCTATGAAATTTATAAAAGTACCACCAGCAATCGCTGGGGATCGGCAGGCACTGAACGCTGGAGCAGTACCACCTCGACGGCGGTATCCACGGATGGACTGACGCGCGGTTTTAACTACACCGCGCGCATCCTGACCACGCAGAACACGCCGCCAGCCGGAAACTACAGCGACAGCGTGGTGGTCGATTTGTCGTTTTAGAGTGAAGCACTGACCGGCGTGCCGCTGTGACGGGTCTGATACTGCTTCACCATCCGGCCAATCAGCAACGTGCCGATCAGCCCACAGACTGCGGCAAAGGTCAGCCAGACGCCCGGCATCGCTTTGTCACCGGTGGCATGGATCAGGTAGCTGGAGATGGCAGGCGTAAAGCCGCCAAACAGCGCCGTCGCCAGGCTGTAAGCCATGGAGAAACCGGCGGCGCGCACCTCCGCAGGCATGATCTCCGCCAGATAGACCACCATCGCACCGTTATAGCTGGCATAGAGAAACGACAGCCACAGTTCCGCTTCCAGCAGGTGGGCGAAGCTGGCCGATCCCACCAGCCAGTGCAGCACCGGCCAGGTGGTGACAATCATCAGCAGGGTAAAAATGATCAGCAGCGGACGGCGTCCGACGCGGTCTGACAGCGCCCCCATCAGCGGCAGCCAGATGAGGTTTGAGACACCGACACAGAGCGTCACCAGGAACGCCTGCTTGTCACTCATCATCAAGACCGTTTTACCAAAGGTCGGGGTAAAGGCGGTGATCATGTAGAACATTACCGTGGTGGTGACCACCATCAGCATCCCCGCCAGCACCAGCGCCCAGTTGCTGGCGACCGACCGCATGATTTCCGTCATGCTCGGATGATGTTTACGTTTGCTGAACGCTTCGGTCTCTTCCAGCATCCGGCGGATATAGAACAGGAACGGCACAATCAGACAGCCGACCACAAACGGGATACGCCAGCCCCACTCCGTCACCGCCTCTTTCGCCAGCAGATGATTCAGCATCAGACCCAGCAGAGCAGCAAAGATCACCGCAATCTGCTGGCTGCCCGACTGCCAGCTGACGAAAAAGCCTTTGCGTCCTTTGGGCGCGACTTCGGCCAGATAGACCGACACGCCACCCAGCTCCACGCCCGCCGAGAAGCCCTGCAACAGCCGTCCCAGCAGGATCAGAATCGGCGCTGCCACGCCCAGGGTGGCGTAGCCCGGCACCAGCGCGATGGTCAGGGTGCCCATCGCCATTAAGCCCAGCGTCAGCAACAGCCCTTTACGACGACCATGATGGTCGATGTAGGCACCGAGGATGATCGCCCCCAGCGGGCGCATCAGGAAGCCGGCACCGAAAGTCATCAGGGTCAGCATCAGGGAGGCAAACGGGTCATCGCCGGGAAAGAAGGTTTTTGAAATGGCAGTAGCGTAGTAGCCAAACACCATAAAATCGTACATCTCCAGGAAGTTACCACTGGTGACGGTGAAGATGGTTCGGGCGGCACTTTTCGGCGGCTTTTGTAAAGACGGGGTGTGACTCATAACGGCTTCCTGTTGTTTTTTAGCCGTTTTAGCCTGCCTGATGCGGGATTAATGTGACCTGGCTCACCATTGCACTTTACAAATCTATGTACATAAGTAACAACCAATTAACAATTCAGCTCAGGCAGCATAAGTGATTACCCTGGCCCTGATTTGCCTGATTTTATAGGGCTGGAGAGCAGCCATAAAAAAAGGCGACCTGAACAGTCGCCTTTTTCCTGAGCCGGATAACCCGCTATTTCTTCACGGTTTCCATGCCCATCAGACCAATTTTAAGATAGCCCGCCGTGCGTAGCTTATCCATCACGCTCATCAGCGTTTCATAATCGACTGACTTATCCGCCTGGAAGAAAATGGTGGTCTCTTTGTTGCCCTGGGTCTGGTTAGTCAGCACGTTAACCAGCGACTCCGGCGTGACCTGATCGTTACCGACGTAAAGCTGCTTATCCGCTTTAATCGACAGATAAACCGGCTTTTCCGGGCGCGGCTGTGGCGCGCTGGTTGAGGCGGGCAGATTGACGCGTACGTCGACCGTGGCCAGCGGCGCGGCCACCATAAAGATGATCAGCAGAACCAGCATGACGTCGATAAACGGCGTCACGTTGATCTCATGCATTTCACCATCCGTTTCCAGATCGTCGTTTAATCGCATTGCCATAAGAACTTACCCTAAGCGCAGTTTCTGAGCCGTCGCAGGACGCGGAACATCAGTGGCGACGGTGCCCAGATCGATATCACGGCTCTGCAGCAGCATCACCTGAGCGGCGACATCACCCAGCGAGGCTTTGTAGTTGGCGATCATGCGGGCAAAGACGTTGTAGATCACCACCGCCGGAATCGCAGCGATCAGGCCAATCGCGGTTGCCAGCAGCGCTTCGGCGATACCTGGTGCAACAACCGCCAGGTTCGTCGTCTGGGTTTTAGCGATGCCGATAAAGCTGTTCATGATGCCCCATACGGTGCCGAACAGGCCGATAAACGGCGCAACCGAACCGATGGTGGCCAGGAAGCCATTGCCCCGGCCTGCATGGCGGCTGAACGCAGCGACGCGGCGCTCAAGGCGGAAACTGGTACGATCTTTAATCCCGTTGGTATCTTCCACGCCAGCCGACAGTTCAAGCTCATTCTGCGCATCATTCAGCAGCACCACACTGTGGCTGTGACCGGTAAACGACTGGGCAATGCGGGCGGCGTCATTCAGATTGCGGGCTTCGCCCAGCGCCAGATGCTCGCGCTTCAGACGGCGCTTAGCGGCGCTGAGTTCGGCATATTTGCCGAAGAAGATCGCCCAGGTCACCACTGAGGCCAATAACAGGCCAATCATGACCACCTTTACCACGATATCGGCATGTTGATACATGCCCCAAACGGAGAGGTCCGTTTGCATCAAATCACTGGCTACCACGCTGCTTCTCCAACTTCTGATTCAGGGATGCGAGACAAGCGCGAATAATAGCAAAACGACGGCGAATTGATAGTAGTTCTCATTAGTATTTACAAAGCTGATCGCCGCCATTTACCCGCAATTGACCAGGTTTAAACACTTTTGACAAGGATGTTTCGAAAATGTGAAGTTGCATGAAAATTTATTAAAACAACGTTTCAAAATGTGATGGCATTCATTCAATCAGCATTGCCGCATTTTACTGGCGCGCGTTTTCACTATGCTGGCTCCACACGGTTCTCTCCGGTTAGCCCCCGACGCCGGACGCCGTCCTACCTCTGCGGGAGACAAAATAATGAGAATGACGAAAACATGCCTGGCCAGTGCCCTGGCGGCGATGATGATGAGCGCCACCGCCACGGCACAGGTGATCAAAGTGGCTGAAGTCCAGCCTGCCGGTTATCCGACCGTGGTCGCCCTGCAGCACATGGGCGACAAACTCAAACAGGCCACCGATGGACGGCTGGAGATGAAGCTCTTCGCCGGTGGCGTGCTGGGGGACGAAGATCAGACGCTGCAACAGGTGCAGCTGGGCGCAATCGACATGATCCGTGTGTCGCTGGCGCCGGTCACCTCGATCGCCCCGGAAACCAGCGTGCTGACCCTGCCCTACATTTTCCGCGACATTGACCACATGCACAAAGTGCTGGATGGCGAGATAGGCCGCGAGATTGCCGACAAATTCGATAAAGATCCCAACGCCCGCATGGTGTTCCTGGGCTGGACCGATGCCGGTGAGCGCAACATGATCACCAAGAAGCCGCTGGCAAAACCGGAAGATCTGAAAGGCATGAAGATCCGGGTGCAGAACAGCGCCATCTCGCTGGCGACCCTGAAAGCGATGGGCGCGAATCCGGTGGCGATGGGCGTCAGTGAAGTGTTCAGTGCGATGCAGACCGGTGTGGTCGATGGCACCGAGAACAACCCGCCTACTTTTGTCGCCCATAACTATATGCCGGTGGCGAAGTACTACACCCTCAGCGGCCACTTTATCCAGCCAGAGATGATCCTGTTTTCAAAACGCGCCTGGGATCGCCTGAAACCTGAGGATCAGGCGCTGCTGAAGAAGCTCGGCAAAGAGGCGCAGGATGAGGAGCGTCAGCTCTGGGCGACCTATACCGAGCAGTCGATCGCCAAAATGAAGGCAGGCGGCGTCACCTTCCAGCAGACCGACCGCGACTACTTCGTCAAAGCGACCCAGCCGGTGCGCGATCAGTTTGGCGGCAGATATCAGGATCTGATGACCCGGATCGCTGAGGTGAAATAACCCTTCCGCGCCACACTGCCGTGTGGCGTGCTTAATCAGGTATCAATTATGGCCGCTTATACACGTCTGATGGATGGGCTCTATCTGCTGTGCATGCTGATTGCCGCCGTGGCACTGATGATTATGGTGACGGTGATCCCGATCGGGATCTTCGCCCGCTACGTGATGAACGGCGCGCTCTCCTGGCCGGAACCGGTGGCCATTATCTGCATGATCATTTTTACGTTTATTGGCGCACCGGTCGGACTGCGGGCCGGAACGCATATCTGCGTTTCGATGGTCACCGATCGCCTGTCACCCGCCCGACAGCGCCTGATGCTGCGCGTCAGCGATCTGCTGATGATCATCACCTGTCTGGTGATCTTTCAGGCCAGTTACAGCCTGTGCGAAGCGATGTGGGTGCAGACGCTCGCTTCATTACCGGCAGTAACTTACGGCGAGATGTATCTGCCGATTCCGATTGGCGCGATCTTCACCCTGCTGTTTGTTGTTGAGCGATTGCTGACCGGCGATCAGAGCCAGCGGCCGATTGTCACCCTGGGCGGCACCCACTAACGCGGAGCAGAAAAATGGATGCATTGATCTTGATAGGCAGTTTGCTGGTGTTGCTAATGGTGGGTTTTCCGGTCGCCTTTGCGGTGGGGCTGAGCGCCTTTATTGGCGCCTGGTGGATCGATCTGCCGCTGGAAGCGGTGGTGATTCAGGTGACCAACGGCATTAACAAATTTTCGCTGCTGACTATCCCGTTCTTTATTCTCGCGGGTGCGATTATGGCGGAGGGCGGGATTGCCCGGCGGCTGGTCAACTTCGCCTATATCTTTGTCGGCTTTATCCGCGGTGGCCTGTCGCTGGTGAACATTGTCGCCTCCACCTTCTTTGGCGCGATTTCCGGCTCATCGGTGGCGGATACCGCCTCGATAGGCTCGGTGATGATTCCGCAGATGGAGGAGAAAGGCTATCCGCGTGATTTCGCCGCCGCAGTAACCGCCAGCGGCTCAGTGCAGGCGGTGCTGACGCCACCCAGCCACAACTCGGTGATTTACTCGCTGGCGACCGGCGGCATGGTGACCATCTCCTCGCTGTTTGTTGCCGGTATCTTTCCTGGCCTGCTGCTGGGTGGCTGCCTGATGGTAATGTGCCTCGGCTTTGCCCATAAACGCGGCTATCCCAAAGGGGAACGTATTCCGTTTCGTCAGGCGCTGAAAATCTTCTTCGACGCGTTCTGGGGCCTGTTTACCGTGGTGATCATTATGGGTGGCATTCTCTCCGGCATCTTTACCGCCTCGGAGTCCGCCGCGATCGCCTGTATCTGGGCCTTTTTCGTCACCATGTTTATCTACCGTGACTTTAAATGGAACCAGCTGCATATCCTGCTGTTCCGCACCATTAAAACCGTCACCATCGTGATGGTGCTGATCGCCTTCGCGGCCGGATTCGGCGCGGTGATGACCTTTATGCAACTGCCGACGATTATCACCGAGGCGTTCACCAGCCTCTCTGATAACAAATATGTGATCCTGATGTGTATCAACATCCTGCTACTGGTGGTGGGAACGCTGATGGATATGGCACCGCTGATCCTGATCCTGACGCCGGTGCTGTTGCCGGTCGCCACCGCGCTTGGCGTCGATCCGGTTCACTTCGGCATGATCATGCTGACCAACCTCGGGATCGGCCTGATCACCCCGCCGGTCGGTACGGTACTGTTTGTCGCCAGTGCGGTCAGTAAGCAGAAAATCGAGCAGGTGGTCAGAGCCATGCTGCCGTTTTACGGCATGCTGTTTATCGTGCTGATGCTGATTACCTATATTCCCGCCATCTCCCTCTGGTTACCGCGCCTGATGGGCGTGATGTAGCGTCGGCAAAATCGGGTCCGGTGGCGGACCCGATTTTCATCCTGCGAAGCACTCTGATAATCACCATTGAGTCTCAACCCTGCTGGTCGTTTCGTGGTAACGTGAGGGCTTAGTCAGAAGCGGCAAAGGCGACTCATGACCACCAGAAAAATTGATACCACGCTCGTCAGTGCAGGACGCAGCAAGCGTTATACCCAGGGCTCGGTGAACAGTGTGATTCAACGGGCCTCCTCGCTGGTTTTTGATACGGTCGCGGAGAAGAAACGCGCCACCGCCGGTCGGGCAAAAGGCGAACTCTTTTATGGCCGTCGTGGCACCCTGACGCACTTTGCGCTGCAGGATGCGATGACGGAGCTGGAAGGCGGCGCAGGCTGTGTGCTCTACCCCTGCGGCGCGGCTGCCGTGGCGAACGCGATTCTGGCGTTTGTCGAGGCGGGCGACCACGTGCTGATGAGTGGCGCAGTCTATGAACCGACCCAGGATTTCTGTACTAAAATCCTGACTAAGCTGCAGGTTTCAACGGGCTGGTTCGATCACTGTATCGGCAGTGAAATCGGTGAGCTGGTGCAGCCCAATACCCGGGTCGTTTTCCTGGAATCACCGGCCTCTATCACGATGGAAGTTCAGGATATTCCGGCGATTGTTACGGCGGTTCGCGCCAAAGCGCCCGAGGCGATCATTATGATCGACAACACCTGGGCGGCCGGTATTTTATTTGATGCGCTGGCGCACGGCATCGATATTTCGATTCAGGCGGGCACCAAATATCTGATTGGTCACAGCGATGCGATGATCGGCACGGCGGTCGCCAATGCGCGCTGTATCGATCAGCTGCGCGAGAACTCCTATCTGATGGGTCAGATGGTCGATGCCGATACCGCCTACATGGCGAGCCGGGGGCTGCGCACGCTGGGTACCCGTCTGCGTCAGCATGAAGAGAGCGCGATTCAGGTGGCAGAGTGGCTGGCAGCGCGTCCCGAAGTGGCGCGGGTTAATCACCCGGCGCTGGCGCAGAGCAAAGGTCATCAGTTCTGGCAGCGTGATTTTAACGGCAGCAGCGGCCTGTTCTCTTTTATCCTGCAGGAAAAACTCAGCGCGCCCCAGCTGGCGGAATATCTCGATCACTTCCATCATTTCAGCATGGCTTACTCCTGGGGCGGCTATGAATCGCTGATCCTGGCAAATCAGCCGGAAGAGCTGGCCGCGATTCGTCCGGCGGGTGGAGTCGACTTCACCGGTACGCTGGTGCGACTGCATATTGGTCTGGAGCACGTTGACGATCTGCTGGCTGACCTGGACGCCGGTTTTGCGCGCCTGACGCGTTAATAAACTCAGGCAAAAGATAAACAGACGCTAAACAGAAGATGAACCGGGTAGCGGCCACCCGCAGAGTTTGCCGGGCTGCTGCTCATTTATTGTTAAAATTTATCCCAGACCGTTCAGGTCATCAGTGAGGTCGCTGCATTTATTGCGCAGCGCCGCGACCGATTGCCTGAATGCAGACGGATAGTTCCTTGTGACGTGATGGAATAGCAAATGGGTGTTTTACACGAGATTGTCCACGCGCTCTGGCATCAGGATTTTGCCGCGCTGGCAAATCCGGATGTGGTGTGGGTGGTGTACGGCGTGATGTTCCTGACGCTGTTTCTGGAAAATGGGCTGTTACCCGCCTCTTTCCTGCCGGGCGATAGCCTGCTGCTGCTGGCGGGTGCGATGGTGGCAAAAGGGGTGATGGATTTTGTGCCGACGATGGTGATCCTCACCACCGCCGCCAGCCTGGGCTGCTGGCTGAGCTATCTGCAGGGTCGCTGGCTGGGGAATACCCGGCTGGTGAAGAGCTGGCTGATGCATCTGCCCGCGCAGTATCACCAGCGCGCGTGGAATATGTTTAACCGTCACGGCCTGATGGCGCTGCTGGTCGGCCGTTTTCTGGCCTTCATCCGGACGATCCTGCCAACCATGGCGGGCATTGCGGGCTTGCAGAATGGTCGCTTCCAGCTGTTCAACTGGCTCAGCGGCGTGCTGTGGGTCGGCATCGTCGTGACGTTTGGCTATGGCATCAGCCAGGTGCCGTTCATCAAGCGTCATGAAGATCAGGTGATGGCGATCCTGATGATACTGCCGATGGTGTTGCTGTTTCTCGGGCTGTTCGGCAGTATTCTGGTTATCTGGAAAAAGCGTCGGCAGAAACAGGCCTGACGTCAGCGCGTAGCATCAGGATCCGCCGCCACTCAGGCGGACGGATCCGCTACTGTCTGCCGCACACGATTCACCTCTTCCCCTGGCGTCACGCCAAAATAGCGCTTAAATTCCCGCGAAAACTGTGAGGGACTTTCATAGCCAACCCGCACCGCCGCCGCACTCGCTTTCAGTCCATCGTGCAGCATCAGCAATCGCGCCTGATGCAGGCGATATCGCTTGAGATACTGCAGGGGCGACGTCTGCGTGACCGCTTTAAAGTTATGATGAAAGGCTGAAACGCTCATGTTCACTTCCGCCGCCAGCGCATCGACGCTGAGGTTTTCCGCATAGTGATTCTCAATCCGTCGCAGGGCACGCGCGATCAGGCTGAATTGCGTCTGTCGGCTCACCAGTGAGAGCAGCGCACCACCAATCGGGCCAGTCAGCACGTAGTAGATAATCTCCCGCACGATGTGCGGCCCCAGCACCCGCGCATCGCGTGGCTGGGTCATCACATCAAGCAGCCGCTCAGCGGCACACAGCATCGGTTCCGTCAGCCACGCCGAGTGGATCCCCGAGGTCTGCGGCTGCGGCTGGAACTGATCGTCATCGCCGATTTCAATCAGCAGATCCTGCAGGCTGGCGGTATCGACATTAAGGCACAGCCCGGCAATCGGCACCTCTGGCGAGGCCCAGGTTTCGCACTCCACCGGCAGCGGCACCGTGAGCATCAGGTACTTGCTGGCGTCATACTGAAACACCGTGCTGCCGAGATAGCCGGTTTTGCTGCCCTGAAACAGGATCACAATGCCGGGCTGATACATCATCGGCGTACGGGGACGATATTGATTAGCGTAAATCAGCGACACATTTTCGACCGGACAAAGACGGTCGTGACCATGGGTCATTAATGTGACGACCTGCTGCGCCAGCCGGTGACACAGGGCATCGTGCGCCATAGCGACTCCTTTTACGGGCAAAAAACCAGTGTGCCGTGCGAATGCCTGAATCACCAGCAGCCTGGAGAATCAGGCAAGAAATTTACCGGATCGGGCATGGCGGCAGAACCGCTGTTGTTGCCTCAGCTAAGCAGGCTGAGAATTGTTGGCTAGACTTAAGCACAGTGAAATCTCACGGATTAACCGCAACGGAAAGGAGCAACTATGGCAGACCAACCCATTATCAAACTGCGCGATGGCAATATGATGCCGCAACTCGGACTCGGTGTGTGGCAGGCCAGCATTGAAGATGCACGTCATGCGGTGCTGAAAGCGCTGGAGGTCGGCTATCGCTCAATCGATACCGCCGCCGCCTATAAGAATGAAGAGGCGATTGGCCAGGCACTGCAGGAAACTGACGTGCCGCGTGAAGAGATTTTCGTGACCACCAAACTCTGGAACGACGATCAGCAGAACGTTCAGCAGGCGATGGAAACCAGCCTGGAGAAACTGAAACTGGAGCAGGTTGATCTCTATCTGATGCACTGGCCGTGCCCGGAAAAAGACAATTATGTCGATGCCTGGAAGAAGATGATTGAACTGCAGCAGCAGGGGCTGACTAAAAGTATCGGCGTCTGTAACTTCCATGAGGCGCATCTGAAGCGACTGCTGGATGAAACCGGTGTCACGCCGGTGGTGAACCAGATTGAGCTGCACCCGATGCTACAGCAGCGCACGCTGCATGCGTGGAACGCACTGCATCAGATCCAGACCGAATCCTGGAGTCCGCTGGCGCAGGGCGGCAAAGGGGTCTTCGATCAGGAGATCATCAAGTCGCTGGCGAAGAAATATGGCAAGACGCCGGCACAGATCGTGATCCGCTGGCATCTGGATAGCGGCCTGGTGGTGATTCCGAAGTCGGTGACACCAGCCCGCATTGAAGAAAACTTTAAGGTGTTCGACTTCCGTCTGGACAAGCATGAAGTGAGCGATATTGCGAAGCTGGACAGCGGCAATCGTCTGGGGCCGGATCCGGAAACCTTTAACTAAAGCTGGGCGCCATCGGGTGAACTCACCTTCTCTGCCCTGCGGCTGGGGCAGCTAACGATTAACGCGGTCAGGCGGGCTCTCCCTGCCTGACCGCGCTGTTATGCGCTGGACTGCACCACCAGCTGACCGGCAGTACCGCGGTCGGCCAGTTCCAGCGTCTGACTGTAGTAGACGAACGGGAAGTGATCTGACGAACTTTGCGGGAAAGTGACCATCAGTTCCACGCTGCCATCGACCCACACCGTATCTTTCCAGCCACGATCTTCGCCCATCGGCTGCGCACCATTGACACTTTTAATCAGGAACATCACGCCCTGGATATGCAGCGACTGTGGCCGGTCAGCATGCAGGATCCAGCGCTCAAAGGTGCCCTGCTGTGCCGTGGTGTCAATGCGGCTCATATCCCAGATCGCGCCGTTAATGCCCGGCATGCTGTCACCGATGCGGAATTCACGGGTGCGAACCGCCACGCCATCCAGAATCTGATCGGCCAGCAGCCGCATCGGCAGATTATCCGTCACCAGCGGCAGCAAGCCGGTTGGCCGCAGCGTCAGGATCAGGGTTGACGTCAGAATGGAGGATGGCTCAAAGAAGCCGCGCAGCCGATCCATAATGCCCGCCGCCGTACCTGCGGTAATCGACACTTCATCGCCCTGCGACATATCCACCAGCACTTCGCGGCGTTCGCCCGGCGCCAGTGACAGGCGCTGCACCGCGACCGGCGCAGGCAGATAGCCCTGATCGCTGGCGATGACCATAAACGGGCGATTGTCGCTGAGCACCATCTCATAGCGGCGCGCATTCGAGGCGTTCAGCAGACGCAGACGCACCCAGCCGCGTGATACCTCCACAAACGGATTGCGTACGCCATTCACCAGCAGCGTGTCGCCCAGGAAACCACCATCCTGCGGCGGGTCATAGACCGGCGTGGCAAAGTTATCGAGCCGCTTGTCCTGAATGATAATCGGGAAGTCATCGACGCCGTAATGCTTCGGCAACGGCAGCTGCCTGCCAATATCATCTTCCACCAGCCACATCCCCGCCAGTCCGTTATAGATGTGCGGAGCCATGCGGTTCGGTGTATTGGCGTGATACCAGCAGGTTGAGGCCGCCTGACGAATCGGCAGCACCGGCGACCAGTCGACACCGGCTGACATCATACGCGGCGCGCCCCCCATCAGCGCACCCGGCAACTGCAGGCCGCTGATAGTCATGGAGACCGGCTCGTTCAGACGATTGCTGTAGATCAGCTTAACGTCATCGCCGCTGTAAACCCGGACGGTCGGGCCAAGATAGAGGCCATTAATGCCCCACACCGGCACTTTGTTGTTGTCGCCATTAAAAGACCAGTGGCTGCGCTGCATTGTCAGGAACAGCGGCTGGCCGCGACGGGATTCCAGCAACGGCGGAACCGGAAGTGGCGTGTCGCCATTAGCTGAAGAAGCGGCACGCGCCGCATGAGGTAGTACACTGGCGCTAAGCGCCGCTCCGGCAGAAAGCTGGATGAACTGACGTCTGCTGAAAGACATAAAACTTCTGACCCTTTACGCGTGGCGCTAAGCGCCGACCCTGTTTTTATTGATCTGTTTTTGCTGTGCTGCGTTCACGGCGGGCGGACGTGCCCCGCCGTGCGGCATCCCTGCAGGATAGTTCGGCGAATGGTTCGCCGGTCAGATATTTCCGTTTTTTTCGCGTTCTGCGACTTCGGCGTTCAGCTCTTCCAGCTTTGCCGCCATCAGTTCGCGACAGTGGGTCGCCAGCTTACGCACCGACGACGACTCGAAAGCCTTTACATCAATCGGTGGCAGCATCTCAACGATCACCAGCCCGTTTTTCCAGCGATTGAGGTTGATCTTGCCATGCGTGTTAGAGACCACAATCGGAATGATCGGCACACCCGCCGCCACAGCGGCGTGAAAGGCACCGGTTTTAAACGGCAGCAGGCCACGACCACGGCTGCGCGTTCCTTCCGGGAACATCCAGATGGAGATGCGCTTACTGTTAAACTCATCTACCAGCTGACCGATCGTGCCGCGTGCTTTTGCACGGTCATCGCGATCGATCAACAGGTTACCGGTCAGCCAGTAGAGCAGGCCAAAAAATGGCACCCACAACAGGCTCTTCTTGCCCACCGTCACCGTACAGGGCTGCACCATTTTAGCCGCGGTGACCATGTCGTAGTTGTTCTGATGGTTCGCGATGTAGATCGCATTACCATAATTCTCAGCACCTTCCGGTCTGCGCAGTTCTACTTTAAGGCCAAACACCGTCGACAGTTTGCCGAACAGATGGCCAAATGTGGCGACATGACGCGGATTGCGCGGTGAAAACAGACACCAGATACAGCCAGATATACAGACTAAGATCGAATAGATGACGACAATAATGGCACGCAGAATCAGTAACATAGTTCCCTCATTGAGCCACGGCTGACGCGGTGTCAGCCGGGTAGTTTACGCTTCGCTATCCGGGCTCGCCGGACGCGCAGGCGCATCCAGTTCAACACGATCAATTTTTTGCAGGCCGCGCGGTAACAGCGTGCCGCGACGTCCGCGATCGGCGCGGAATTTTTGTAGCTCTTCACTGCGCAGCAGCATTTTACGCTTGCCTACGTGCAGCGTGATAGCGCTGCCCGGCGGTAAAATCATCAGCCAGGCCAGTTTGTCCTGACCGGCGGCCGCTTCCGCGGATGGAATCGAGATGATTTTGTTGCCCTTGCCTTTCGACATCTGCGGCAGCTCCCCGACCGGGAACATCAGCATCCGTCCCGCCTGCGTGATCGCCAGCAGCATGTCATCTTCATGATGGACGGCCATCGGCGTCATCACGCGGGCGTTTTCCGGCAGCGTCAGCAGCGCTTTACCGGCGCGGTTGCGCGACACCAGATCGCTGAAGGTACAGATAAAGCCGTAACCCGCATCAGAGGCCATCAGCAGGCGCTGGTCATCCGGCTCCATCAGCACCTGTTCAACTATCGCACCCGGCGGTGGCGTCAGCTTGCCGGTCAGCGGCTCGCCCTGCCCGCGCGCTGAAGGCAGCGACGTCGGATCCAGCGTGTAGCTGCGGCCGGTGGAGTCGATAAAGGCCACCGGCTGATTGCTCTTGCCGCGTGCCGCAGCCAGATAGCTGTCGCCGGCTTTGTAGCTGAGTCCGGCTGGATCGATATCGTGGCCTTTGGCGCTACGCACCCAGCCCATCTGCGACAGCACAATGGTCACCGGTTCAGACGGCACCAGCTCGGTTTCGCTCAGGGCTTTGGCTTCTTCACGCTCACGCAGCGGCGAGCGACGATCGTCGCCGTAGCTGGCGCTGTCAGCCTGTAACTCTTTTTTCAGCAGGGTATTCATCTTGCGTTCAGAGGCCAGCGTGGCCTGCAGCTGATCGCGCTCTTTTTCCAGCTCCGCCTGCTCGCCACGGATCTTCATCTCTTCCAGTTTTGCCAGGTGGCGCAACTTCAGTTCGAGGATCGACTCGGCCTGGGTTTCGCTGATGCCAAAGCGTGACATCAGGACCGGCTTAGGCTCATCCTCAGTACGGATGATCTCGATCACTTCATCGATGTTCAGGAACGCAACCAGCAAACCTTCCAGGATATGCAGGCGGCGCAGCACGCGATCCAGGCGGTGATTCAGACGACGTTTGACCGTATCTCGGCGGAACACCAGCCATTCGGTCAGGATCTCATGCAGGTTTTTCACCGCCGGGCGGTTATCCAGCCCGATCATGTTGAGGTTAACGCGGTAGCTCTTTTCCAGATCGGTGGTGGCGAACAGATGGTTCATCACCTGATCGAGATCGACGCGGTTGGAGCGCGGAACGATCACCAGGCGGGTCGGGTTTTCGTGATCCGATTCATCACGCAGATCCTCCACCATCGGCAGTTTTTTATTGCGCATCTGGTTCGCAATCTGCTCCAGCACGCGCGCGCCCGACACCTGATGCGGCAGCGCGGTAATCACCGCCTCGCCCTCTTCCTTCTTCCAGACTGCACGCTGGCGAATCGAGCCGCGACCGGTCTGATAGATTTTGCGGATCTCGTCACGCGGCGTGATGATCTCCGCCTCTGTAGGATAATCAGGCCCCTGGACAATATCCAGCAGCTGTTCCAGCGTGGTTTTCGGTGAGTCGATCAGTGCGATGGCGGCCTGAGCCACTTCGCGCAGGTTGTGCGGCGGAATATCGGTCGCCATACCCACGGCAATCCCGGTGGTGCCGTTCAGCAGAATATTGGGCAGGCGCGCCGGTAACATCTTCGGCTCCTGCAGCGTGCCATCAAAGTTCGGCTGATAATCGACCGTCCCCTGACCCAGCTCACCCAGCAGCAGCTCGGCATATTTTGACAGGCGGGATTCGGTGTAACGCATCGCCGCGAACGACTTGGGATCATCCGGTGCCCCCCAGTTACCCTGGCCATCGACCAGCGGATAACGGTAGGAGAACGGCTGCGCCATCAGCACCATCGCTTCATAGCAGGCGCTGTCGCCGTGCGGATGGTATTTACCCAGCACGTCACCTACGGTACGCGCCGATTTTTTGAATTTTGCGCTGGCGCTCAGTCCCAGTTCGGACATGGCGTAGACGATACGTCGCTGAACCGGCTTTAATCCGTCGCCAATGTAAGGCAGGGCGCGGTCCATGATGACGTACATCGAATAGTTTAAGTACGCATTCTCGGTGAATGTGTGCAGGGCAAGACGCTCTGCACCATCCTGAGTCAGTTCACTCATTAATTTCTCATCCTCACATCGTGGCCCACAACGGCGGGACACCCGGCGGTGGTTTGGCGAGGATAGTACCTTATTCGCTGGTGTTAGTCACAGGGGAAGCGCGGGAGAGCAGGCGTCCCGCCGCGCGATTTCATGTGCCGGAGGCACGCCGGATTCAGACCGGCAAGTGTCTGACCTGTCTGTGGAAGTGGCTCAGGGCTTTGCACCCATCCACTGGCGGGCAATGTCACGATATTCGCCGGTGGCTGTGCTGAGATGCAGCCACTGATCGACATAGAGCTTCCAGCTGATATCGTCGCGCGGAATCATGTAAGCCTTCTCGCCATACTGCAGCGGTTTGTCGGGATTGATCGCGCAGAGCGTCGGGTAATGCTGCTGCTGAAAACGCGCTTCAGAGGCATCGGTGATCATCACATCCGCCTTGTTGTCCACCAGTTGCCGGAAGATGGTGACGTTATCGTGGAACAGCGTCAGTGAGGCCTTTGGCAGGTGGCTGTGCACAAAGGCTTCGTTGGTGCCGCCTGCCGGTTCAATCAGCCGCACGTCAGGCCGGTTGAGCTGTTCGATGGTCTGGAAGCGATCTTTATCGCTGCAGCGCACCAGTGGGATTTTGCCATCCACATCCAGCGGCCGGGCGAACCAGGCGGTCTGCTGGCGTTTCAGCGTGACGGAGACGCCGCCGACGGCGATATCACACTGCTTTGCCAGAAAATCGGGCATCAGGTTTTTCCAGCTGGTTGGCACCCACTCCACTTTCGCGCCGAGCGAGGTAGCCAGCGCGTTCGCCATGCTGATATCCAGCCCTTCATACTGACCATCGGGTCGCAGGTAGCTGTAAGGCTTGTAATCCCCGGTGGTGCAGACCTTAAGCGTTTTAGAACTGAGGATGGTGTCGAGATGAGATTGTGCCTGGACAGCACCGGTGGCCAGCAGCAAAGAGAGGACAATTTTTTTCATTTTGCGTTTTTCTATAATTGTTTCACAGTGAGTTTGCCTGCCGATGGTGCCATAAACCGGCGCATTGTTGCTTCCACAGCAAAAGTGTTGTGATCAACCTCCCATTTTTCTGCGACCGCAGCGCGCGTAAGCTAAGCGCCATATTCAGGAAATGAGGCAAACAATTCATGAGCAAGATTTTAATTATCGATGGCGGCAAAACGTTTGCCCACTCTAAAGGCGAACTGAACCACACGCTGACCGACGTTGCGGCCAGCCAGTTGCGTGACATGGGGCATGAGGTGTCTGTGACCCTGGCTGACAGCGACTACGTGGTCGCAGATGAAGTGCAGAAATATGTCGACAGTGATGTGGTGATTTATCAGATGCCAGGCTGGTGGATGGGCGAGCCGTGGACCGTGAAGCGTTATATCGATGAAGTCTTTACCGAAGGCCACGGCTCGCTCTACGCCAGTGATGGCCGTACCCGTTCTGATGCGGCGAAGAAATATGGTTCCGGCGGTCTGCTGCAGGGCAAAAAATATATGCTGTCACTGACCTGGAACGCGCCGCTGCAGGCCTTTACCGATCCGGAGCAGTTCTTTGAAGGCGTCGGCGTCGACGGTCTTTATCTGCACTTCCACAAAGCCAACCAGTTCCTGGGCATGGAAGCGCTGCCGACCTTTATCTGCAACGATGTGATTAAAGCGCCGGACGTGCCACGCGATATTGCCGCTTATCGGACCCATCTTAGTCGCGTTTTTGCGTAAGATGGCTGGGGGATACCCCCTATTTTCTCACGAAAGAGGAATTCGCGAATGTTAACAGTCGTTGCTGAAATTTGTGTCAAACCCGGTCGCCGTCAGGCCGTGCTGGATGCGGTGAAAAAACTGATCCCGCTGGTTTTAGAAGAAGAAGGCTGCCATCAGTATGACGCGCTGCTGGACCATCAGGCGCAGGTGCCGTGGAAACAGAACTCGCCGGACTCCATTTTTATGCTGGAACAGTGGGAAACGCTGCGTCATCTGGAGCAGCATCAGCAGATGCCGCACATGGATGCGCATCGCGCCATCATTAAAGATGATGTGGTGGATGTGAAGATTCTGGTGCTGGAACCCAGCGCCTGATTCGTGCTGAAGGCTTAACCCCTTTTCGGTAAACGGGGTCAGGCTGCTGACAACCTCAAACCTGAGTGCCTCTGGCAGCAATGAATTAGCTCAACGCGAAGGGAACACGGTCAGAAGAGGAAAGCGTCCCGCGCCAGGGATGGCGCGGGTAGAGCGACCAGGGACTGGCTTGAGCGCCTTTCCGATCTGACCGTGTTCCCTGTGCAAGCACAATCTCACAGCGAATCCGGCCAGACTTGCCAGCATCTCCAAACCCCTGCCCTATGACAGGGGTTTTTTATTATGGCAGGAGAGATCATAGCAGCTGACGCCGATCAATCTCGGTGCGGAGAAAATCCAGGAAGCAGCCGATACGCGAAGAGAGCGTGGTGTTGCGGTAATAGACCGCATGCACCGGCAACCGCAGCTCGCGGGTTTCAGCGGGGAGAACCGGCACCAGCCGTCCTGCCGCGCAATCTTCCCGGCTGACAAAGTCGGAGAGGCGTGCGATCCCCTGTCCTGCCAGCGCCAGCTGCCGGATGGTTTCGCCGCTGGAGGCAGAGATTGTGGGCTTAATGCGCATGAAATCGCCATCAGGCTGCCAGATCGGCCAGACGTTGTGCGCCTCAAGATGGCTGAAGCCGATGATTTGATGCTGCGCGAGATCGGCCACGCTCTGCGGGGTGCCCGCTTTCGCCAGATAGGCCGGACTGGCCATCAGCCGGATCGCACTGCTGCCAAGCATCCGGGCGCGCAGCGTAGAGTCGCGCAGTTCGCCGATGCGAATGGCAATATCCGTTTGCTGCTCCAGCAGATCGATCAGGATATCGTCAGTATTCAGTTCAAGCTGGATCAGGGGATAGCGGGCGCGGAAATCGTCCACCAGCGGCACAATCACATGCAGCATAAAAGGGGTGGCGGCGTTTACCCGCAGCCGCCCTGACGGCATCTCGCGCCGCAGGGCTATCTGCTCTTCGGCCTGCTCAACCGAGGCCAGGATCTGTCGCGCATGCTCCAGAAAAACCTGTCCCTCTTCGGTCAGCGCCAGCCGTCGGGTGGTGCGATGCAGCAGGGTGGTCTGCAGCTTGCTCTCCAGCCGGGACAACGCCCGGCTGATGCCCGAACTGGTCTGCGCCAGCTGGGATGCCGCCGCGGTAATAGAACCGCTGTCCACCACCGCCACCCAGGCACGTAACTCTTCCAGGGTAATTTTCACAAGGATTACTGTCTCTGCTCTGAATCTGCCGGGTTCTCCGGGGATGTGCTGGCTGAAGCACAAAGAGAACAGGACGCTTTCGCGTCCTGTTTTTTTACACTTCGATATCGGCCTTGTCGCCTTTTTCCTGCAACCAGTTACGCCGGTCTTCGGAGCGTTTCTTCGCCAGCAGCATATCCATCATGCGCAGCGTCTGGTCGATATCCTCTTCACTGATGGTCAGCTGTACCAGACGGCGGGTATTCGGATCCAGCGTTGTTTCGCGCAGCTGCAAAGGGTTCATCTCACCCAGCCCTTTAAAGCGCTGAACGTTAGGTTTGCCCTTTTTGCGTTTCAGCTGCTCCAGCACGCCCTCTTTCTCATCTTCATCCAGCGCGTAGTAGACCTCTTTACCGAGATCGATACGGTAGAGCGGCGGCATGGCAACGTAGACGTGTCCGTTTCTGACCAGTGAACGGAAATGTTTCACGAACAGGGCACACAGCAGCGTGGCGATGTGCAGACCATCCGAGTCCGCATCCGCCAGAATGCAGATCTTGCCGTAGCGCAGCTGTGAAAGATCTTCGCTGTCGGGATCGATGCCGATCGCCACGGAAATATCATGCACTTCCTGCGACGCCAGCACCTCATCGGAAGAGACTTCCCAGGTGTTAAGGATCTTGCCCTTAAGCGGCATGATCGCCTGATATTCACGATCGCGCGCCTGCTTGGCCGAGCCGCCTGCCGAGTCCCCTTCGACCAGGAACAGTTCTGTTTTATTCAGATCCTGCGCGGTGCAGTCCGCCAGTTTGCCCGGCAGCGCCGGACCGCTGGTGAGCTTTTTACGCACCACTTTTTTGGCTGCCCGCATACGTCGCTGGGCGCTGGAGATCGCCAGCTCAGCCAGTTGCTCTGCGATCTGGATATTCTGGTTCAGCCACAGGCTGAAGGCATCTTTTACCACGCCAGAGACAAAGGCTGCGCACTGACGTGAAGAGAGACGCTCTTTGGTCTGCCCGGCGAACTGCGGATCCTGCATTTTTACCGACAGCACATAGGCGCAGCGATCCCAGATATCTTCAGCGGAGAGCTTCACGCCACGCGGCAGAATGTTGCGGTATTCGCAGAACTCGCGCATCGCATCCAGCAGCCCCTGACGCAGGCCGTTGACGTGAGTCCCGCCCTGCATGGTCGGGATCAGGTTAACGTAGCTTTCAGTTAACAGCTCACCGCCTTCCGGCAGCCACAACAGCGCCCAGTCAACCGCTTCCACATCGCCAGCAAAGCTGCCGACAAACGGTTTTTCCGGCAGCGTCGGTAAGCCATTCACCGCTTCGCACAGGTAGTCAGTCAGGCCATCTTCGTAGCACCAGGTCTGTTCGGTATTGTTCAGCTTGTCTTTAAAGACAATCTCAACGCCAGGACAGAGCACCGCTTTGGCTTTCAGCAGATGTGATAAGCGTGACACCGAAAAACGTGGGCTGTCGAAGAAGCTTTCATCGGGCCAGAAATGGACGCGCGTGCCGGTGTTGCGTTTAGCCACCGTGCCGGTAACCGTGAGATCCTGGACTTTGTCGCCATTCTCAAACGCCATGTCATAGATTTCGCCATTACGGCGCACCGTGACTTCGACGCGTTTTGACAGGGCGTTAACCACCGAGATGCCGACGCCGTGCAGGCCGCCCGAGAACTGATAGTTTTTATTGGAGAACTTGCCGCCCGCGTGCAGACGACACAGGATCAGCTCGACGGCAGGCACGCCCTCTTCCGGATGAATATCCACCGGCATGCCGCGACCATCATCAATAACTTCCAGCGACTGGTCAGCGTGCAGAATCACTTCAACCCGCTTCGCGTGGCCGCCCAGCGCCTCATCGACGCTGTTATCAATCACTTCCTGACCCAAATGGTTGGGTCGCGTCGTATCGGTGTACATCCCCGGGCGACGGCGAACAGGCTCAAGGCCAGTCAGGACCTCAATGGCATCCGCGTTATAGTTAGATTGACTCATCGTAAATGTCTGATTAGAAGGGTGAAATGGGGTGCGATTTCCGCATTACTCAGGGATGATTCAGACCGAGAAAGTCCAGAATCTGCGGGAAATGGCGCTCGAATCCAGTAAATGCATGATTCCCGCCCTCTTCTACCGTGTGACGGCACGCGCTGTAATAGTCGAGCGCCTGACGGTAATCGAGAACTTCATCGCCGGTCTGTTGCAGCAGCCAGAGTAAATCGGGCGCTTCCAGCGGTTCAATCTGCATTACTTTCAGATCGTAAATGTGGCGTGACTCTAACACATATTGCTGGCCGGTGTAGGGATTCTGATTTTCGCCCAGGAAATCCGCCAGCAGCTCAAAAGGCCGCACCGCGGGATTGACGACCACAGCAGGCAGCATAAAGCATTGCGACAGCCAGGTAGCGTAATAACCGCCCAGCGAAGAGCCCACCAGCCCCAGCGTTTCGCCGCTGCGGCTCAGTACCAGATCTTCCAGCATTGCGGCTGCATCGGCCGGAAACGTCGGCAGCTGGGGCACGATCATTTCGATCTCCGGATGCTGCGCCTCTAACCATTGCCGGAACTGCGTCGCCTTAGCCGACTGCGGCGAGCTGTTAAAACCGTGCAGATAGAGTAATGCCGCCACGCGTCAGTATCCTTCTGAGTCTAAATCGGGACGAAAAGCGTCGGTGTCGAGCCGGTTAACCTCGGTCTCAAGGCCGCCATCCGGATACAGCGTGAACCAGCGCCAGCCTGGTGCCACGGTGTCAATCGTAAAGCTGGTGCAGTGCGGTTTGAACTGAACGCAGGTTGAAGGGGTGGCCAGCACACGACGACCGTGCCACTCAAGGTCCAGCTCCTGGTGAATATGACCACAGACCAGCGTCCGGGCTAACGGGTAATGCTGTAACACCGCATCGAGCTGATGTGAGTTGCGCAGGCTGTGCTGATCGAGCCAGGTACAGCCAGAGGCCAGCGGATGGTGGTGCAGCAGCACCAGCGTATGACGTTGCGGATAGCGGGCCAGCGCGTTATCGAGCCACTCCAGCTGATAATCGCTCAGCATCCCGTGCGGCACACCTGAGACCTGGCTGTCCAGCAACACAATCTGCCACTGCTCACCCACCAGCACCTGCTTGTGGGCATTGATATGAGCGGCTGCCAGCGTGTCGAACATCGCGGGCTGAAAATCGTGATTACCGGGCAGCCAGACGCAGGGCCGCGGCAAACGTGAGATGCCCTCAGCAAAATGCTGATAGGCTTCGATAGAGTGATCCTGGGCGAGATCGCCGGTGGCGATAATCAGGTCGTAGTCACGATGTTGCGCAATAATCGCATCCAGCACCGCTTTATAGCTCGACCAGGTGTTCACCCCAAGCAGCGATTCATGTTTTCCCGCGAACAGGTGGGTATCCGTGATTTGCAAAATCCTGATTTCGGAACCGTTCGCTGCAGGAAGAGTTAGCAGGCTATCCAAAGCGTTTCCTTCGTCTCCACGCCATTTACTGCATTATACGCATCAGCAGACCGGAACTGCCATCGCACCATGTGCCAGGCAGTAGCGCAGCCAGTCTGCGAGAAACTGGTTTATCTGATGTTTTTCATCGCGCTGATGCAATTTTTTATTAGGATAATCATAGCGCGCTTTGAAACGATAGATCTGTTGAGTTGAACACACTTCGGCGACCATCGCATCGTGATAGAGCCTTACCGACATCGAGGGCAGACTCCAGTAACTCACGGCAGGCGCGACCTGGCGGATCTCCACCAGCGTGGTGTAGCGTGTCGACTCCTGGATCGTCAGCTGATAACGGGCGCCACTCACCTGATAGATCACCGATTCTCCCGCCTCATCGTTACGCGGCAGCAGGCGGCGTAACTGGGCGAAATTGGTTTCGCAGAGCCGCATCATTTCGGGAAAGTCAGGGGTATAGCGCTGTTTCATTTTTGTATCCACTCTTCGCGTAGTTTCTCATGGTGCAACGCCAGCCATTGCAGGGCGATGACAGACGCCGCATTGTCAATTATCCCCTCTTCCACCCAGCGGTAAGCCTGTTCGCGGCTTACCACATGGACAAGAATATCCTCATTCTCTTCCTCCAGACCATGGCATCCCTCTGCCTGGCTGGCATCCACTTCCCCAATCAGCACCGACAGACGTTCGCTGGTGCCGCCAGGGCTGGCCAGATAGTTAAGCATGGGCTTAATCCGGCCGACCTCTAATCCTGCTTCTTCAACGGCTTCACGGCGCACGACCTGCTCGACAGATTCACCGGGCTCAATAATGCCGGCGACCATCTCCAGCAGCCAGGGCGAAGCACTGCTGTCATAAGCCGGGATGCGGATCTGTTCAATCAGCACCACTTCATCGCGTAAGGGATCATAAGGTAGCAGCACGGCGGCATGTCCGCGCTCAAAAACTTCGCGCTGTACTTCCCCACTCATTTCGCCGTTAAACTGGCGGTGGCGGAAGCGATAACGTACGACGGAAAAAAAACCATCATAGACGGTTTCGCGTGCAATAATTTCTACATCGTTTTTTGTGAAAGTCACAGGGGATTTTTTTTCTTCCGGCATCATCGGGTTCCTTATGCAGATTGAGGTGGAGCGAAAAAAGCCTGTAACCGTGCTCCATGTAAGTGGTTCTTTCTGAATTATTTACGTAAATTAGGGGGAGAAGGCACGTTCAGCCAACTTATCTCACAGTTGCCCTCTGCTAGAATCGGCGATAATTTTTTGGCTTACCCGGCAGCGCACCCACTGCAATTTGCTGCAACAAAAGGAATGCAAATGAAAAAACTGCTCCCATTTTTTATTGGGCTGAGCCTGGGCGGTTTCAGCTTCGCCAGCCAGGCCGAAGACCTGCTTCAGGTTTATCAACAAGCACGTCTGAGCAACCCGGATCTGCGCAGCGCCGCTGCCGATCGCGATTCTGCCTTTGAGAAAATCAACGAAGCGCGTAGCCCATTACTACCCCAGCTCGGCCTGGGTGCAGACTACACCTATAACAACGGCTATCGCGACAGTAGCGGTCTCCATTCCAACACGACCAGCGGCTCGCTGCAATTAACCCAGACTATTTTCGACATGTCGAAATGGCGCGCACTGACCCTGCAGGAAAAAGCTGCCGGTATCCAGGATGTGACCTATCAGGTGGCGCAGCAGGATCTGATTCTGAACACCGCGACCGCCTACTTCAACGTGCTGAAAGCGATTGATACCCTTTCTTACACCGAAGCGCAGAAACAGTCGATCTATCGCGAACTGGATCAAACTACCCAGCGCTTTAACGTTGGCCTGGTTGCCATTACTGACGTACAGAACGCCCGTGCGCAATATGACAGCGTGCTGGCTAACGAAGTGACCGCGCGTAATAACCTCGATAACAACGTGGAAACGCTGCGTCAGATCACCGGCATGGACTACATGTCGCTGGCGTCGCTGAGCATTGATCGCTTCAGAACCGATAAGCCCGAACCGGTCAGCGCGCTGCTTAAGCAGGCGGAAAGCCGTAACCTGTCGCTGCTCTCTGCGCGTCTGAACCAGGATTTAGCCCGTGAGCAGATTCGCTCCGCTGAAGCTGGTCACATGCCGACGCTGGGTCTGACGGCCTCTACCGGCATGTCGAACAGCAAATATGGCGGCAGCCGTGCGAACCAGAGCCAGGGGTCTACTGACTCCATTACCGGTTCTAACCAGGTGGGTCTGAGCTTCTCACTGCCACTCTATAGCGGCGGCAGCGTCACCTCTCAGGTGAAACAGGCACAGTACAGCTTCGTCAGCGCCAGTGAATCGCTGGAAAGCGCGCACCGCTCTGCGGTTCAGACAGTCCGCTCATCGTTTAACAACGTGAATGCTTCTATCAGCAGCATCAACGCTTATAAACAGGCCGTGGTCTCTGCGCAAAGCTCTCTGGATGCGTCAGAAGCGGGCTATCAGGTTGGTACGCGTACTATCGTTGATGTGCTGGATGCAACCACCGTGCTCTACAACGCTAAGCAGCAGCTCTCTGATGCGCGCTATAGCTATCTGATTAACCAGCTGAATATCAGCTATGCGCTGGGTACGCTCAATGAGCAGAGCCTGCAGAAACTGAACAGCCAGCTGGGTAAAGAGATCCCGACGTCACCGGAAACGGTAGCACCGGAAAATGCACAGCAGACCGCTCGCGTGGATAGCGGTCCGGCGGCAACCGGCTCTTCTGAGGCAGCGCGTCCTGCGGCTCGCCACAGCAGCGGTAATCCTTTCGGTAATTAATGAGCGGACGGGCTGCTTTGCGGCCCGTCTCTCTGTTGAACGTATAACTAAGTAAAGATCCCTGTTGCATCAGGCCTCCAGCTTCAATTTTACCCCCCCATCCCCTATTCTATGCGCTACCTTTGGGCACAGGATAATCATAATGAAACGCACAAAATCTATTCGCTATGCCGCTTTTCGCAAAAGCTGGCAGGCACGCCATTTAACGCCCGTTGCTATCGCCGTTTCGGCGGTATTTATGCTGGCTGGTTGTGAACAGAACGACGAAACAGTTTCGATGTACCAGAATGCCGATGACTGTTCAAAAGCCAATCCGGGCCAGAGTGCGCAATGTACTACCGCATTCAATGAAGCGAAAAAAGAGGCGGAACGCACCGCGCCAAAATATGCCACGCGTGAAGATTGTGTCGCTGAATTTGGTGAAAACCAGTGTCAGCAGACACCGGCTCAGGCGGGCGTGGGCACCACTAATGCCGAATCGCAGCAGAGTGGCGGCAGCTTCTGGATGCCACTGATGGCAGGTTACATGATGGGTCGCATGATGGGCGGTGGTTCGGGCTTTGCACAGCAACCGCTCTTCTCACCGAAAAATGCCCGCAGCCCGGCCAATGGTCAGTTTGTTGATGCATCAGGCCGTAATTATGGTGCAGCAACATCCGGCAAAAGCATGACCGTGCCGAAAACGGCGCTGGCACCAAAACCGGCTACCACCTCCACCATTACCCGTGGTGGCTTTGGTGAAACCGTCGCGAAGCAGAACAGCATGCAGCGTAGCAGCGCCAGCGGCACTTCCAGCCGCTCAATGGGAGGCTAACGCCCCGATGGAACGCATTGCCATTTCAGAGCGCCCAGGCTGGCGCGAAAAAGCCACCGAGTTCGGTTTTCGTTTTCACACCATGCATGGTGAACCCTACTGGTGTGAAGATGCTTATTATCAGTTCACGCTGGCGCAAATCGAGCATCTGGAAGATGTGACCGCTGAATTACATCAAATGTGCCTGCAGGTGGTGGAAAAAGTGGTTAACAGCGAAGCGCTGCTGGCTAAATTCCGCATTCCTAAACACACCTGGGACTTTGTGCGCGATTCATGGCATCAGCGTCAGCCTTCGCTTTACTCTCGTCTGGATCTCGCCTGGGATGGCAAAGGCGATGTAAAGCTGCTGGAGAACAATGCCGATACGCCGACCTCGCTGTATGAAGCGGCATTTTTCCAGTGGCTGTGGCTGGAGGACCAGCTTAACGCCGGTCAGCTCCCCGCAGGCAGCGATCAGTTTAATAGCCTGCAGGAAAAGCTGATTGAACGCTTCGCCGCGTTACATCAGCAGCACGGCTTCAACTGGCTGCACTTCGCCTGCTGCCGTGATACTGACGAAGATCGCGGCACCGTGCAATATCTTCAGGATTGCGCCACCGAAGCGGGATTGCCGAGTGAGTTTCTCTACATGGATGAAATTGGACTGGGCGAAAAAGGGGAATTTACCGACGCCCAGGATCAGGTGATTAGCAACCTGTTCAAGCTCTATCCGTGGGAATTCATGCTGCGTGAGATGTTCTCCACCAAGCTGGGCGATGCTGGCGTGCGCTGGCTGGAACCGGCCTGGAAAAGCATTATCTCGAATAAAGCCTTGCTGCCGTTGCTGTGGGAGATGTTCCCGAATCACCCTAACCTGCTGCCCGCCTGGTTCGCGGAAGATGACGTGCCGCACATGGACAGATATGTGGTGAAGCCGCTGTTTTCACGTGAAGGTGCCAACATCCGCATCGTGGAAAATGGTCAGGAAATCGCCCGCGTCGATGGACCCTATGGCGAAGAGGGAATGATCGTCCAGCAGTTCCATCCGCTGCCTAAGTTTGGCGACAGCTATACGCTGATCGGCAGCTGGCTGATTGACGATCAACCGGCCGGTATCGGCCTGCGGGAAGATCGCGACCTGATCACGCAGGATCTTTCCCGTTTCTATCCGCACGCTTTTATTGGTTAATGCAGCGCGATAATAACAGGCCAGCTTCTGGCCTGTTTTCTTCTGGCTTCCCTAACCTACCTGAACCGACAACATGCTGATCGCCCCCATCTCCATGCCATCAACCGGAATGCTGATGGCGTCATCTGGCTGACGTGCGCCAAGTACATAGAGCAGCGGCAGATAGTGCTCAGGTGTCGGATTAGAAAGCGCCGCACCAGGATGATCCATAAACTTAACCAGCGGATGAGAAGCAGCATCGCTCTGCACCGCCAGGTTATCGCGGACAAACTGTTCAAAACTGCTGGCCCATGGATAAACTTCGCTGTTGCCATCCCAGCGCACTTTACGCAGGTTATGTACCACGTTGCCGCTGGCAACGATCATCACGCCCTGATCGCGCAGTGCAGCCAGTTTCTGGCCCATCTCAAAGTGCCATGCCGCAGGTTTGGTGCCATCAATGCTTAGCTGGACCACCGGAATATCGGCCTCCGGATACATCTTGATCAGTACACCCCAGGAACCATGATCCAGTCCCCACTCGTGATCCAGCGTCACCGCAACGGGCGCTAACTGCTCCACCAGCTGCTGCGCCAGTTCAGGCGATCCCGGTGCCGGATAGCGCGTATCAAACAGCGCCTGCGGAAAGCCCCCAAAATCATGAATGGTCTCAGGCTGTGCCATTGCCGTCACGGCGGTACCGCGCGTATACCAGTGCGCCGAAACCGCAATAATCGCGCGTGGACGTGGCAGAGTATCGCCCAGGTGACGCCACGCGGCGGTATAGCGATTCTCTTCAAGGGCATTCATCGGGCTGCCGTGACCCAAAAACAGCGCTGGCATTCGTAACTGGCTCATTCGTGATCCCCGGGATCGAGTATTTGATAGCCATTACGATACGCGCATCCGCTGCTTTATCACGCGGATAACCATGATGGTGATCATCAGGAAATTTGAATGAAATTTAACGTGGCAGGTTTAACAGCGCTTCGGCATGAAGGAGAGAGGAGAAGTCAGCGGTCAGGCCGCGCCATTCCTGGGCGGCAGGAAGAAAAACAGGCTCGAGAGGAGCCTGTTTATCGCGGCAGCCAGATTAGCTGGCGTGGCGTGTTTCGTGCGCGCGACGCCAGGCGATCAGATCTTCGATGGTCACCACCGGCATGTTGTGCTGACGGGCGAACGCAATCGCTTCTGGCGCATGGGCCATGGTGCCATCGTCGTTGGTCAGTTCGCACAGCACACCTGCGGGCTTAAAGCCGGCCAGGGTGACTAAATCAATAGTCGCTTCGGTATGCCCGCCACGGGTTAATACGCCGCCTTCGCTGGCACGCAGCGGGAAGACATGACCAGGGCGATGCAGATCGGTGGGTTTGGCATTGTCGGCAATGGCGGCGCGGATGGTGGTGATACGATCCTGCGCGGAGACGCCCGTGGTGACGCCTTCTGCGGCCTCAATGGTCACGGTGAAGCCAGTGCCGAAAGAGCTGGTGTTGTTTTCCACCATCATTGGCAGATCGAGCTGCTGGCGACGCGCTTCGGTCAGGCAAAGGCAGACGATGCCGCTGCCGTGACGGATAGTCAGTGCCATCTGTTCAACGGTCATGGTTTCTGCGGCGAAGATCATGTCGCCTTCGTTTTCGCGATTTTCATCGTCGAGTACCATCACACCGCGTCCCTCACGCAGGGCGGCGATAGCACGTTCTACACGCTGTTCAGGCGTGCCAAATTCAGAAAGTAGCGTCTGATTCATGGTAATAAAAACCTTAAAATGTATGGGTTACCAGAATCAGGGCGTGCTTAGGAGTGACGTCAAAAAGACGTGGCAATAACGTGAAGCAGACACAATTGTCCGACAGATGTCGTTACCCTCTCCCATCCGGACTGTAACCGTCGGCCCCGGAATTACACCGGATCTGCTGACCTTTACCTCTCTTTTCATCAAGATAAAGCGCTCGCGGGCTTTCAGCCGAAGCTGATTTACCGCCGGTGGGGAATTGCGCCCCGCCCTGAGAATAAGCACTTTAACTATAACGCCGATCGTTTGAGGCGGCAATCATCAATAGCGCAATTGCTTTTGCATTTCCTGCGTTACCGATTTGAGGTTTATCCTTTTCATTTCTGGCATTACACTTAACACTTATTACGTTGGTAAACACGCTGACACAGCTCCCCGTAACCAGGAAATCATCATGATCGACACGAAAAAAATTGAACAACTTGCCCGTCAGGTTCACGAAGCGATGCCTAAAGGTGTTCGTGAGTTTGGTGATGATGTCGAAAAGAAAATTCGTCAGGTTCTTCAGGCGCAGCTGACCCGGATGGATCTGGTCAACCGTGAGGAGTTTGATGTGCAGACGCAGGTATTACTGCGTACACGTGAGAAGCTGGCGGCGCTGGAGCAGCGTCTGGCGCAGCTGGAAAGTCAGGGTTCATCAGCCGGTACGCCGCCGACAGCAACCGCACCGGTAACACCTGCTGCCGCGACCACACCATCAGCCGCCGTAGCGACCTCACCTGCAGCCTCGCCGTCACCGGTTGCGGACGTGGTGAAGCCTGTTGCGGACAACAAGCCAGAATAAGCCCTTAAGCGGGAGCCCGGCTCCCGCTTACGCTGCGCTTTAGCTGCCGCGGATGGTTTTGATAATGTTGGTAGTGGAGATACCATCTTCGAAGTTCAGCACCTGAACGTCGCCGCCATTTGCCCACACTTCTTTGCTGCCCGCGATATCTTCCGGCTTGTAATCTCCCCCTTTGACCAGCAAGTCAGGGAGAATGCCCGCAATCAGCCGCTGCGGCGTATCCTCTTCAAATACCACCACCCAGTCCACCGCTTCCAGCGCGCCCAGCACGATCATCCGGTTTTCCTGCGGATTCACCGGACGGCTTTCGCCTTTCAGACGTTTAGTTGACGCATCGCTGTTCACCGCGACAATCAGTCGATCGCCGAGCTTGCGGGCATTTGCCAGGTAGGAGACATGACCGGCATGCAGAATGTCGAACACGCCGTTGGTCATTACCACTTTTTCGCCTCGGCGACGGGCCATCTCAACGGCGGCTTTTAACTGCGCTTCGGTCATGATGCCGAAACCCTGTTCCGGGCGGGCATGAATCGCATTTTCCAGCTCAACGGTGCTGACGGTGGACGTACCCAGTTTACCCACCACCACACCCGCAGCCGCGTTGGCCAGGAAACAAGCTTCTTCCAGCGAATCACCGGCCGCTAATGCCGCCGCCAGCACGCCAATCACCGTATCGCCGGCACCGGTCACGTCATAGACTTCCTGTGCCTGGGTGGGCAGATGCAGAGGCGCTTTGCCTGGCTGCAGCAGTGTCATGCCATTTTCTGAACGGGTCACCAGCAGCGCGGAGAGGTCAAAATCGGCGATCAGCTGGGTGCCGCGCGCCACGATCTCCTCTTCGTTTTTACATTTGCCGACCACGGCTTCAAACTCAGAGAGGTTCGGCGTCAGCAGCGTCGCGCCACGGTAGCGCGCAAAATCGGTGCCTTTCGGATCGATTAATACCGGTACGCCCGCTTCGCGCGCCAGAGTAATCATGGTCTGCACGCTGGAGAGCGCGCCTTTGGCGTAATCGGACAGCACCAGCGCACCCGCGGCGGCCAGTGAATCACGCATTTTCTGGTGAATCGGCTCCGGATCGACCTGATCAAAGCCCTCTTCAAAATCGAGGCGGATCAGCTGCTGATTACGGGAAAGCACGCGCAGTTTGGTAATGGTCGGATGGCTTTTGACCGCCACGAAGTCACAATGCACGTTGACGTCTTTCAGCGTGTTACTCAACACACGCGCCGCATCATCTTCGCCAGTCAGGCCAATCAGGCGCGACGCGGCACCGAGTGCTGCAATGTTCATCGCCACGTTTGCCGCGCCGCCAGGGCGCTCTTCAACCGTGTCCACTTTCACCACCGGAACCGGCGCTTCAGGGGAGATACGGCTGGTTGGGCCATACCAGTAACGATCCAACATTACATCGCCAACAACCAGCACTGAGGCTTGGCCGAACGCGGGCAGAGTCACTTTCATTCCAGACACTCCAGACTGCATTAAAAATAGTGCGCGGATGATAGCACAGTTGCGATTTGTGCTATCAGCATCACGCCAGGATAGACGCAGGCGTTATCAGCCAGCGCTGCCAGCTGCTCAGAACCGTCTGCCGCTCCGCTGCATAGGCCTCTGGCTCAACGTGGCCGGGCTGTTCCTGCAGGGCGCGATGGTGCAATGCGTCGCGCAGCGTCACATAAGCCTGCGTCAGCGCCTGTGCTTCATCGGCGGGCATTTTATGGTACTTCGCCATCAGCTCGAAAATGCGCACATTGTCAGACCAGCGCGTCAGTTCAGGCTGCTCAGCGGCGTAGCGTAAGACAAGATATTGGGCGATGAATTCAATATCGGTGATGCCGCCCGCGTCGGCTTTGATATCCCAGCGACCTTTATGTTTGTTGCTGAGGTGTGTGCGCATCTTTTCACGCATCTCACGTACTTCCGTTTGCAGCGCTTCGGCGGCACGTGGCAGCGACAGAATAGCCTGACGAATCACGCTGAAACGTTCACCCAGTGCCGCCTCGCCAAAGACGACGCGTGCCCGGACCAGCGCCTGATGCTCCCAGGTCCAGGCTTCACTGCGCTGATACTCTTCAAAGGCCTCAAAGGTACTGACCAGCATGCCCGCCGCGCCCGAAGGACGCAGGCGCGCATCCACTTCGTAGAGAATGCCGGAGGAGGTGCGGGTACTGAAAAGATGCATGATGCGCTGGGCGAGGCGCAGATAGAACTGGCGGCCATCGATGCTGCGCTCCCCTTCTGTCACCGCGTCTGCCGGGCAGTCATGCAGGAACACCAAATCGAGGTCAGAACTGTAACCCAGCTCCCAGCCCCCCAGTTTGCCGTAGCCCAGCACGGCAAAACCGCGTTCATGTTCATTACTCAGATGCGAAGGACGGCCGTAACGCTGCACCATCATATTCCACGCCTGGCGCACCACAGATTCGATAATCGCTTCTGCCAGCCAGGTGAGATGATCGCTGACTTTCATCACCGGCAGCGTTCCGGCGATGTCGGCGGCAGCAATACGCAGATGCTGTGCCTGCTTAAACTGCCGCACCGCTTCCAGCTGCTGCTCTTCGTCCTCGGTAGGGATGCGCAGCAGATACTGACGCAGCTCATCGCGATAGGCATCGGTGGCGGTTGGCTGATAGAGCGTGGCGGGATCGAGCAGTTCATCCAGCAATAAGGGATGACGCGCCAGCTGGCTGGCCACCATCGGTGAGGCGGCGCACAGGCGAATTAAGTGGCGCAGCGCACCGTGATATTCGGTCAGCAACTCCAGATAGGTGCTGCGGGTCAGCACACCGATCAGCAGCGGCGTCAGGCGGCCGAGCGTCACCGCCGCATCTTCACGCGGGCAGACTTCGCTCAGCAGACGCGGCATCAGCTGGTCCAGCGCCTGACGGCCACGCGGGCCGATGGTGCGCCGGTTGATATCCTGGCGAAACGCCTCCAGCGTCTGGTGCAGCGTAAGCCGCTGCTCGTCACTGAGCTGCGGCACCAGCGGCGCCAGTTCGCTATCCTCCAGCTGGTCCTGCCACAGCACCTGAAACTCTGCCAGCTCACGCTGATCGCCAATCTCAGGGGTATCTTCGCCAATCAGCTCGTCGAAGATAGAGCGCACCGCCGCCATCTGGCCGTCGAGCCGGGTCATCAGAGCAGGCCAGTCGGCACAATCCATCGCCCACGCCAGCCGGGCACGATGCAGTTCATCCTCTGGCAGGGTCTGGGTCTGCTCGTCGCCCAGGCTTTGCAGCAGATTCTCCAGCCGCCGCAGGAACAGGTAGGCAACACGCAACGCATCGACCTGTTCCGCGGGCAGCAGGGCCAGGGTTTTGATCGCCTCCAGCGTCGGCAGCAGTGAGCGCAGCTGCAACGAGCGCTCACGCCCGCCGCGAATCAGCTGGAATACCTGCACGATAAATTCGGTTTCACGGATGCCGCCCGCACCCAGTTTGATATTGTTTTTTAGCCCGCGTCGCCGCACTTCGCGGCTGATCATCCCTTTCATGTTTCGCAGCGACTGGATCACGCTGAAGTCGATGTAGCGGCGGTAAACGAATGGCCGCAGCATCTGCTGCAGCTCCAGGCTCCAGCGATCGTGGTCATCGCCCATCAGCCGCGCCTTGACCATGGCGTAACGCTCCCAGTCGCGTCCCTGCTCCTGGTAATAATCTTCCAGCGCGGCAAAGCTCATCACCAGCGGGCCGCTGTCGCCAAACGGGCGCAGTCGCATATCCACCCGATAGACAAAACCATCCATGGTGGGTTGATCCAGCACTTTAATCAGCCGCTGTCCCATGCGGGTAAAGAACTGAGCGTTGTCGAGTTCACGCCGTCCGCCACGCGTTGTGCCGTTTTCCGGCCAGGCAAAGATCAGATCAATATCAGAAGAAAAATTGAGTTCGCCGCCGCCCAGCTTGCCCATGCCCAGAATCAGCATCGGCTGCGCGTCGCCGTCCGCATTACAGGGCGTACCAAAATCACGACAGCAATCCTGATAAACCCAGTCACGCGCCCGGCTGATCAGCACTTCGGCTAATGCGCTGAGCTGTTGCAGGCTCTGTTCGGTTGTGGCGTGCTGCAGAGACTGCATCCAGGCGATGCGTACCAGCATACGGCGACGAAACAGCCGCAGTTCACGCATCAGGCTCGCTTCACTGTCGATGCCGCTAAGCGCCTGATTGAGCCACGCAGAGTAGTGTTGCCACTCATCAGGCTGCGGCGGCTGGTCGAGCATCGCCTGCCACCAATCGGGATGTTGTTGCAGGTTTTCCAGCACAAAATCGCTGAAAGCCAGTCCGGCAGCCTGCTCCGGGCTTAACGAAGCCAGCGGAACCCCAATCTGTCGGGCGGCCTCTTCGGCCTGGTCGCGTAGCAACGCGGGAAGTGCTGACAACATAACTCCCTCCTTGATGGCGTGACGGAATGTCCTTTAGCGGCCAGCGCCGCTGGTGAGCCAGAACGGAGGCTGTTTCAGCGCCTGCATCGCCAGCCAGGCTAACCCGGACGTCTGTTTTTCATGAATTGCCGACAGCAGCTGTTGCCACGGGTCGAGCCAGCTGACGACCGCCTCAGACGGATAGAATCCCGCCAGCAGGTGGACGGTAAGCAATTGACGCGCCAGACGGGTAGCTTTGTCCTGATACTCGTTGGGTTGTTTTACCGTGATGAACGTTTCTCTCAGATCGGCGTTGACGCGGCTCAGCATAATGTCGCTGAAGCGTTTATAGGACCCCTGCAGCTTGGCTTCCCCTTTGGCATCGATCCACTGACGCCACTGAGATTCAGCCAGCCAGTGTGTCAGCGCCAGCTGCGTCTCAACCGAGAGGGAAGATAAGCAGAAATTGGCAGCATCCTGCTCTTCATTCACCAGCGTCTCTTCCAGCGTGGTCAGCTGCTGACGCAGCGCACTGCTGGCTTTACGCGGCACCAGCGCACCAAACAGGCTGAACGCCTGACGCAGCAGATCCAGCGCTTCGCGCACCGCATCCTGGGCCGCCGCATTGCCGCGCAGCCAGACTTCTTCATGATATTGCCAGTGATGAAGTCCTGCCGACATCGCGGCCGCCATGCCCTGCTCTACGGTGGCTTTGGCGCCCGCTTTTAGCAGCGGGAAAGGCTGTATCTGGCGCGGCGGATTCCCCTGCGCCAGCTGATAGCCGCGGGCGGCTTTGCTCAGGCTGCCCATACGCAGACCACCCAGCGCCACCAGCTGCTGTGCGAAGGCCAGCAGATCCTGGCGTTCGCCACGTTTCAGCTCCAGCTCGATCTCGCACAGCGGTTCGCTGAGATTACCTGCCGTGACCTCGCCCTGATCAAACGCCACTTCAATTTCACTGTTGCCTGTGGTGATCAGCCAGATCTCGCGCTGGAAATGGGTGGTGAACAGGGGCTGCAAGCGCGGCTGCAACGCCGCGACATCGGTGCCCTGCGGCCAGATCTCTGCCGGCAGGCGTGCAATGTCCAGAACCGGTTCGCTGAGCTCAACGTTGTATTCCGGGCGCTGATGCAGTCCGCCGAGCGTCTGCCCCGCCGCTTTCAGCGTCATTTCATAACGCTGGTCTACGCCGCGGATACGCAATCCCATATCCCAGCGTCGTAGCTGGTTGTCGTCGGTTTCAAAGTAGATGTTGGTCAGCTCGCGAGCAGCCTGATGCTGATGCGGCAGAGTGGAGAGCAGTTCAGCCAGTTTCCCGGCCGCCTGTGGAGTTGCAATGAACTTTAGTTCGATTTCGATGGTCATAATTTTTTATTCACTACGCCGCTGGCACTTAAGAGGGTGTTTCCTGCATATTTCAGGCGATTATCAGCAGGTTACTCAAGCTGTCGCCTGGAGGGCAAGGGGTTATCAGGCGAAGATTAATGCACAGAAGCCGCGCTGTCTCTGCTTTCTTTGCTCTTTCGCAGACCTTTTCGCACTCTCATGAGACCAGGATAGTTCTCATTCAGATTTATGCGAGGCCTCTCCAGACTGTGCCGGTAAATTTTTAGTCAGACTAAGCCAAACGAAATCGAATGAAAAAAATTACTCTCGCTGGACTCACTTTGCTGGCCCTTAGCACCCTTGCACCTGCCCATGCCGAAGAAAAACGCTATGTTTCTGATGAACTTTCAACCTGGGTTCGCAGCGGACCGGGCGATCAGTTTCGCCTGCTCGGTAAGCTGAACGCCGGGGAAGAGGTGCAGCTGTTACAGACCAACAATGACACGCATTATGGCCAGATCCGTGATTCGGAAGGCCGCACCACCTGGATCCCCCTGTCGCAGCTCAGTGCTAATCCGAGCCTGCGCACCCGGGTGCCTCAGCTTGAGCAGCAGGTGAAAGATCTGACCGCCAAACTGGATAACATCGACAACGGCTGGAACCAGCGCACGGCTGAGATGCAGAACAAAGTCGCCAGCAGCGACGGCGTTATCAACGGGCTGAAAGGCGAGAATCAGAAGCTGAAAAATGAGCTGATCGTCGCGCAGAAGAAAGTCAGCGCCGCTAACGTTCAGCTGGATGATAAGCAGCGCACCATCATCATGCAGTGGTTTATGTATGGCGGCGGCGTGCTGGGCGTCGGCCTGCTGCTGGGCCTGTTACTGCCGCACATGCTGCCGCGCCGTAAGAAAAGCGATCGCTGGATGAACTGACACCATTTAGCCGGATTTGAGCAGGGGATCGCAGGATCCCCCTTTTGGCATGTCTGCAATCCGGGGAATCTGTGCAACAATAAAATGATATGCACCGCTGATTTCAGGCGCGGGACGCGCCCGGCGTGCAGGTCATTTCTTTTTCTCTGGAGTTTTGCGTGAAGACGTTTCTTGTTGGCGGTGCGGTGCGTGATGCGCTGCTGAATCTGCCGGTTACAGACAAAGATTGGGTGGTGACAGGTTCCACGCCCGAAGCCATGCTTGAGCAGGGCTATCACCAGGTCGGTCGCGATTTTCCCGTTTTCCTGCATCCCGTCAGTCGCGAAGAATATGCGCTGGCACGTACCGAGCGGAAAAACGGGAAAGGCTACACCGGTTTTGTCACCTGGTCCGCGCCCGACGTGACGCTGGAGCAGGACTTACAACGCCGCGATCTGACCATCAATGCGATTGCGCAGGATGAAAACGGTGAGCTGGTCGATCCTTATAATGGCCAGCGTGATATTGCCCTGCGCCTGCTGCGTCACGTCTCTGACGCCTTCAGTGAAGATCCGCTGCGGGTACTGCGCGTTGCGCGCTTTGCGGCGCGTTTTGCCCATCTCAACTTTCGTATTGCCCCCGAAACCCAGCTGCTGATGCAGCAGATGGCCGAAAGCGGCGAGCTGTCGAATCTCACTGCTGAGCGGGTGTGGAAAGAGACGGAAAAGGCGCTGAGTTCCCGTAATCCGCAGGTCTATTTTCAGGTCCTGCGCGACTGCGGTGCATTGCAGGTGCTGTTTCCTGAGCTGGATAATCTGTTTGGTATTCCTGCGCCGATTAAGTGGCACCCGGAAATCGATACCGGCGTCCATACGCTGATGACACTGGCGATGGCCGCCGCCCTCTCCAGTGAGATCGAGGTGCGCTTCGCCACGCTGTTCCATGACGTCGGCAAGGCGCTGACGCCGCCTGAGTTGTGGCCCAGCCACCACGGTCATGGCCTGGCCGGCGTTCCCCTGGTCGAGGCGCTGTGCCAGCGACTGCGGGTGCCAAACGCGATTCGCGATCTGGCGCTGATTGTGACCGAATTTCACGACGTGGTGCACACTATTGAACGGCAATCTGCCGCGTCGCTGGTAGCACTGTTTGACCGAATCGATGCCTGGCGTAAGCCACAGCGCGTTGAGCAGATGGCGCTGACCAGTGAAGCGGATGCGCGCGGGCGAGCCGGACTGGAGAGCATGGCTTATCCGCAGGGTGACTATCTGCGTCGTGCTTTTGCGCTGGCGCAGGCGGTGCCGACCAAAGCGGTGGTCGAAGCGGGATTTAAAGGTGCAGAAGTGCGGGAAGAGTTGACGCGACGACGGATTGACGCCGTCGCGCAGGGTCTGGCGATTACGCAGCCTGACTAGCAGGCTGCGTGGGCTTTACATGAAGACCATGTAAACCGCGGCTGCCACAATAAAGCGGTAGATCGCGAACGAGACAAATGAGATGCGTTTGATCAGCTGAAGGAAGGCTTTAATCGCAATCAGCGCCACGATAAACGCCGTGACAAAGCCTACCGCGAACATCGGGAAATCCGCCATCGTCAGGAAGCCGATGCTCTTGTACAAATCCAGTACGGTTGCACCCATCATCATTGGCACTGCCAGGATGAAGGAGAACTCCGACGCCGCATAGCGGCTCACGCCCATCAGCATGCCACCGGAGATGGTTGCACCGGAACGTGAGAAGCCCGGCCACAGCGCTAAGCACTGGAAACAGCCAATCATCAACGCCTGACGATAGGTAATATCATCGACGCCCACCGCTTTCGGCTGTTTTGGCTTAAGGTACTCAGCTGCCAGCAGCAGCACACCCCCTACCACCAGGGCGTACATCACGTTGATCGGATTAAACAGCGTTTTGATCTGATCGTGCAGCACCAGACCCACGACCACCGCCGGTACCATACCCAGCAGGATATGGATCAGCGACAGACGGCCAGTGCCGACGCCTTCATGTTTGACTTCGCCAAAGTGGATGCCGATCAGGCCAAACAGACGGCGCCAGAACATCACTACTACAGCCAGAATCGATCCTAACTGGATCACAACTTCAAAGGTCTCGGCTTTTTCACCCTCAAAGCCCAGCAGGTGACCCACTATAATCATGTGCCCTGTGGAAGAGACCGGTAGAAATTCGGTCAGCCCTTCCACAACGCCCAGGATTGCAGCTACCCAAAGCTGATGAATATCTGCCATCAAATGTTTCCTCTATCCGTTTCAAAACCATTAAAAAGGCGGTAGCGCGTGGCTATCGCCTGAAATCATGCCGCTATCAGCCTGAATTAAACCTTAAGGTCTACACCATTTCGCCTGCTGTAACGAAACGGTACACGCTATGACAGACAGTAATTTGGTTTGGTTTCATTGTGATGGCAATCACATCGTATTTATTTAGGAATAGTCCCGCGCTCAATTCGCACGCCAACCTGTGCTGCCTGGGCTACAGCCCCCGGTTTGCTTACCTTTATGCGGACGCCAGGCGAATTGAAACGGTTCATCAACAGATCCGCGATTTCTTCAGCAACCCGTTCAACCAGCGCAAAACGACTGCCGGTAAGATGCGTCAGAATCGCCGAGGAGACATCCGCATAGCTGAGACAATCTTTCACATCGTCGCTGCTGGCCGCCAGACGGTTATCCCAGGCCATTTCGACATCGAGCACCAGCTTCTGCTGTATGCCCTGTTCCCAGTCGTAAACGCCAATAGTGGTGAAGACCGTGAGTTGTTCTATAAATACGATATCCATGATGAGAGTCTCTGTTTTTGGCTAAGCCGGATACCACTTCCGGCTGATTATGCGTATTATCCACGGTTAAAGAGATCAAAACGACCCTAAAGGGAACGGTACGGTGTTATGAGTGCTTTCGCGCTTGGTATGATTATTTTCGCGTATCTTTGCGGTTCGATTTCCAGTGCGATTCTGGTTTGCAAACTCGCTGGCCTGCCCGATCCGCGCACACACGGTTCCGGCAATCCGGGTGCCACCAACGTCCTGCGTCTGGGGGGTAAAACCGCAGCAGCCAGCGTATTAGTGTTTGATGTGCTGAAAGGGATGGTGCCGGTCTGGCTGGCCTATCTGATGCACGTGACTCCGCTCTATCTCGGCCTGACCGCCATTGCCGCCTGTCTGGGTCATATCTATCCGGTGTTCTTTCACTTTCGCGGTGGCAAGGGTGTGGCGACGGCATTTGGCGCGATTGCGCCGATTGGCTGGGACTTAACCGGGCTGGTCACCGGCACCTGGCTGTTAACGGTCTTACTCAGCGGCTATTCCTCGCTGGGTGCCATCGTCAGTGCGCTGATCGCGCCTTTTTATGTGTGGTGGTTCAAACCGCAGTTCACCTTCCCGGTTTCTATGCTCTCCTGTCTGATCCTGCTGCGTCATCACGATAATATTCAGCGGCTGTGGCGGGGTCAGGAAGGCAAGATCTGGAAGCGCAAAAAGAAATCTCAGCCATAAAAAAAGCTGGCCTGAAGGTGTCGACAAAGTCTGGCTTTATGTCCGCGACTGCGCAGGAAACAGGGTCAGATCGGAAAGACGCAAAAGCCGTCATCCCTGACCGCTCGGCCCGCGCCATCCATGGCGCGTGACGCTTTCCTCCTCTGACCCTGTTCCCTGCGCGTTGAGCTTATCCGTTACGGCCAGATTCCCCCAGATGCAGGCTTGTGAGCCGGCTTTTTTCACATCAGATGGCGGGCAGTTCCGACAGCGGCCAGCGCGGTCGCACGCTGACGCTTAACTCTCCCCGCGTTCCGCCTTTTAACCGCACCATGCCCGCATACGCGATCATCGCACCGTTATCGGTACAGAACTCCGGGCGGGCGTAGAACACTTCACCGCCGCGCTTTTGCATCATGATCGCCATCTGCTCGCGCAGTGTGCGGTTAGCGCTGACGCCACCGGCAATCACCAGACGCTTAAAGCCGGTCTGATCCAGCGCACGCTTACATTTGATCGACAGCGTATCCACCACCGCATCTTCAAAGGCGCGGGCGATGTCAGCACGGGTCTGAGCATCATCATCATTGGCGCGGATAGTATTGGCGGCAAAGGTTTTCAGGCCGGAGAAGCTGAAATCCAGGCCCGGACGATCGGTCATCGGACGCGGGAAGGTAAAACGTCCCGCCGTGCCCTGCTGCGCCATCTTCGACAGCATTGGCCCGCCCGGATAATCCAGCCCAAGCAGCTTGGCCGTTTTGTCGAACGCTTCACCCGCGGCATCATCGATCGATTCACCCAGCAGCGCGTATTCACCAATGCCGGTGACGCTAATCAGCTGCGTATGTCCGCCCGACACCAGGAGTGCGACAAACGGAAATTCCGGCGGATTCTCTTCCAGCATCGGCGCCAGCAGGTGGCCTTCCATATGGTGGACCGGCACGGCGGGGACTTTCCAGGCAAACGCCAGGGCGCGGCCAATGGTGGCACCAACCAGCAGCGCACCGACCAGTCCAGGGCCTGCCGTGTAAGCCACCGCGTCGATCTGCTGCGGCTCCAGACCGGCCTCTTTCAGCGCAGCCTGAATCAACGGCACGGTTTTACGCACGTGATCACGTGAGGCCAGTTCCGGCACCACACCGCCATAATCGGCGTGCAGTTTTACCTGGCTGTAGAGTTGGTTAGCCAGTAATCCGGCCTCGTCATCATAGATTGCGATGCCGGTTTCATCGCACGACGTTTCAATACCCAGAATTCGCATTGCATCACCTCATTCTTGCGGCGCGCAGTTTATCACAGCAATTGGATGTGCAGCGCGGGCATCCACCGTAAAAAGTCATTTTCTGTCGGCTAAAGAGTGCGCTATACTCCCGCCCCTGGAAAAACCGGCAGCCGCACAGGCAAACGCTCCTGTTGGTTTCAAATTATCCATGGTGCTTTACAAACCAACTTGAGTTGGAGTAAAATGCTGCACCATTTTGAAATGTGCTGGCGCCGCAGTCAGCAGCAAAAACCGAATTTTATCGAGGTGAGAGTTACATGCCGGTAATTAAAGTACGTGAAAACGAGCCATTTGACGTAGCACTGCGTCGCTTCAAGCGTTCATGCGAGAAAGCAGGCGTTCTGGCTGAAGTTCGTCGTCGTGAGTTCTATGAAAAACCGACTACCGAACGTAAGCGCGCTAAAGCGTCAGCAGTTAAGCGTCACGCCAAGAAACTGGCTCGCGAAAACGCACGCCGCACTCGTCTGTACTAAGTCGTTCCGGAGGTCCGCCTCCACCGCGTGATTCACGCAGACAGAGTCAAGTAAAAGGCCGTGCTTTCCGAAAGGAAGCGCGGCTTGTTGCCGTTTATGAGCTGAAAATCTGGGGCGTATGGCTGGACGAATTCCACGCGTATTTATCAACGATTTACTTGCCCGCACGGATATCGTGGATCTTATCGATGCCCGCGTTAAGCTGAAAAAGCAGGGTAAGAATTTCCATGCGTGCTGTCCTTTCCATAATGAAAAAACGCCCTCTTTCACCGTAAACGGCGAAAAGCAGTTCTATCACTGTTTCGGCTGTGGTGCACACGGCAACGCTATCGACTTTTTAATGAACTTTGATCGTCTGGAGTTTGTGGAAAGTATTGAAGAGTTAGCCACTTCCCACGGTTTAGACGTGCCTTACGAAGCAGGCAGCGGGCCCAGCCAGATGGAACGCCATCAGCGCCAGAGCCTGTATCAGCTGATGGAGAACCTGAACGGTTTTTATCAGCAGGGTCTGCAGCAATCCAGTGCGCAGCCAGCACGCGACTATCTTGATCGTCGTGGTCTGAGCGCCGAAATCATCAATCACTTCGCCATAGGTTACGCGCCAGCCGGCTGGGATAACGTTCTCAAGCGTTTTGGTAAGCAATCGGAAGATCGCGAGTCATTGATGGAAGCGGGCATGCTGGTCAGCAATGACAAAGGCCGAACTTATGACCGGTTTCGCGACCGCGTCATGTTTCCGATCCGCGATAAGCGTGGACGCGTCATAGGTTTTGGCGGACGCGTACTGGGTAACGATACGCCGAAGTATCTGAACTCGCCGGAAACACCTATTTTCCATAAAGGCCGCCAGCTCTATGGCCTCTATGAAGCCGTTAAGAATCATCCTGAACCCGCCCGCCTGTTAGTGGTTGAGGGATACATGGACGTGGTTGCGCTGGCGCAGTACGGGATAGATTATGCCGTCGCGTCATTAGGCACCTCCACCACTGCTGAACACATTCAGTTGCTGTTCCGCAGTACCGACACCGTGATCTGCTGCTACGACGGCGACAGGGCTGGTCGTGAAGCGGCATGGCGTGCGCTTGAAACCGCATTGCCTTACATGAATGATGGTCGTCAGCTACGCTTTATGTTTTTACCCGATGGTGAAGACCCGGATACGCTGGTACGCAAAGAGGGTAAAGACGCCTTCGAAGCGAGGATGGAGCAGGCGATGCCGCTCTCTTCGTTTTTATTTGATAGCCTGCTGCCGCAGGTGGATCTGAGCTCACGCGACGGAAAAGCGCGCCTGAGCACGCTGGCTTTACCGCTGATTACGCAGATCCCTGGTGAGACCTTACGTATTTATATGCGTCAGGAACTGGGGAATAAACTGGGTATTCTTGACGACAATCAGCTTGAAAAGCTGATGCCGAAGCTGGCCGCAAGCGGAACGACGCCGGTAGCACCACCGCTGAAGCGTACCACTATGCGCGTGCTGATCGCGTTGCTGATTCAGAGTCCGCAGCTGGCCACCCTGGTGCCTTCGCTTGATGGGCTGTCTGAGTCAAAAATGCCGGGTTTACCGCTATTTATTGAATTAGTGGGCCGTTGTAATGAGAATCCTGGATTGACCACCGGTCAGCTACTAGAGTTATATCGCGGAACAAATTTTAGTCAGACGCTTGAAACACTGGCGATCTGGAACCACATGATAGTAGATGAGGAAGCCGAAGCGGTGTTTCAGGACTCGCTGGCCAGCATCTACGACTCTGCTCTTGAAGAGCGCCTGGAGTTTTTGATTGCGCGTGAACGCACCCAGGGACTGAGCGCCGATGAGCGCCGGGAACTCTGGACTCTCAGTCAGGCGTTTGCCAGAAAGTAACTGTTTTCAGCACGCTGCCCGTTCTGACAGAGGAAAGGGCAGATTGCCTGTTTTAGTGCTGCTGACACCCGTTTCGATACCGTGAACAGTCCGGGACCGAAATAGTCCGCAGTACCAGGTTTAAAGGCCTCTGGCGTAGAGCCAGGCCCGCAGCACATAGTTTTAAGGCCGCAGGCGTCGAAGCCAGTCTGGTCACCGCCAGCGCACAGCTTCCGGAGCGTACTGAAGTACGTGAGGAAAGCGAGCACTGCCGGGGAGCAGAATGGCGAGTAAGCCAGGCCCTTAGCACAAAATTTAAAGGCCGCAGGCGTCGAAGCCAGTCTGGTCACCGCCAGCGCACAGCTTCCGGAGCGTACTGAAGTACGTGAGGAAAGCGAGCACTGCCGGGGACAAGAATGGCAAGTAAGCCAGGCCCTTAGCACAGAGTTTATACAAGCGGCTTAAGTGCCGATTACTGATGGGCAAAGCCCACGCCGCGACGAAGGCAGCGGCAAGAATTAAATGCCTTTACTGCTATTGTTGGCTCGCTGCCGACCGACACCAATCTAATTTAACAGAAGTGTGGATACCGTCTTATGGAGCAAAACCCGCAGTCACAGCTCAAGCTTCTTGTCACCCGTGGTAAGGAGCAAGGCTATCTGACCTATGCTGAGGTCAATGACCATCTGCCGGAAGATATCGTCGACTCAGATCAGATCGAAGACATCATCCAGATGATTAACGACATGGGTATTCAGGTGGTTGAAGAAGCCCCGGATGCCGACGATCTGATGCTGAACGAAAACAGCTCCGATACTGACGAAGATGCCGCGGAAGCTGCCGCTCAGGTGTTATCCAGCGTTGAATCTGAAATCGGGCGTACCACTGACCCGGTCCGCATGTATATGCGTGAAATGGGTACCGTTGAACTGCTGACGCGCGAAGGCGAAATTGACATCGCTAAGCGTATTGAAGACGGTATCAACCAGGTTCAATGTTCTGTAGCCGAATACCCTGAAGCGATTACGTATCTTCTGGATCAGTACGACAAAGTTGAAGCAGGCGAATCACGCCTCTCCGATCTGATCACCGGTTTCGTCGATCCTAACGCAGAAGAAGATATCGCCCCCACGGCAACGCACGTGGGCTCTGAACTCTCTGATGCCGATCGTAAGGACGATGAAGAAGAAGATGAGGAGGATGATGACAGCTCCGACGACGATAACTCAATCGATCCGGAACTGGCGCGCGAGAAGTTTTCTGACCTGCGTAAGCAGTATGAAACTACCCGCGCAGTGATTAAAAGCAAAGGTCGCAGTCATGCTGCCGCCGTTGCTGAAATCCAGAACCTCTCTGATGTCTTCAAGCAGTTCCGCCTGGTACCGAAGCAGTTCGATTACCTGGTCGGCAGCATGCGCACCATGATGGAACGCGTCCGTACGCAGGAACGTCTGATCATGAAGCTCTGTATTGAGCTGTGCAAAATGCCGAAGAAAAACTTCATCACGCTGTTTACCGGCAACGAAACCAATGAAACCTGGTTCAAAGCCGCACTGGCCATGAACAAGCCGTGGTCTGAAAAGCTGCTGGAAGTGCAGGATGACGTGACACGTTCCCTGCAGAAGCTGGCGCAGGTTGAAGAAGAGACCGGTCTGACCATTGAACAGGTCAAAGACATTAACCGTCGCATGTCGATCGGTGAAGCTAAAGCACGTCGCGCCAAGAAAGAGATGGTGGAAGCTAACCTTCGTCTGGTTATTTCGATTGCCAAGAAATATACCAACCGCGGTCTGCAGTTCCTTGACCTGATTCAGGAAGGTAATATCGGCCTGATGAAAGCGGTAGATAAGTTTGAATATCGCCGTGGTTACAAGTTCTCGACCTATGCGACATGGTGGATCCGTCAGGCTATCACCCGCTCTATCGCCGACCAGGCGCGTACCATCCGTATTCCGGTGCATATGATTGAGACCATCAACAAGCTCAACCGTATTTCACGCCAGATGCTGCAGGAGATGGGCCGCGAACCCACGCCGGAAGAGCTGGCCGAACGTATGCTGATGCCAGAAGATAAAATCCGCAAGGTGCTGAAAATCGCTAAAGAGCCGATCTCCATGGAGACGCCGATTGGTGATGATGAAGATTCACATCTGGGCGATTTTATCGAAGACACCACGCTGGAGCTGCCGCTGGATTCTGCTACCTCAGAGAGCCTGCGTTCTGCTACCCATGACGTGCTGGCTGGCCTGACCGCGCGCGAAGCGAAAGTGCTGCGCATGCGTTTCGGTATCGATATGAACACTGACCATACGCTGGAAGAAGTGGGCAAACAGTTCGACGTTACGCGTGAGCGTATTCGCCAGATTGAAGCCAAAGCTCTGCGTAAACTGCGCCATCCGAGCCGTTCGGAAGTGCTGCGTAGTTTCCTCGACGATTAAGTCAGACAAAAACCCCGGTTCGCCGGGGTTTTTTATGCCTGCCTGTTACTGCCTCTCCCCTGCCCTGCGCAGATTCATTCGTTCCCCGCATGCAGTTCCACATAAAGCTGACGATAAGCCTCTACCATCTCGTCCAGCGATGCGCGATTAAGGCCGCTGGGATTCGGCAACACCCATACCTGCGTTTTCCCCATACATATCGGCTGTTTGCCCCATTCGACTTTGCTCTGCTTAAAAGCACGACGAAACGCATCCTTACCCAGAATCGCCAGCGCTGCCGGCTGGTAATCCAGCACCTTTTCCATCAGCCGTTTACCGCCATCCCGCAGCTCATCAGGCTCTAACTCACTCGCCTGCACCGTGGGCCGCTCAACCAGCATGGTGATGCCGCAGCCGGTCTCCGTTAAGCGCTGCTCCTCTTCCGGCTTCAGCTGCTGCTGGGTGAATCCCGCCAGATGGATCACTTTCCAGAACCGGTTGCCGGGATGCGCAAAGTGAAACCCCTGATGGGCGGTTGACTGACCCGGGTTAATGCCACAGAACAGCACATCAAGACCGGAACTGATGATGTCGCGGATAGCGTGTTCACTCATGCCGCCACCTCCAGCGTGCGCTGCTTCAGCGCATCGCGGCTGCGTTGCAGCATCTGGCTGGCCTGCTCTGCATCCGGACAGGCTCGCGCCAGCGCCAGCGCACCAACCATCTCTGCGAGCATGCTGGAGGCCAGCGCTTCCGCATCGGGCAGCCTCAGCTCACGCAATATCTGCGCCAGACCGGCATGCATCGCGTTAAAGCCCTGTGCGAAGATCTGCCGCGTTGGCTGTGGAAGATGAGCTACTTCACTCACCAGAGCGGCTAATGGACAGCCCTGTGCCGGCGCATTGCGATGCGCCTCGGAAAGATAGCTATCAATAAAATCTGCCAGCTGCTGCGCTGGCTCTGTCACGGACTCCGCAGGCTTGAAGGTATCGGCTTCAGCAAACATATGCTTCAGCACCTCCTCGACCAGCTCCTCGCGTGAGGTAAAATGCGCATAAAAACCGCCGTGTGTCAGACCGACCCGCTTCATCAGCGCCGCCACACCAATTCCTTCGGTGCCGGTTTCACGCATCACGCGCGCCGCCTCATCAAGGATACGCTGCCGCGTATGCGCTTTGCTGCTCTGCTTCTCCATCTCATCTCCTGCGGTGTCTGCTACGTAGCGTCTGGCTATTATAGTAATTATTACGGTCATCATATTCCAGCTTGACGACAGATATGATGATCGTCATATTGATGGCTATTATGACGACCATCATACGAGGAAAAAGAGATGTCACAATCAGGCACAGCTTTAATCACCGGCGCATCCAGCGGTATCGGTGCGACCTATGCAAAACGACTGGCAGCATGCGGTTATGATTTGATTCTGGTCGCACGCGATCAGGGGCGGCTCACCACCCTGGCTGACGCACTGGCAAAGCAGCACGATATTCGGGTGACGGTTATGGCGGCTGACTTAACGCACGAGCAGGATCTGCAACGCGTGGAGTCGGAGATCGCGAACAACGCACAGATTACGCTGTTGCTGAACAACGCGGGCATGGGCGTTGAGGGTGAGTTTCTGGAGGCGGACATCACACGCATTAACACCATGCTGGCGTTAAATATTCTGGCACCCACCCGTCTGGCACAGGCGGCTGGCCGGGCTTTCAAAGCGCGCGGTAATGGCATCATTATCAATATCGCCTCGGTGTTGTCGCTGGTGCATGAGATGTTCAACGGCGCTTATAACGCCACTAAGTCTTATGTACTGACTCTGACGCGTGCGATGCAGCGTGAACTCGCAGAGAGCGGCGTGCAGGTACAGGCCGTGTTACCCGGTGCGACCCGTACGGAGATTTTCGACCGCGCAGGCCAGTCTATTAATGACATTCCGGCTGAAATGCTGATGGACGTTGATGAGATGGTGGACGCCGCGCTTGCCGGACTCGACAGCAAGGAGACGGTAACCATTCCGTCGCTTGAGGATCTGCAGATGTGGCACGACTACGATCAGGCACGTGGCACGATGGTTCCCCACCTTTCACGGAATCAATCAGCATCCCGTTATCGTCAGCGCTGAGTCAGCTATCAGCCATAACGACTGAAGTCCGGTTTCACTAAAGGCACGGAGAAGCATGATCCGTGCCTGTTTGCGACTTCGGGATCGCGGTTCGCCAGATTTGTTATAGAAATCAGCAGGTAAATCACTGCTGCTTATTTCAGCAACCGGTGGCTGAGTGCTGGATTGCCCTGAAGAGATACTTTATAATCCCCGCTCCGCTGGCCCCTTAGCTCAGTGGTTAGAGCAGGCGACTCATAATCGCTTGGTCGCTGGTTCAAACCCAGCAGGGGCCACCAATTTATTCTTTCTATTCAGCAAGTTAGATACCGTTTTCTTAAGGTCTCATTTTATAACTACCTTTAGTGTCGCAAAAGTGTCGCACGAGCATCATCGGCTATGATTCTTGGTAAGCACAGGTTGTCACCCAAATCTTGTACGCCACCCAAGGTGAATGTGGTTTAACGATTTTAAGGGCTATTAATGGCTGATCCTTTTTCGACGTTCATTGGTCATCTTGCTAACTTGATATCCTTTAAATCATCACTAAGGTTATTGATTATTGCTGGTTCCATTATTGCCTGTTGGGTTTATATTAGACCTGAGTTAGTCCCATTAAAAATCCCTTCAGAACTGCTGGTTTCCGTAGTTGTAGCTATTGGGTTTTCAATTGGCGCATTGATATCTTCAGTAATTTATTATATTTCCGACCAAATTACTTCCGCTATAAAAAAATTAATACTTAAGAGAAGAGAAAAAAAGAAAGAATTAGAAGATAAAGAAAACTTAGAGATCCTTAATGACGAAAAAAAAAGATTACTTATAAATAGTTTTGATGAGTACTCCTATTCGGCCAAAGAAATATTGCTCAAACTGCTTTATAAAGATTGCGCCATACGCATAGAGGATAGTAATGTCTCACATTTCAATGTAGCGTTTATGGGGTTACTTGAAGGAAAAATAATTCTAATCCTAAATCGGATTGATAAAAAAACGTCTTTTTGCACAATCAATCCAATTTATAAAGAAAGTTTATTAAGAATTTATAATGATAAGCATCAGCATGAAGTCAATGAACTTTTCAGTATTAACCCAGAGGGATTAGATAAATTAATATCTTTATTCAAAGAAACCTCATATAGTGAAGATAAACTATTTACAATTGATGATTCTGTTTATTCAAATAGATACAGATACACGCCAGCTATCAAATTTGAAGCCTACTCGGATGATGAATTTGGTGAAGATTGTGATATTCAATTCTACATTGATGACCACCACTTTCCATTCATTGTGGAAAAATGCGGGCCAAAATTAAGAGGTTATATATTGTGCCAACATATAGCGGATTAATGTCAAGATGCATATTGGTGGGTTATGTTCTTCCTACGCATGCATGCCACAGGCTCATTACGGAGTTGTTTAACAGATGTACTGCAAATTCTCTAGCTGTCGCTTAAAACCTTTCTGACCGCTGTGACCGATTTCAGTTAGCTTATAAGCTGCCCCCGCCTTGAAACCTCCGCAACCCTTGTCCTGTCTGAGGTTGATGATTAGTCACTTACACCTCATGGAGATCCGCCTGAGATCCAGCAGGCGACCAAAAAATATAATATCCTTTAATTTCAGTTATATGAGAATCAAGAGAGATCCATCTCAGATCCTTAAAACTGAAAATCACTGAAATTCTTTTCACTCTTTTCAGTTGGAGAACTCGGGCAGAAAGCCAGTAGCCGTGCGGGCTGGCCATACCGTTTGTAAAAAAAATCAAACTGAAAATTTTTATGATGCAAAACCTGCAGGCGGGTGCGGTGTAGCGCCGATTTTGTCTGCGCAGCGATTATTTTGTCTGCGCAGCGATTATTTTGCCGGGGCTGACGCGAAGCCAGTGCCACGCTCTGCGGATGATCTGTCAGGGGTAATAGTGCGTGATGGTCGCGCATGTGCTTGGCGCAGCGTGCGTTTGAGGCGTTCTGGTGACGGGTAACAAAAAACCCGCTGCGATAGCGGGTCAGTGTGCTGGCTTACTTGCCGATGACGGGTGCGTATGGCTGGCCAGCTGTTTCCTCCAGTTGCTGCACAAGCGCCACGGTATCTAGCATCAGCTGGGCCACGTTAATCTTCTCTGAACCAATCCACACAACCGGCGCGATAATTTCCTGACGCGTCCCGGCAATGCTCTGGCGCAGCTGGCCAATTTTTTCAGTCAGTGCCTGACCGACTTTAATTGCCGCGCTGCCGGTGACGTCCGTTTCCGCATTACCGCCCACTGTAATCAGCTGGCTCTGCTGCGTGGCCACGCTGTAATTGCCTGTCGTCACGTGCTGAATTGCTCCGGCCATCAGTGACGCCGTTCCGATCACCGTGGTCCTGTCCGTGGCTTTGACTGTCGTTTCCCTGCTGACCAGCTCACGCGTTTCCGTATCGGCTTTAACTTCCCGGCTCATGGACGTTTCACGGATGGCCTGATCGGTCTGGCGTTCCCAGTATCCGACCCTGTCGCTGAAGGTGAGTATGTCGGTTAACTACCGGGCGGTTTAGCCGAAAAGTGGCTGCGTCGTCGCCGGTACAGACCAGTCCGACAATCGCGGTGCTAACGGTGGTGATGGTTCGCGTGCCTTCGTTGATTCCCTCAACGCGCATGCCGTGGTGATAATCCTGTGACATGTGGCGGTTCTCCTGTGAAGGGATTCCGCTATGGTCAAATCTTAGGGAAGGGAAATCATGCTGTTGTCATTGTGTTGCAGCTGATACAACGGGCAAACCTGCTGCCCGCAGACAGTGACTAAAAGAGCCAGCGACCGGCAGCGGCTGACTCAATAAACATGCGTATAGTCAGGGGGGCTTTATCCTGCTTTACCGGCGCGCGGGTGAAAAAAGAACGGGTTTTCCAGGGGAAATAAGTGGCGAGCGTAAAACCTGCTGGTTGTACGTTAAAATCACGAAAAAACTTCTCCGATACCTCCGCAATATCGTCTGCTTCAAAGAGCTCCTGCAAAATATCATCGTCACCGATTTCAATCTTTTTTAAAAGAAGCGTTGTTACCAGCGGCAGTTCGCGCAGCATATATTTGCGCACCAGGTCAGGAGTAGTCGTCATATCATTCACCAGATTTTATCCTCCGGCCTCACAATCATGTTATAGCGATGTACGGTACGAAAACTGATTTGCGCAACATCATTTGCCAGGATAACCCACCCTACAACCGGCACGGCCCTGCCCACAAAGGCACCCAGATTATTCACCCAGAAAATTTTCAGCCCGCGCAGGCTGAAGGATTTTAAGGTCAGAGTCAGGAGAATGCGCCGCCGGAATTTATAGGACATATGCCTGCGGAAAAAGAGTGACACAACCGACGTGCCTGGTGTTGACGTGAGCGGTTTCCCCGGCACGTCAATATTATTGTTACCGAGAATGATGTTTGCAACGGCTACAATATCCTGCACGCCCAACTGTTTCTGGGTTTCATCAAGCTTACGTTTTAGTAAAGCCACTTCCCCGCCTCAGCGGAATCAATCAGCATCTGAACAGTTAAAGGCTCAGGTTGATGATGATCGGTGCGCAGATATTTTGGCAAAATAGCGTTCGGCAAAAAGGGTATTCCTGTAGCGGGAAAATAGAGACGAAAATCAAATCGCTTCATATCAACACTAAATAGTTCAGCATATTCTTCAAAAAACTCAAAGGCCTCTTCAGGCAAAACGCAATTTTTACCTGTACTCAGGGATGCATCATCTGGCATTTCCCAAAAGTATTTCTTTATCAGACGATGAACATCTTCAACTTTACTCATAACCAGCCTTATCCTTTTTCACCTGTAATCAGCTTATAGCGATGAACAACATTTCGGGTAATAATCGAAAGATCATATGCAGTTAACACAGCGCCAATCCAGGGCACCCAACGTCCAACATATGCCCCGACACTTGTTGTATATGCCCATTCACCGCGCAGCATGCTTTTCCATGTAATAGTACGGCGTTTTTTCTGAAAACGCTGGCGAATAAGCATTCGGCTTGCGAGAGAAAGCGGGCTGGTTCCACGTGTGGTTTTTTGTGCATCCAACTTACCTCTGACTGGAATCACAGGGAAGCTTGCCAGCATTGACGCGATTGCAACCATATCAGTTATTCCACTAAAGTTTTTTTTGAACTCATCAAGTATAAGCCAAAACAGAAGCTCATCACCATCAACACTCATTCCATCAAAGAAGTATCTTCCATTTATTTGCTCTGTCGTATCCATACCGTTTTCCTGACACAAATGAAGATAAATATCTTAATGCCTCTGTTTAGCCCGGTCCATACTGAATCATTTAACTGAGAAGATTAACTTAAACATACAAAAATGCTGTAAGCCATTGTGGAACTATAGTCTCAGCATTCTCCATCAGGCTTCTGTAGAAGATACTTTTGTGTTTAACGTTCATACGGCATATACATAGTTTTCTATTACGTAAGCGACGCTCCTAACCGAAGCAGTAATTAATCCCGGCAGCGGCTGCGACCTCCGCCACCCGTGCATAATTCGCTAATAAATATCCCGCTAATGATATGCATCAGCCTGGCTTTGATAGTCAGCTTTATAGTTTTATTGGTATCTTTGGCGACTACAAAGAAAGTCACAATCAGTATCACGGCATTGTTGTTTGATAGCTTAAATTACGGATCACATCCCATACCGATCATGCTTCTCCTTTTAGCTTATCCATCAGGTAAGCAACAAAGTAGGCAAGCATGAAGAACCCGAAGAAACCAACAATTTTCCACAGCCAGCCATCAAGTAAGAACAAAGAGAAAAATGCAGCAAATGAGAAAACCCCTGTTGAGATGGCTTCAAAAATATTTGCAGTTTGTATACCAATGAACTTACCGAATTTTAGAAGAAATGATTTTGCAGAGCTCATTTTGCATCCTTTCACATATTAATCACTGTCTCTTGATATGAATCAAATAGGATCCGAGTGGCCTTTCTACGAGGAAATAGACCATATCCAGATTCATTCGAAAAACCTTTGAAGAGTCCATCAGAAATCTACTTTGCATCCGCCTTGATGAGACTAAAACCCCTTCAGTCTAACCTTGCACTATGAGAACCTTCAACAATAGCGAAGAACCAACTCTGACTAACCGCTTAATATTCTCAACTGTAACGTCACAAGTGAATATTTTTTTAGCGATAAATTGGGTCAGGATAAATTGTGAACCCAATCTTTCCCCCAGTCTGCCAGCACCCTATCCCGGTTTACAATCGAGAGCTGGTTTACCTTCATTATCGAGCTTTGGGTAAAAACCGTTAATCACAACAGTAATCAGTTGCCGGATGGGTTCACGCCTGTCTGAAGTGGCTTTCATTGATGGGTAATAAAAAATCCGCTGCAATGTAAGTTCCACTCAGCCAGACACGCGATCTTGTCATCAGCTGCAATGCTGATATCAACCCCATCCTGCAGCGGCTTAGTGGTCCGGTTTGCCTCATCGGCTGCGGCGGCGAGTCAGTTGATAGCTTTCAGCACTGCATTTTCAGCTTCCGTTACCTGGGCTACAGGTTCACCTCTCCTTTCCATGATTAACCTCACACTCGCTTACCCACTATTTTCCCTGTAAAAGACGCCACTCATCCTCATTCTGATAACCCGACTAATACTCAGGGCTGACTTTTTAACCCTGCAGAGGGTGTATCAGATTATTTTCATAAACCCGCTATATTTACGGATATGAACAAATGCAGTCAAAACGGGCCAATTGAAATCTGCACAACGTGTGCGCTGAGGTCAGATTCACAATTTTGCAGATTAATTTATTGAACAGAAGAGTATGAATAGATTAGAGGTTTATCATGAAAAGTTCATCGAGTGCTGAACTCTGCTGCCGGGTAATTCATGGAAGAACCATCATGCCGCTGAAGAACGTTGCGTTGTATCAGGTCGAATTTGAAAATGGCAGATTTGCTGTGTTACGCATTAATAACCTTCTGACGCTTCAGGAAGGCGATATTATTTCAAGAGTTAATGAAGTGTGGTCTGCAGGACCAGATATTATTCAACTTTCACCATTCGAATTTCTCGACCAGGGTGAATCAAAGCGTTATTTCACCGAGTATGAAAGATAATGCAGAGTTATCAGCACATTGAAATTAATGTTACGAAGATATTGCCTCAATGAGGGATAAGGTTAAACAGTATGACTTGCTGCTGCCTGCTGTTCGCAACATAAAAAGACGACGGACTTTATATAACATACAATGACTTACAGTGAGGGCATAAGACTGCCTGTCCTTTATTCTTTTTAGCTACAGACTGTCTGGAAAACTTTTTACACACCGGACACTGTGTATTGGTTTCGCTGCTGTGTAGCGCGTCGAAGAGAAAGCTCAACCAGGTCATGTCGTTATCCTCTGAAATATTTTCCTCAGCGTAACACAGTGCAGGTAAATTAATTTTTTTATCTGTCGGCTCTGATGTTAAACAGGGCTAAGGTGAGGAGAAGGCAGCTGTTTATTTTTTTAACTTTATTTTATCGCCATAAGAGAACGCCAGACGGTTAATCAGGATAGCTACGAATAACGGAAACAGGACTATAATCAATATCATCTACACCTGTTTATCACCTCCAGCCCTTCTTTTGGCTCCTTTTTTGTCATCCTTTTTTTTTCCGGATCCAGCTGCTGCGCAAGCGCAAGGAAATGAGTGTGAAAATAAAACTGACGACGTGGTTCAGCCGGGAAAGTGAATTACCCGATGAGCATTTTCCTTTGTTCCCGACTGAAGGTATTTATCAGGCCCACCGGCCAGATATTTTTTCGGCTGAACAAATGGATAACTACGGCGAAAAATTAGCGAAAACGCATAATCTGTCGGGTGGAAAATGGTCCTACCGACTGTTGCAGCAGCTGGCAGATAATGAACTGTCATTGACGCGCAGCGCAGAAATCCTGAGTGAAGGCGATAAGCGCAGCCAGACACCAGCGGCCGTCTGGATACTGGATAATTTTTACATCATTGAAGAGCAGATCCGCCTGGTCCGGCACCTGTTACCGGCCAAATTCGGTAAAGGACTGCCCATGCTGGAGGAGTCGGCTCATTACCTGCGCATCCAGGCTATCGCCGAGGAGATGATTAAGCACAGTGATGGCCGCCTGGAAACCAGCGTTCTGCATCCTTTTATCGCTGCCTACCAGCGCGTTACGCCCCTGCTGCTCGGCGAACTGTGGGCCATGCCTGCCATGTTACGGTTTGCGCTTATCAACAATCTGGCCCGGATTGCGGCTGACGTCGCCAGGGTACATCAGGAACGTAATAAAGCGGAGCAGTGGATCAGCGATATCCTCTCCACAGCCGCCGAAGATGCATCAAAAGTTATTCTGGTCATCGCTGATATGGCCCGCCAGAACCCGCAGGTTTCCGGCGCTTTCGTCGCTGAACTTGAACGGCGATTAAGTGGCCAGAACAATACTCTGGCGTTAACCTGGGTCGAACAACAGCTGGAAAATACCGGCCGGAAAACCTCGGAAGTCATTGAGCAGTTCAACCGGCAGCTGGCCCTGAGTCAGCTCTCTGTCAGCAACAGTATCACCGGCCTGCGGCAACTCGGCGAAATTGACTGGCAGGCTTTTGTCGAATCCGTCAGCCTGGTTGAGAAAGTCCTGCAGCAGGATCCCACCGGGACATACCCGCTGATGCATTTTGACAGTCGCGATGACTACCGCCACGTGATTGAACGTCTGGCACGGCACAGTCGCTTTGATGAACGTGAAGTCGCCCAGGCGGTGCTGACGCTGGCCAGCCAGCCTGATCTTCCCCTGCGTCAGCAGCATGTCGGCTATTACCTGCTGGATAAAGGATTTCAGCAACTGGAACAGCAGCTTGACGTTAAGGTGACGTGGCTGAACAGGAGCCGGCAGCATCTGAGCCAGACTCCTTTACTCTCCTGGTTAGGCAGCCTTTTACTGCTGACAACCGCGTTTACCGCCGAGATGCTCTACAGTACCCATCAGGCGGGCATGGCGTCATTACTCTGGTTACTGGTGCTGCCCGCCATCATTGTCAGCAGCCAGCTCGCCTTGCAGTTGCTGAGCGAGTTAACCACCCGCAGCCGCCATCCCCTTCCCCTGCCCCGACTCGATTATTCTCTGGCGGTACCGGAGCATGACCGCACACTGGTAGTTATCCCCTGTTTACTCAGCAGCAATGAGGGAACAGACGCCCTGTTGCGCTCTCTGGAAATCTGCTATCTCGGTAACGCCTTAACGAATATCAGTTTTGCGTTACTGACCGACTTTACCGATAGCGCCGAACAGGATCATCATCATGACGCCGCGCTTATCCGTTACGCCGTGCTGAAAACGGAAGCGCTGAATCGGCGCTACAGCGGGGGTAAATCGGATATTGCGCTCTTCTCCCTGTTACACCGTGACCGCACCCATAATATTTCTCAGGGCGTCTGGATGGGGTATGAACGCAAGCGCGGTAAGATCCATGCCCTGAATCGCTGGCTTCAGGGTGAAGAAAACGCCTTCAGCGTCACGGTAGGTGCCACGCAGACGCAGCTGCACAGCGTTAAATATGTGATTACTCTCGACAGCGACACAATACTGCCGCGTGAGACAGCGCATAAGCTGATTGGCGTCATGGCCCACCCGCTCAATGCGCCGGTATTCGACGATGTCAAAAATCGGGTGGTTGAAGGCTATGCCATCCTGCAGCCTCGTCTGGCTGAAGAGATACCGGTTAACGGTCAGAGCCGCTATGCCCGGCTGTGCAGCAGCATTCCGGGGAATGATGCTTACTCCTCACTCTCATCCGATATTTATCAGGATCTGTTTGGTGAAGGCTCATTTGTCGGCAAGGGTATTTACGATGTCGCTGCCTTTAGCCGGGCGATACGCAATACCTGTCCGGAAAATCTGGTGCTGAGCCATGACCTGCTTGAGGGGTGCTATGCCCGCTCCGGTGTGGTCAGTAACGTCGTCCTGTATGAACAATATCCGGATAGTTATCTGAGCGATGTTGCCCGACGATTTCGCTGGGTGCGGGGCGACTGGCAGCTCCTTAACTGGCTACGGTTGCAGGTGCGGCAGGAAGATTGCAGTCGTCAAAAGAACCCGCTCAGTGCGCTTTCCCGCTGGAAATTAACAGACAATCTGCGCCGCAGCCTGGTGGCGCCAGCCCTGCTGATGCTGGTGTTTATGCTGTGTACGATAGTACCGAATCCAATATTCTGGGTCGGGTGCATCATGCTCTTTCTGCTGCTTCCGGGACTGCCAGCGTTGGTGATCGATGGGGTGACGAAAAGTAAAACGCGTGCCTGGCGGCAGCATTTATCCATGCTGGTCACCGATGCCTTTAACCGCCTCTCCCGCGCTGGCCTGGCGCTGGCCATCCTGCCTCACGAGAGTTACTGGTCGCTGAAGGCGATTATCGTGACCTTATGGCGCCTGACTATCAGCCATCGCTACCTGAACGAGTGGAAAAGCGCTTCATCACAGAAACCTGTCGAGCCTGATGTGCGCCATTTCTACCGCCGCATGTGGATTAATCCGGTAGCAGGCGCGGTTCTGGTATTCCTGACCAGCCTGAGCATGCCGTCGATGACGCATGTCGCACTGGCGCTCGCTTTATTGTGGGCGGTCGCCCCCGCGTTACTGAGCCGCATGAGCCAGCCTAAACGCGCTCAGCCAGGCAGCCTTTCAGCGGAACAGCGCCTCTTTTTGCGCCGCACCGCGCGTAAAACCTGGGCGTGGTTTAACGAATTTGCCAGCAGTGACAACAACCATTTGCCGCCGGATAATCTACAGGAGATTCCGGAGTCGCGGGTGGCCCACCGGACTTCACCGACCAACATTGGCCTGTCGCTGCTGGCAAACCTGACGGCCTGGGATTTTGGTTATATCAGCCAGAATCGGGTCATCAGCCGGACGCTCGACACCCTCGATACCCTTGATCGAATGGAGCATTTCAGAGGACATCTTTATAACTGGTATGACACCCAGACGTTAAAACCGCTGAACCCACGCTACGTCTCAACGGTAGACAGCGGTAATATGGCGGCTCACCTTGTAACCCTTCAGGCTGGCCTGGCGCAGTGGAAATACCAGCCGGTGATGTCTCTCCCCTGTATCCTGGAAGGTCTCTCCGATACCTTCTCACTGCTTAAAGACCAACTGAGCGACACCCGCAGCGACATTGTGGAACAAATCGATGCGCAGCTAAGCCTGATGCAGCGCGCTTCGCCCGCCGATTTTCACGCCGGGATGCAGGCTCTGCTGGCATTAAGCCTGGTGGCAGAACAGGCTTATCTTCCGACAACGCGGGTAAACTGGCCGGCGCTTTTCCATCAGCAACTGGTCGATTTCACTCAGGAGTGGGCCCTCCTTTTCAGCTGGGTTACCCCGGATGCGCCACTGCCTGCCGACATTCCGTCATTGCTGTGGCTCGCTGAGTTGAACCTGAACCGCCCCGGACTCCCGGAAAAACAGGCAGAGACTGCGATATGGGCCGCCCGCGAACGAATGGCTGCCCTGCTGGAGCTGGACAGCCGCCTTAGCGATCACGCCAGTATGGACTTCCGCTTTCTCTATTATCCGGCCACGTCTTTACTCAGCGTGGGCTATAACATGGACAGCGGTCTGCTGGACGCCAGCAAATATGACCTTTTCCCTTCAGAAGTCCGCCTGACGCACTACTTTGCTATCTCCACCAGCCAGCTTCCGGCCAAGAGCTGGTTTGTACTGGGTCGCTTATTTACTCAGCTGAATAACCAGCCCGCCGTGATGTCATGGAGCGGCTCAATGTTTGAATACCTGATGCCGCACCTGGTCATGCCGGTTTACCCCGACACGCTGCTGGAAAAGATGGCGTTATCGGCGGTCAGGCAACAGATAGCCTCGGGTAACAGCACCGATACGCCCTGGGGCGTTTCGGAATCGGGTTACGCTGCGTTTGACGTCAATCATAACTACCAGTATCGGGCATTTGGTACGCTGGAACTGGGTCTGAAACGCGGCCTGAATGACAATCATGTTGTTGCGCCCTATGCGACGCTGCTGGCGCTGATGGTGCTGCCGCAGGAGGCGACGGCTAATCTGATAAGACTTAAAAAAATGGGTGCCAGCGGTGACTACGGTTATTACGAAGCGCTGGATTTCACCGCGGACCGACTGGCTCCCGGTCAGCCATTTTCGATCGTCAAATCGTATATGGCCCATCACCAGGCGATGGGATTGCTAGCGCTTTCTCACCAGCTGCTGGATGCGCCCATGGTCGCGCGCTTTATGTCCAGCGCACTGTTTCAGTCTTCGCGTTTGCTGCTGCAGGAAAAAGTGCCTGATGATATTGAGCTCTATACCCCACGCCGCAGTTTTGTCGAAAACAGTGACCCTAAACAGCAGCGCAGCATTCCCGACCAGCGTGAATTCAGTGGTTCAGATCCACGCCAGCCACAACTTCAGCTGCTTTCCAATGCAGATTATCATCTGATGGTGACGCACGCGGGGACAGGCTACAGCCAGTGGAAGGGGCTGGCACTCACCCGCTGGCGTGCGGATAGCACCAGCAACAACTACGGAACGTTCTGTTACGTTACCGATCAGCAATCCGCCGAAGTGATTGCTCACAGCTATCAGCCGACCTGCTGCGAGCGTCCGCATTATAAAACCCGTTTCAATGATGCCGGGATTGAGTTTGACGCTTCAGGCACCACCTTCAGCATTCACACGCATATCGTAGTCTCCCCGGAAGATGATGTGGAGATCAGACGCATCACGGTCACTAACCGTTCCCGTCAGACCCGCCCGTTTGATATCACCAGCTACACCGAAGTGGTACTGGCACCAGCAGCCAGCGATATGGCCCACCCTGCGTTCAGTAATCTGTTCGTCCAGACTGAAATCGTTGACAGGCTGGAAGCAATTCTGGCTCACCGTCGGCCACGTGAAGAGAAAGAAGTGACGGCATGGATGTTTCACGCGATGGCGATACATGGCAATACCGGCCGCCAGACCTCTTTTGAAACCGACCGGGCTCGTTTTCTCGGGCGCGGCAGGACGCCAGCCGATGCTCAGGCGCTGATGCCGGGCAGTGAATTAACGGGTCAGCAGGGAGCGGTGTTAGATCCCGTGTTATCAATTCGCCAGTCAGTGACGTTAAAAGCGGGAGAGACCGTCACCATCGATATGCTTTACGGTGTGACACTTCAGCGTGACACCACTATTGCGCTGATTGAGAAGTACCGTAACCACATCAGCGCCGATCGGGTGTTTGAACTGGCATGGTCCCACAGTCAGGTCGCCTTGCGTCAGTTGAATATCCGCACCGAAGATACCAGCCTGTTTAATCAGCTGGCCAGTGCCGTACTGTTTTCCAGCGCCGAAATGCGTGGCGAATCAGACGCGCTGATGCAGAACCGGCTGGGCCAGGAGTCATTGTGGCGCCATGCGATTTCGGGTGATCTGCCGATTCTTCTGGTTCGGATAGAAAACATTAATCAACTCGACCTGGTCACCACGCTCATTCAGGCGCATCAGTACTGGCGACAAAAAGGGCTGACGGTCGATCTGCTTATCCTGAACAGCGACCAGGGCGGCTACCAGCAGAACCTCTTCAATCAGCTCACGACCCTGATCCCTGCCGGAGATGAACGACAGCAGGCGGACAAACCTGGCGGCATATTTATCCGCAAAAGCGAAAGTTTTTCCGCTGACGATCTGCAACTGTTGCTGAGCGTCGCGGCGGTCGTGCTGGAAGGCCGGAACGGCAGCCTCGCCGATCAGCTCAGCACGCTGTTAAAACCGGTGCGCACCCCGCCTGCTTTTGCATTTCCATCGGTCAGTAAGACGCCGCCGCCTGCAGCCGTCACCTTTTCGCCGGAGCGGTTGCAGTTTTTTAATGGCACCGGTGGCTTCAACGAGGACGGCAGCGAATATCACATCATTCTTTCCGGCCAGCAGCAGACGCCTGCGCCGTGGTGTAATGTGCTGGCCAACAGCCAGTTGGGCACCGTCATTTCCGAGAGTGGCCAGGGCTATAGCTGGTATGAAAACGCGCATGAATATCGTCTGACGCCCTGGCACAATGACCCCGTCAGTGACAGCTCTGGCGAAGCGCTTTATCTGCGTGATGAAGAGACGGGTGATGTCTGGTCGCCCACGCCGCTTCCGGTTCGCGGCAAGGGCGATTATCTGACCCGTCATGGCTTCGGTTACAGCACGTTTGAACACACGGAGTATGGCATCAGCAGCACGTTAACGGTGTTCGTGGCAGAGGAGGCGCCGGTCAGACTTTCCCTGCTGACGCTGAGTAACCTCTCTGGCAAAACGCGTAATCTGTCGATTACCGGATACGTCGAATGGGTTCTGGGTGAGCTGGCGAGCCGATCTGCAAGGCATGTGGTGACATCCCCTGCCGCTATCGCCACAGGCAGCGCGGTTCTGGCCAGAAACTTTTATAACAGCACGGGCTCTGCGCGGACCGCTTTTTTTGCCGTCACAGGTACCCGGATTGCGTACAGCGGCAACCGGCTTGAGTGTCTGGGCCGTAACGGCACCACACGGCAGCCCGCGATGATGAATGTTCGTGGTCTGTCGGGTAACACCGGGGCAGGAATGGATCCCTGCGCCGCGCTGCAGACGCTGACGACACTGATTGACGGCGACAGCCGCAGCTTTGTTTTTGCTCTCGGCGTCGGGGAAGATGAGAGTGCAGTGACCGCGCTGATGCAGCAGTTCCTCTCCACCGGGGAGGCTCAGAACGAGCTGTCCAAAGTTAAACAGCACTGGCACCAGCTACTGACTAAAGTGCAAATCCAGACACCGGCAACGGAGGTCGATTTACTGGCAAACGGCTGGCTGCTGTACCAGACGCTGGCCAGCCGTTTGCTGGCGCGCAGCGGATATTACCAATCCGGTGGTGCCTTTGGTTTCCGCGATCAGTTACAGGATACGCTGGCGCTGACCCACGCTGCCCCTCAGCGCCTGCGCGATCAGCTGTTGTTGTGTGCATCCCGCCAGTTTATTGAGGGAGATGTACAGCACTGGTGGCATCCGCCTGCTGGCCGTGGCGTCAGAACCCGCTGCTCCGACGACTATCTGTGGCTGCCCTATGCGCTGTGCCGCTATGTGCAGGCAACCGATGATATTACGCTGCTGTCACAGCCCGTCAGCTACCTTGAAGGTCGCCTGCTGGCTGAGGACGAAGAGTCTGTCTATGAGCTTCCGGGCGTCAGTAAGATTAATGAACCGCTATGGCAGCACTGCGTTCGCGCGGTTAACCACGCCCTTAATTTCGGCCAGCACGGCCTCCCGCTGATGGGCTCCGGGGACTGGAACGATGGCATGAGTACCGTCGGGATTGCCGGCAAGGGTGAAAGCGTCTGGCTCGGCTTCTTCCTCTATACGGTTCTGGACCGCTTTGCCGCGCTGGCTGTGCGGTTCGGCGATACCGATACCGCCCGCCACTGTCAGGAGCACGCGCAGACGCTCAAAACCGCGCTTAACCATGCGGCCTGGGATGGCGAATGGTATCTGCGCGGCTTTTTTGACAGTGGCCAGACGCTCGGTTCACATGCTGACAGTGAGTGCCGGATAGACGCCATTGCCCAGAGCTGGTCGGTACTCTCTGGCGCAGGCGAGGACGCCAGATGCCGGTCAGCGATGGAGGCGCTTTATCAGCATCTGGTTGATAAGGATAACCGGCTGATTAAATTGCTCACTCCGCCTTTCGATGGTGCAGGGCCAAATCCGGGCTACATTCGCGGTTATTTACCGGGCGTCAGGGAAAATGGCGGTCAGTACACCCATGGGGCTCTGTGGGCGATTATGGCCTTTGCGGCGATGGGTGAAACAGAGCGCGCCTGGTCCCTGCTCTCTATGATTAATCCGGTTAATCATAGTGGCAATCAACAGGATATGGCGATCTACAAAGCGGAACCTTATGTGATGGCTGCGGATGTGTATGCGGCCGAAGGCCACAGCGGGCGAGGCGGCTGGACCTGGTATACCGGCTCGTCAGGCTGGACCTATCAGCTTATCAGTGAGAGTCTGCTTGGGATAACCCGGCGCGGCAACGCGCTGTCTGTCCGGCCACAGCTTCCCGCTGACTGGTCAGAGATAAAAATTGTCTACCGTGAGGGGGAAGGTATCTACAACATCCGGGTTACTCGCGGTGACAGCACTTATCAGCTGTGGCTGGATGGCAAACGGTGTGACGGTGACGAAATAGCGCTGGAAAGCCATCGCCAGGAACATCAGGTTGAAGTCTGGCTGGGCTCTGCGTCAGGTTAAGTTAAACCTGACACCCCGCCTGCATCAGGTTAAAGAGGAGATTCAGTGACCTTTGCGAGCGGGCCGTTGAGCTGCCACCCGCGTCAGCACTGGGAGCTGAACGACAGCGATCTGGTGAGTGGCGAGGGTTAATCGCCTGCTCACAATTATCTGTCGCCCTGCCCTGTTTTCCCTCGCGAAGCCCATGCTATCTTGTGGTTTTGATTTTTTCAGTGGGCAAAATTGATGACAAAGTTGCGGGTAGGGATCGTGTTTGGCGGGAAATCGGCTGAGCATGAGGTGTCGTTACAGTCGGCCAAAAATATCCTTGAGGCGATCGACAAAACCAGGTTTGACGTGGTGTTGCTGGGCATTGATAAGCAGGGACACTGGCGTCTTAACGATGCTTCAAACTTCTTACTTAACGCTGAAAATCCGGCGCTGATCGCGCTGAATCACGCCGCTGAAGATGTGGCGCTGGTGCCCGGCACGACTCAGCAGCAGATCATCACCCGTCATAACGCCCATCCACTGTCGCAGATCGACGTTATTTTCCCTATCGTGCACGGTACGCTGGGTGAAGATGGCTCCCTGCAGGGCCTGTTGCGTATGGCCTCGTTACCTTTTGTCGGTTCCGACGTGCTGGGCTCTGCGGTCAGCATGGATAAAGATTTTACCAAACGCCTGCTGCGCGACGCCGGCCTCAACGTCGCGCCGTGGGTGAGCGTCACCCAGGCCCAGCGCACACAGCTGGACGCCAGCGCAGTCATTGCCCGCTTTGGCCTGCCGCTGTTTATCAAACCCGCCAACCAGGGTTCATCGGTGGGCGTCAGCAAAGTGGACAGCATTGAAGAGTTTGATGCCGCGCTGGCGCTGGCCTTCTCCTTTGACCGCAAGGTGCTGATTGAGCAGGGTATCAAAGGCCGCGAGATCGAGTGTGCGGTGCTGGGCAACGATGCCCCTGAAGCCAGCCCCTGCGGTGAAGTGGTGGTGCATGACGCTTTCTACTCGTATGACACCAAATATATCTCTGAGAGCGGTGCGCAGACGGTGGTCCCGGCAGCCATTTCATCGGAAACCAGCGATGCGATTCGTGAGGTCGCCATCAAAGCCTTTACCGCGCTGGAGTGCTTTGGCATGGCGCGCGTCGATGTGTTTTTAACTGACGACGGCGAAATTATCGTCAACGAAGTGAATACCCTGCCCGGCTTCACCAATATCAGCATGTATCCGAAATTGTGGCAGGCGGCCGGACTCAGCTATCAGGATCTGATCAGTCGCCTGATCGACCTGGCGATTGAACGCCACCAGCAGGCCAGTACCCTGAAAAGCAGCGTCAGCTGACAGAACCCGGCGGCGTGGCGTTATGCCACGTCGCTGGTGATGGCACGGTAGTTAACCGGCGAGGTCTGATTGCGGCCATTGCGTTTCGACAGATAGAGATTTTTATCGGCTGCAGAAATCAGCCGGTTGATCACGCGGTGCCACTCCGTCGCCTCACCGGCACAGCCATGCGCCAGCCCCAGACTGACAGTGACCGTGGCCGTACTGCCCTGCAGCCAGAACTTCTCTTTCGCCATCTTCTGCCGGATGCTCTCAGCAAGAAAGTAGAGCTTTTCCGGATTCTGGTCGAACAGCACCACCGCAAACTCTTCGCCGCCAAAACGGCAGATGCGCCCCTCTTTACCCACAACGCGCTGCATACGGCGGGCGATCTCTTCCAGCACGCTGTCACCCGCATCATGACCAAAATTGTCATTAATCGCTTTGAAGTAGTCGACATCCAGCAGGATCACGCCCGCCCGGCGGTCCGGGAAGATTGGCTCAGCACGCAGACTTTCATAGAGGCCGGACCGCGACAGCAGCCGGGTCAGGAAGTCATAGTTGGCGCGCAACGCCAGACGCTGGTTGAGCTGGCGAATCGCATCCATGCTCACCGCCACAATCAGCGGGCTGATCGCAATGGTCGCCACGCCCAGCCGTGCCGAGGTCAGATGGGTGATCGGCAGCATATTGTCATCGCCCTGGATATTCATCACGCCGTGCGAAACCAGAATGATTTCGCTAATGCCGGTGAGCAAAATCACCAGACTGGTGAGCGGCATCGGCAGCACGATGGCGCACCAGACCAGCGCCGGAACCGGGAACGTCAGGCTGCCTGCGCCGCCCATCATCGCGCCAATCATCAGCGAAAAAATCACGGCGACAACCGGTGCCAGCTTGCGCATCTGCATAAACTGCCGGGGCGACAGCGACGCCCAGTCGCGCGTCAGCAAAAAGGGCAGCAGCATCAGCCCGGTTGAGAACTGTTCGCTGAACCATTCGCCCCAGGCCGTCACCAGCCCGCTGTTAAAATCGGCCTGCTGCGCCAGCGCCCCCCAGCTGGCGCAGGCCAGTCCGGCCAGCAGACAGGCCGGAAAAATGCGCAGCACGCTGGTTATACGCTCGCTGCCGGAGTCGTGCTGAAGATGTTTTACCAGCAGCGTCACCGCCACCAGCACAAACAGAAGATTCGCCATGTTGAGGGTAAAAGCAGAGAGCGCCCAGCCTGAAAAAACGATGTCGTTTAACACCATCGCAGCAAAGGTGGCCAGGTAATAGCGGGTCTGATGCAGAAAAGGATTCCGGACGATCACGCCAGTGACGATCGCGTTGACCGGCCAGAACAGCGACAGCTCCTGTGGAAAGCGCAGGTGTCCGCCGATAAAGCAAAACAGCAACGTGATTAAAAACAGTGAAAATGCGTTCTTCTTAACGTTGTGCTCTTCAAACAGCTGTATGCGCATACATCCGGACCTTGTCACAGAGAGGCTGGCTGTCCACGCCAGCCTGGACAGGCGCGTGGTGTCAGAATGATTAAATCCTGAATATCCTCAATGTCATCCGGCGATAAAACCTCGTTTCATGGGCTAACTCAGAAAAGTTACCGTTTTGAGGCTAAACCCATCAGATGACAGCAAAAACTGGGGCTCTATTATGCATCGCAAATAAAAAAATCGGATATCCGAGATATCCGATTTTTGCTGTTCTGACGACTTTACCGTTGCGCTAAACGCTATTTTACGGCAACCGGCCACTGACTCAGGCGAATGCCGCGTTTGTCGGCGTTATCGCCAAAATCTTTCAGCACCGCTTTAACGTCGGGATCGATATATTCCGCATTGTCGTTATCGACGATGACCACGCTGTTTTCCGGGATCTCATCCAGCAATCCCTGCAGCTTTGGATTGTGCATAAAGGTCAGGTTCTGCTGAAAGCGCAGCACGTAGTGGTCGTCATAGCGGGTGAGCTGCAGCGCGTTGCGATGGCTCTTATAGATGCTATAGAGGATCTGCGTGGCGATGCCGATACCAATCCCGACCAGCATGCCCAGCGTGATAATACCGACGATGGTGGCCAGAAACGGCACGTACTGCTGGGCGCCCATCCGGAACTGCTCAATAAACAGTTTGGGTGTCGCCAGCTTGTAGCCGGTATAGAGCAGCACGGCAGCGAGGCTGGCCAGCGGAATGGCGTTCAGCATCTCACTGAACCACATACCGCAAATCAGCAGCAGCACACCGTGAATGAAGATCGACAGTTTGGTCTGCGCGCCCGCACTGACGTTAACCGAACTGCGCACAATCACCGCCGTTATCGGCATCGCGCCAAGGAAACCGGCCGCCAGGTTACCGATGCCCTGCGCGAACATCTCTTTGTTAGGCGATGGCGCGGGCGTCTGAGGACGCAGTTTTTTCAGCGCCTCCTGACTCAGCAGCGTTTCCAGACTGGCGACCAGGGCTAAGGTTACCGCAACGACCCAGACCTGCGGATTCTGCCAGGCCATCCAGTCGGGCGTTTCCAGCTCTGCTACCAGCGCGGAAATGCTGTCAAAAGCGGGCAACGAAATGCGCGCCAGACCGCTGGTCATTTCCGGGAACAGCCGTCCACCCACGACGGTAGCAAGGCAGCCTATCAGCACGGCAATCAGCGGCCCAGGGATCCAGGCCAGCGCTTTGATCCGTTTCACCGGTGCGGTGGTCCAGAGACATAAAATGGCCAGGCCGACACCCGCTACTGCTACCGCGGGCAGCGAGAAGGTCATCTCACCGGTCACCAGTGAAACCAGTTCCGCATCGCCCGCGGCACCCAGCGCCACCGGGATCTGCTGCATGATCAGCAGCAAACCGATCGCCGCCAGCATCCCTTTAATGACGCTGCCCGGCACCAGCGAAATAAACCGTCCGGCACGCAGCAGACCAAACAAGCATTGCAGTGCTCCGGCGATAATCAGCGCGGTGAGAAAGGCGGAAAAACTGCCCAGAGACGCCATTGAGGCGACGACGATGGTGACCAGGCCTGCCGCCGGGCCGCTGACGGCAAACCGGGACGGACTCAGTGATGTGACCACCAGGCCGCCAATCACACCGGTCAGCAGACCGGCAAACGGCGGTAATCCGCTGGCCTGTGCGATGCCAAGACAGAGCGGTAAGGCGACCAGAAACACCACCAGACCCGCAGGAATGTCGCGACGCAGGGTATCGAGGTTCATAATGAAGGTTCCTCTGCAGATTGATGAATCAGCTCTTTAAGATGGCCGGAGCGCAGGTCATACACACAACCAAACACCTCCAGTTCCTGGCCCGATTGCCAGATTTGCCGGACCGGTTCAGATTTCACCAGTCTGGCGAATTGCGCCTTAACGTTGGCCTCAACCAGCCGATCGAGCTGTTCACCCGGCTCCGCGTCTGAAGGGGGGCTTTCCGCCAGACCGTGCTGAATATCATGACGCAACGTCTGAATGCGTCTCGCCAGCGCGCTCTCCTGCCCGTCCAGCACGCTGCCCGGCAGATTCTGCGCGGCTTCCACCCCACCGCAGCCATAGTGGCCGCTTAATACAATGCGTTTTACACCGAGAAAGAAGAGCGCGTATTGCAGCACGCTCAGTAAATTGTCATCGTCCTCAATCACCATGTTGGCGATATTACGATGCACAAAGAGTTCGCCAGGATGGGAGCCGGTTAAGACTTCTGCCGGAACGCGACTATCAGAACAACCTATCCAGAGTGAGTGCGGCTTTTGCTGATGAAGGAATTTTTTAAAGTAGTCTGGATTACGCTGGCGGCGCTGTAATGCCCAACTGCGATTTTTCGCTAATAAGGGTTTAAGTGTCGTCACAATCATCTTCTCTCTACTACCGGGATGTCGCATCCTGGCTAACCACAAAGTGTATCGGCTCACAAATAAAGCGTGAGCCGCCAGGTAAATAAGAACTGAGTCACAGAAAAAGGTTATAGCCGCTAACCATTACCAATGCACGAGCAATATTTCACAGCACTTTAACATCATGCTATTTGTCAATCTGGCGTCAGTAAGAGTCAGGGGTAAGTAAATTTAATTAAGCAGCAGAGAAGTGAAATAATTAGCGGAAACCATTTTAAGATCAATAATATCAATAGATTAAAATATAAAAGATAATAAACTAAAGTTATTGCTGACAAAAAAATACAATCATTAACCAAGGGGATATTCACTGCCATACCAACCGGCCTGCTTTTTACCAGGAATACTCTTAATTAAAAAATTAACCATTAGCACGATCAACCGGCTTAATTGCTGATAGCCAGTCAGATATGCCTGATTTTAGATAAGAATGAAGCAAGAGATAATTAATTTAATTTGCAGCAAAATAGTGACGGGAGAAAGTAAATCAGGACCATGTTTTAACAGAGCCTGACACGGTCAGGCTCTTTTTCTTGACGAATTATTTACCGTTCCAGCTTTGCAGGCGCGATTCCCGCACAGACAGCTGCTGTTCGGGCGTCAGTTTATTGTAGTTTTCCGCCATTCCGCTCTCCCAGTCGCCGTAGAGCGGATTCGGCAGCACGATGAACTGCGTTCCAAACTGCTGATGGTTAAGATTCACAAAATCACGACGCGTCTGATTACCCTGATGCCAGGTCGCGCCACCAAAATCGTTGAGGTTATCGCCAACGTAGAGCACCACGTTATAGCCGGCATTTTTAATGGCATCGAAACGCGCCTGCTTATTGGAGCTGTCAGTATTCAGACGTACCGTTTTATCGCTGACGTTGGGGAAGCCAAGCTGCTGCATGTTAGCGACCGTGGCCGCGTAATCTTTCTGATCGCGGTTCGACACATAGAACAGCGTGCCGCCATTCTGTGTGACATGACGCGCAAACTCTATCGCGCCCGGCACCGCTTTCGCCTGCCGCGCCTGCGTCCAGGCTGACCAGGTTTTGCTGCTGAACGGCTGGCCGTTCTTCGCCTGCCATGCGCTGTAGGCGCTGTTATCCAGCATCGTTTCATCCAGATCGACAATCACCGCTTTGGGTTTGCCGGTCAGCGAGGGGGCCTGATCAAACGCCATACGCGCGGTATTAAATGCCTGCCAGGTCAGCGCCTGATATTCACCAGACTGCTGGAACCAGTTTACCGCCAGCACCGATTGCTGGCCGAGTTGCTGTTGCGCGGTCTGATGTGTCGACGAGGCGCAGCCGGTAAGCAGCAGCGCGACCAGTCCGGATGCAGCCAGTTTTGCGGAGGTTTTCATCATTTCATCCTTAAGGTGAGAAAGGTCTGAGGAGAAGCTTCAAAAATGTAGCAGTTAACGTAAGCTGTGGGCAGCCCAACGCACGCTGTTATAACAGGAGATTCCTATGGCCGTGATCCCGCGCTCGCCATTGCTCGATTCGCTGGAGTGGCTCGAATATGCGTTTCAGCCAGCCGGAGAGCCCCCACCCGCTGATGCCGCCTATGGACATCAGCGCCACAGCGCGACCGTGGTCACCGATATCGAGAACATCCCACCCAAAAGCTGCGAGTCTGATGGCGTGATCGGCAGCGGGACATGCCCGGTGGCGGTCTACACCGCCGACTGCCTGCCAGTGCTGTTCGCCGATCGCCAGCAGCGGATCGTGGCCGCGGTTCATGCCGGACTCAAAGGTACGCTGGCGGGTGTGCTGACCCGCGCGGTTGAAAAACTGTGCGAGCAGGGCTGCGAGCCGCAGAACCTGATGGTGGCGATCGGTCCGGCGATGGGCCCCTGCTGTTATGAACTGGCCGAACCGCAGCTGGCGGAGATTGCGCAGAACCCGGCATTGGCCAGCGGGCTGCGCTGGCACCAGAACCAGCCGGTTAATCCTCTGGCGCAACGTCCACAGGCCGCTGCCCGCCAGCAGGGTGTCTGGTTCGATCTGCCTGCGCTGGCAATGCAGTTGCTGATAAACGCGGGTGTGCCGGCTGCGCAGATCGATAACGTCAATGTCTGCACCTACTGCATGGCCGAAAGCGGTTCAAGCTACCGCTTCAATACCCACCACGGCAGCGGCTATCACTCCCGCTATTCGTGGATCCGTCGACGTTAATGGGTTTTCTGGCACCGCGCTGACAGCATGTAGCAGAACCTGAACAGCGACGGGCGCTGACGCCTGTCGCGAAGCTACGCGGGCCACGGATGACGGTCTTAACCTCTTTGCGCAAGGCACGGGCGACCTCCGCCCACTCTTTGTTACTCACCTCACTCCCCTGCCGTTGTTTATGATTTCACTCACACCCTGACATTCTTTCACTTTTTTTTAACGCAGAAGTGGCTAGAGTGAACTCATCCGACCACTTTACCGTGAGTGACTATCATGTCCGTCAATCCTGACTATCCTGCGCTGTTTACGCCGCTGGACCTTGGCTTTACCCGACTGAAAAACCGCTTTCTGATGGGATCAATGCACACCGGACTGGAAGAGCATCCGGATGGCGCAGCCCGGCTGGCGGCTTTCTACGGCGAGCGGGCGCGTGAAGGCGTCGCGCTGATCGTCACCGGCGGGATCGCCCCCAATGCCCAGGGTGTCACCACCGCGCATGGCGCGATGCTCACCGACGAGACGCAATGTGACTGGCACCGGCAGATCACGGAGGCGGTGCATCAACATCAGGGCAAAATCGCCCTGCAGATCCTGCATACCGGTCGTTACAGCTATCAGCCCGATCTGGTTGCGCCCTCGGCACGCCAGGCGCCGATTAACCCGTTTACGCCACAGGCGATGAGCGAGGCGGCGATTGAACAGACCATTGATGACTTTGCCCGCTGCGCCCGACTGGCACAGCAGGCGGGCTACGATGGCGTGGAGATCATGGGTTCCGAAGGCTACCTGATTAATCAGTTTCTGGTGAAGCACACCAATCAGCGCACCGACCGCTGGGGTGGCGACTTCCGGCAGCGGATGCAGTTCGCGCTGGCGATTACCCGCGCCGTTCGCGCCGCGACCGGTGACGCCTTTATCATCATCTTCCGGTTGTCGATGCTCGACCTGATCGAAGAGGGCAGCACGCTGGAGGAGACGCTGTTGCTGGCGGGCGAACTGGAGCAGTGCGGCGTCACGCTGTTTAATACCGGTATTGGCTGGCACGAGGCGCGCATCCCGACCATCGCCACCTGCGTGCCGCGTGCGGCCTTTGCGTGGGTGACGCAGCGCCTGCGTGAACAGGTGAAGGTACCGGTCATCGCTACCAATCGCATCAACCATCCCGCCGTCGCCGAGCAGCTGTTGCAGTCCGGCTGCGCCGATATGGTGTCGATGGCGCGCCCTTTTCTCGCCGATCCCGCCTTTGTCACTAAAGCACAGCGCGGTGAACCGGACAGCATCAACACCTGCATTGCCTGTAATCAGGCCTGCCTCGATCAGGTGTTCGCCGGTAAAATCACCTCCTGCCTGGTCAATCCGCGCGCCTGCCATGAGTCGCTGATGCCGGTCATCGCCAGCACCGCCCCGCGCAGGCTGGCCGTAGTGGGTGCCGGTCCGGCCGGCATGGCGTTTGCGCTACAGGCGGCGCAGCGCGGCCATCAGGTAACCCTCTATGAGGCCGCGCCGGAGATAGGCGGCCAGTTCAATCTTGCACGGCTGATCCCTGGCAAATCGGAGTTCAGCGAAACGCTGCGCTATTTCCGGCATGAGCTGGCAGCCGCAGGCGTGACGGTTCAGACAGGCAGTCGGGTGACGGCGGATCAGCTGAGTGACGCCGATGAAGTGGTGCTGGCGACCGGCATTCAGCCGCGTACGCCCGATATTCCGGGCATCGACCACCCCAGCGTGCTGAGCTATCTGGAGGTGCTGCGCGATAAGCGCCCGGTAGGTAAACGGGTAGCGATTATCGGCGCAGGCGGTATTGGCTTTGATGTGGCGGAGTATCTGTCACAGCCATCCCATGACGAAGATCTGGCGGCGTTTTATGCCGAATGGGGCATCGACCACAGCCTGACGCAGCGTGGCGGCGTGATGAAACCCGAGCCGCCTGCTGCGTTACGGCAAATCTGGCTGCTGCAACGCCGATCGGGAAAACCGGGTGCCGGGCTGGCAAAGACCACCGGCTGGATCCATCGCGCCAGTCTGCAGGCGCAGGGCGTTGAGATGTGGGGCGGCGTTGAGTATCTGGCGATTGATGACAGCGGCCTGCATCTGCGGCGCAACGGCGAAACGCTGTTGCTGGAGGTCGATAATGTGATTATCTGTGCCGGACAGGAGCCGCAGCGCGAACTGGAAGCCGCGCTGCGTGCAAAAGGACAGAGGGTGACAGTCATCGGCGGTGCAGATGTGGCGCAGGAGCTGGATGCGCGCCGTGCGATTGCGCAGGCGACGCAGCTGGCATTAACCGTCTGACTAGCGCATTTTCACCGCGCGCAGCACCACGAACTTCTGGTTAGAGGCGATCAGCGTACAGTTACCAAACAGCTTCTTCAGCTTGTGGTGATAATCGAGGTGGCGGTTGCCGACAATACGCAACTCGCCGCCATACTGAAGGCAGCGTTTGGCATCACGGAACATCTGCCATGCCAGGTGATCGGTCACCGCGTGCTGCTGGTGGAACGGCGGGTTGCACAGCACCGCGTGCAGCCGATCTGACGGATAGCCGCTCAGCACGTTGTTCACCAGGAACTGACAGCGTGACAGATCCTCAGGACGGTTCACTTCCACATTAAGCTTGCTGGAAGCGACCGCCATGTAAGACTCATCAAGGAAATGCACCTCGGCCTGCGGGTTCTGCTCCAGCGCCACCAGTCCCACCACGCCGTTACCACAGCCGAGATCGACAATCTCGCCCTCAATGTTTTCCGGCAGATGCTGCACAAAGAGCCGTGCGCCGATATCCAGCGAAGCGCGCGAGAAGACGTTGGCGTAGTTGTGAATCTGATAAGGGGTACCATCCAGCGGCCAGACCAGCGTCGGCGTGGCCTCACGCAGTTCAGGCTTGCTGAACTGGCTGTAGATCAGACGCGCTTTTTTCCACGCCAGAGAGGTTTTGGTTTCACCAATGATCTGTTCGAACAGCTGCAGCGTAGAGTTATGGATCTCTTTGGCGCGCGCCGCCGCCAGAATCACCGTATCAGGCGTGACGACTTCGCGAATGGCGCGCAGCTGGTGCTCCAGCAGCGCCAGGGTTTTAGGCACCTTGATCAGCACAGCCGCAGGTGAAGCAGGCAGGTCAGCCAGGCTATCAACAAAGTGAACGTCGCTGTCATCCAGCCCATTAAAGGTCAGATTCTGACGGGCGGCCTGCTGGCTCAGCCAGGAGTCGCTGACGTGCCAGACGGTACGCGGATTCAGGGCGCAGGTTAAGGCCCCGAAACTGTCGTTGAAGACCAGCACCGGCCCCTCTGGCAGCGTCTGCTGTAACAGATATTCATCAGCCGCATCCCAGGCTTGTAATGGACTTTCGTCACGCATCTGCGGGAAGCGATGCAGGATCAGTGTGCGATCGTTCAGTTCAAGTTGGCTCATGAATTCTCCGGCGTGGTACACTTTGGTTGATTTTCGCCCCAAAATCGGGGGCGCAGTATACTGTCTTTCGCCTGGAATCCCTAATGTCCTCACTGATCTACCTTCAGGGTTATCCTGCCCCCCTTCTTGAGCAGGTTCAGTCGCTGATCGCCCATCAGCGCTTAGGTGCGTTCCTGCAGGAACGTTATCCCGACACCCATGACGTGATGAGTGATAAAGCGCTGTATGACTACACGCAGGCGCTGAAAAATCGCTATATGCGCAATGCGCCGCCGATCAGCAAAGTGATGTGGGATAACAAGATTAAGGTGATGAAGCATGCACTCGGGCTGCACACAGCCATCTCACGGATTCAGGGCGGTAAGCTTAAGGCGAAAGCGGAAATCCGTATCTCGACCTTTTTCCGCCTCGCGCCAGAGCCGTTTCTGCGGATGATCGTGGTGCATGAGCTGGCACACCTTAAAGAGAAAGATCACGATAAGGCGTTCTACCAGCTCTGCTGCCATATGGAGCCGGATTATCACCAGCTCGAATTTGATGCGCGACTGTGGATGACGGACCAGGCGATGCGCGGCAACGCGGCTTAAAGAAACTCCTGCGCTTTCTGAATCAGGCTGGTTTTGGTCAGCGCCCCCAGAAAGCGCCGTTCCTGCGGATTGTTGAGCACAGGCAACCGCTCCAGCGTCACCGCCGCAAAGGCTTCCCATCCCTCACGCATACTCTGATTCTGATACACCACCGGGAAATCCTGATCCATCACGCACTGCACCGGTGAATCGAGGGTGATCTCCTGGGCCAGCACCCGGCGCGAAATTTCATGAATCGAGACCACACCGAGGAAAGCGCCCGCGGCGTTGATCACATAAACATAGCGTTCACGCTTCAGGGAGCTGACCGCCAGCGCCTGCCCCACCGACTCCTCCGGCTGCAACGCCGCACCCGCAATAATCAGCTCGGCAATGCGCATGTTATCGAAATCATATTTCGCTTCTGAACGGCTGAAGTGATGACTCACGACCGGATAAGTACTGGCGGATTGCAGGCGATAGACCACCATCGACGCCAGCACCGTGGCGATCATCAGCGGAAACAGCAGGCTGCTGTTGAGCGTCATCTCCAGCACCATCAGCATCGCCATCAACGGCGCCTGACTGACCGCCGCCAGCACCGCCGCCATACCAATCGCGGCATAGAGCAGCACATTGCCAAGCGGCAGATGCAGCGCCGCCCCCACCGTCGCGATGATCACCCCCAGCAGCGCGCCAATCAGCAGCGAAGGGGTAAAGAGTCCGCCGACGGCGTTCGACCCTACCGACAGGCTGGTAGCAAGGGTTTTCAGCACCAGCAACAGCAGCAGACCCGGCAGCAGGTAGTGCCCTGCCATCACTTTGACGATCACCTCGTAGCCGTTGCCGAGGATATCAGTGGAGATCAGCGCCAGTAAGCCGACCGCAAAGCCGCCCGCCCCGAGGCGCAGCGGCAGGGAGGCGACCCGGCTGAACAGCACTTTGCTGCGGGCGATGCATTTAATCACGATCCAGCCCGCCAGACCGGCGCACAGACCAATCACCACCGTCATCAGCAGGCTGCTGAGATCCATGGCGAAGTTCGCGTCTGCCAGCGGATAGAGCGCGCTGCGAAAACCCAGCGTCCACATGGTCATCACCGCCGTGGCGGCAGCGATGATCAGGGGGATCAGCCGCTGCAACGCAGAAATGCCGAAGGCGATTTCCGCCACAAAAATCGCCGACGCCAGTGGCGCATGGTAAACCGACGCGAGGCCCGCCGCCGCGGCCATCGCCACCACGTCACTGTTTTTCAGGTTAAGTGAGGCCGGTAACAGGCGACCAATCGCACTGCCGCACAGTGCCGAGAGCTGCACCATCGGCCCCTCTTTACCTATCGAGGCGCCGCTGCCGATACTGGCAATCGACGATAAGGCGCGGAACAGTGAGGTCCGGGTCGGCACCGCATCCAGCCGGGCGTTGATCACTTCAAGGTAATCCGTTTTCACCGTCTGCTGCTGCTCGATGGCAACGGCATAACGCAGAAAATAGCCCGCCAGTACGCCGCCCGCCCCCACCAGCAGCGGCCAGAAGATCCACGGCCAGAGATGCAGGGATTCGGTTATTTCGCCACTGCGGGCAAACAGCAGATGGTTGATCAGTTCAATCACGCCGCGGAAAGCCAGCGTCACCAGCGACGCCGCACACCCGACCGGAATGGCGATCAGAAGTGTGGTCCAGTTTAATGCGTGCTTACTTGCTTTCACCTGCGCTCCCTGGTTGGTACATAAACATCATCGCTTCCGCATATTATTGGAATGCGGATCGCAGGATCAATCCCTGCCCGCCCGGCACCATTGCACAGCGTGGGTGAGATGGTACTCTGCCGCTTTACAGCTGCCGGAGAGATGACGTGATTCGTTTTGCCATTGTGGGAACAAACTGGATTACACGCCAGTTTATTGATGCCGCTCATGAAACCGGAGCGATGAAGCTCTGTGCGGTCTATTCACGCAGTCAGCAGCAGGCTGAGGCCTTTATCGCCGATTATCCCTGCAAACAGACCTTTACCTCACTGGAAGCGCTGGCCGCCAGTCCGGAGATCGATGCGGTCTATCTGGCCAGCCCCAATGCACTGCACTGCCAGCAGGCGCTGCTGTTTATGTCGCACGGCAAGCATGTGATTTGCGAAAAACCGCTGGCCTCTAACCTGGCAGAAGTGGAACAGATGATCGCCTGCGCCCGTGAGCATCAGGTGGTGCTGTTTGAGGCGTTTAAAACTGCCAGCCTGCCTAATTTCCTGCGGCTGCAGCAGGCACTGCCTGACGTGGGTAAACTGCGAAAAGCGCTGCTGAATTACTGCCAGTACTCCTCACGCTACCCACGCTATCTCAACGGTGAGAACCCCAATACCTTTGATCCGCGCTGGTCGAATGGCTCAATTATGGATATCGGTTATTACTGTCTGGCCTCGGCGGTGACGCTGTGGGGCGAGCCAGATCGTGTGCAGGCCAGCGCGACTTTGCTTGCGAGCGGCGTGGACGCGCACGGCGTGGTGGTGCTGAGTTACGGTGATTTCGATGTGACGATTCTGCATTCGAAGGTGAGTGATTCCAGCCTACCCAGCGAGATTCAGGGTGAAGCGGGCGCGCTGGTGATAGAGAAGTTATCGGAGTGCCAGCAGCTGACTTTTGTGCCGCGGGGCGCGGAAAAGCAGACGCTGAGCCAGCCGCAGCATATCAACACCATGCTGTATGAAGCCGCCGCTTTTGCCCGGCTGGTTGAGCAGCGTCAGGTGGACCACCCTTCGCTTGAGGTTTCGCGGATTACTGCGTCGCTGCTGACTGAGATACGCCGCCAGACCGGCGTGATCTTCCCGGCCGACCAGGCTGCTATGTAAATATTTCTAAATATGTCTGAGAGGTGTTGCTTCCTGTGCGGCTAAACCGTAACTTACCCTCCTGCAAAGGGGAGTAACTTGTAAGCTGATTGATCGTCATTACGATGCGAAAGCATCCGGTCATCAGGCAACCCGGAATCAATTTCTGTGTTGTAAGTGAGACCTTGCCGGAAGGCGAGGTTTGCTTACACAAAAATAAGCGGCTGACGTCTTCTGACTTCAGCCGTTTTTTTTTATTTTTCGGACAGGATACGAATATGCAAACTGTGGGTACGCCTTTACTGTGGGGCAGCTTTGCGGTTGTGGTGCTTATCATGCTGGCTATCGACCTGCTGTTGCAGGGACGCCGTGGCGCGCAGACCATGTCTTTCAAACAGGCGGCCGTCTGGTCGCTGATCTGGGTTTCAGTCTCACTGCTGTTCAGCGCCGCCTTCTGGTGGTATCTGGAGGGCAGCGCGGGACGTGAAGTCGCTAACACGCAGACGCTCGCCTTCCTGACCGGTTACGTGCTGGAAAAAGCGCTGGCGGTGGATAACGTCTTCGTCTGGCTGATGCTGTTCAGTTACTTCTCTATTCCGGCCAATCTGCAGCGCCGGGTGCTGATCTATGGGGTATTAGGCGCTATCGTGCTGCGTACCATCATGATCTTCGCCGGTAGCTGGCTGGTCACGCAGTTCAGCTGGATCCTCTATGTGTTCGGTGCCTTCCTGCTGTTCACCGGTGTGAAAATGGCGCTGGCGAAAGAGGATGACAGCGCGGTGGGCGAAAAACCTGTGGTGCGCTGGCTGCGTAAGCATCTGCGCATGACTGACGATCTCGACGGCGAGAAGTTCTTCACCCGCAAAAACGGCGTGCTGTTTGCGACGCCACTGCTGCTGGTGCTGATCATGGTAGAAATCAGCGACGTGATCTTTGCGGTCGACAGTATCCCGGCGATCTTCGCCGTGACCACTGACCCGTTTATCGTACTGACCTCAAACCTGTTCGCTATCCTGGGTTTGCGTGCCATGTACTTCCTGCTGGCAAACGTGGCGGAACGGTTCTCGATGCTGAAGTATGGCCTGGCGATTGTGCTGGTGTTCATCGGCTTTAAGATGCTGATTGTCGACCTCTACCATATCCCGGTCGGTATCTCGCTGGGTGTGGTCGGTGCCATTCTGGCATCAACCCTGCTGATTAATGCCTGGGTTAACCGCAAAAGAGACCAGAAAAAGCTCGCACCATAATTACCTGCAGGGGCAGCCGATGCCCCTGTTTTATTTTGTGGCAGCCTGTCACGCCATTTCATCCCTCTGTCACACTTCCACTATCCAGCATAATAAAAATCTGACCTGCTCCACAGTGACAGAACTTTCTCTTTTCTCGTCCGATCTTTTCCTTATACTCCGCCGGGCAAACCGTTTTAGCCGATGCAAAACATCGCGTCTGAAACTACATCCGCGACAAAATATAGAAAATATTATGCAGAAAACTCTCTCCGCACGTCTGGGCACGCTGCTCGCCGGAAGCCTGGTGAAGCAAATCATGATTGGGCTGATCGCCGGTGTGGCGCTCGCCTGGATTTCACACGATGCCGCTATCGCGGTCGGTCTGCTGGGTGAACTGTTTGTCAGTGCGCTGAAAGCGGTCGCGCCGTTGCTGGTACTGATGCTGGTGATCGCCTCGATTGCCAACCACCAGCAGGGCCAGAAGAGCAATATCCGGCCGATTATTATGCTTTATCTGCTGAGCACCTTTTTCGCGGCGGTGGTCGCGGTGGTCTTCAGCCATCTGATCCCGCAGACGCTGACGCTGGCGGTGGGCACCACGGAAATCACACCACCATCCGGCATTACCGAAGTGCTACGTGGACTGCTGATGAGCATGGTGTCGAATCCAATCACGGCCCTGATGAACGCCAACTACATCGGCATTCTGGTGTGGGCAATTGGTCTCGGGCTGGCTTTCCGTCACAGCAGTGACACTACCCGCGCCTTTCTCAATGATGCCTCTCATGCGGTGACGTGGCTGGTACGCTGCGTGATTCGCTGCGCGCCGATTGGTATTTTCGGTCTGGTGGCCTCGATCCTCGCGTCTACCGGCTTTGGCGCGCTGTGGCAATATGCGCATCTGCTGGCGCTGCTGCTGGGCTGTATGCTGCTGATGGCGCTGGTGGTGAACCCGCTGCTGGTGTTCTATAAAATCCGTCGCAACCCCTATCCACTGGTCTTCACCTGCCTGCGCGAAAGCGGCGTGACCGCCTTCTTTACCCGCAGTTCTGCCGCCAACATTCCGGTGAATATGGCGCTGGCGAAACGTCTGGATCTGGATGAGGATACCTATTCGGTGTCGATTCCACTGGGCGCAACCATCAGTATGGCGGGGGCATCGATTACCATTACCGTGCTGACGCTGGCGGCGGTGCATACGCTGGGGATCAGCATTGATGTGCCGACGGCGATTCTGCTGAGTCTGGTGGCATCACTCTGTGCCTGTGGTGCATCTGGCGTGGCGGGCGGTTCGCTGCTGCTGATCCCGGTGGCCTGTAACATGTTCGGCATTCCGAATGATCTGGCAATGCAGGTGGTGGCGGTCGGCTTTATTATCGGCGTCCTGCAGGATTCGGCGGAAACCGCGCTGAACTCCTCAACCGATATTCTGTTTACCGCAGCCGTCTGTCAGGCAGAAGCGGAGCGCGAAACCAGCCGGGCTTAACCTTTCAGATAGCTCAAAAGCTCAAAGAGTGGGTGGCAGAGTCCGAAGAGCAAAGCGTCCCGCGCCAGGGAAGGCGCGGGCCGAGCGAGCAGGGATGCTTTAAGCGACTTTGCGATCGGACTCTGCCACCCACGAAGGGCACAGGATTAACCGACGGTAATAACAACATCAGGATCGCCATTGTTTGCCTGACAAACTATAGCGTCACACCGCTTTTGAAAATCGCCAGCTCGCGGAAATCGTTCTTCTCGTTGTTGGTCGGCTGACCGCTGGCAATCGCCACAATGCTGTCGACAAAGTCTTCCAGCATCGCATCCATACTCATTCCCTCGATCAATCGTCCGGAATTAAAGTCGATCCAGTGCGGTTTCTTCTCCGCCAGCGGCGTGTTGGTGGCCAGCTTCACCGTCGGCACAAAACCGCCATAAGGTGTGCCGCGTCCGGTACTGAACAGCACCATGTGGCAACCGGCTCCCGCCAGCGCACTGGTGGCGACCGCATCATTGCCCGGCGCACTCAGCAGATTCAGCCCCGGCGTTTTTAACCGTTCGCCATACTTCAGCACATCGACCACCTGGCTCTGCCCCGCTTTCTGAGTACAGCCCAGCGACTTCTCCTCCAGCGTGGTGATACCGCCCGCTTTGTTGCCTGGTGACGGGTTTTCGTAGATCGGCTGCTGGTGATCGATAAAATACTGTTTGAAATCGTTGATCATCGCCACCGTTTTGCTGAAGGTCTCCTCGTCGCGACAGCGACTCATCAGAATCCGCTCTGCGCCAAACATTTCCGGCACTTCGGTCAGTACGGTCGTGCCGCCATTGGCGATCATCTGGTCCGAGAAACGTCCCAGCAACGGATTGGCGGTGATGCCAGACAAACCATCCGAACCGCCGCACTCCAGACCAAACTTCAGCTCGCTGAGTTTGCCCGGCTCGCGCTGGTCGCGACGCATTTTTTCATACAATGCGTGCAGCCGCTCCAGCCCGGCTTCCACCTCATCGTCATGCTGCTGGCACACCATAAACTCGACCCGGTCGCTTTCAAACGCGCCGAGGGTATCACGGAAGGCATCAACCTGATTGTTTTCGCAGCCGAGACCAATCACCAGCACCGCGCCAGCATTAGGATGGCGCACCATGTTCTGCAGCATGGTGCGGGTGTTTTCGTGATCCTGCCCCAGCTGCGAACAACCGAAGGTATGGCTGAACAGGAACGCGCCATCGATATCTTCTGCCTCCTGCGTCTCCTTCAGAAAGCGCTGCAGGATCTGACGCGCAATGCCGTTGACGCAGCCAACGGTTGGCAGGATCCACAGCTCATTGCGGATGCCAACCTCGCCGTTAGCACGACGGTAGATCTGCACCTCACGGTCACCCGGCTGCGGCGGCAGCGTCACAAACTCGGGCTGATACGCATACTGATCCAGATCGCTGAGATTGGTGCGGGCGTTCTGCGAATGGATTAACTCACCGGCGGCCACAGGCTGCGTGGCATGGGCAATCGGCAGCCCATATTTGATCACCAGCTCATCCTGCGCGATAGGCTGCAGGGCAAATTTATGCCCGCGTCCGACCGCCTGTTGCACCGCCACACTCAGTGGCGGCAGCTCTATCATGGCGCCCGCGTCTAAATCACGTAACGCCACGGCGACATTGTCGCGGGGATCAATTTTAATTGCGTCTTGCATAGCGTTATCTCAGTTGGCTCAGCGCCTCACGCATTCCGTGGGCGATGATATTTTGCAGGTGTTGGGTGACAACCGCAGCCAGTCCGGGCTGACGGGTTAAATCTTCACCCCAGTGTTGCGCGTCGCTGAGTACGCCGTTCACCAGCTTTTGCGGTGACAGCTGATCCGCATCAAGTGCTTTCCAGGCGTCGGCGTAGCGCTGTAACCACTGCGGCTCGTCCTGCAATGGCCAGCTTTTGCCGGCTGACTCGCCGCGATAAAAAGCGATCAGCGCGGCCAGCGCAAAGGTGATGTGTGTCGGCCACTCGCCGGTTTGCTGATGCGCTGCAAGGAGTGGGGTCAGCAGACGGGTGCGGAATTTGGTCATGCCATTAAGGGCAATCGACAGCAGCGCGTGGCGAATAAACGGATTGCGGAAACGACGCTGTACCGCATCGGCAAACGCGTGCAGTTCATCGGCAGGCAGATCCAGCGTCGGGATCACTTCGTGACGCAGCAGGTTATCCACAAATCCGGCGATAGCCGGATCGGCCATCGCCTCTCCCACACTCTCAATACCGGCCAGAAACGCGACCGGTACCATTGCAGTGTGCGCGCCATTGAGAATGGCCACTTTTTGCGCTTTATAGGGCGCAATGTCATCCACATGCCGAACCTGCGGCGACAGCGCCGCCAGCTTCAGTTCATTAAACAGCGCCGACGGCCCCTGAATCACAAACTGATAGTAGACTTCGCCCGCCACCAGATAGCGATCTTCATAACCCAGCTCGCGTTGCAGCGGCTCGCTTTCCGCCGGGAAGCCGGTGACGATGCGGTCGACCAGGGTGTTATAGAACGCGCAGTGCTGATGAACCCAGGTTTTAAATTCGGAGGGCAGATGCCACTGATCGGCGTAGCGCAGCACCAGATCGCGCAGCGTGTCGCCGTTATGGTCAATCAGCTCGCACGGCACCACCAGCCAGCCCCGGTCGCTGGCGCCATTGAAGTGGGAATAGCGCGCCCACAGCAGCTGCGTCAGTTTGCCAGGGAAACTGCTGGCAGGCTGATCGGTAAGCTGATCCGTGCCGACAAAGGCGATGCCCGCTTCGGTGGTATTGGAGAAGACCATGCGCAGATCCGGATTACGGGCCAGCGCCATAAACTCGCCGAACTGCTGCCAGGGCTGGATTTCACGGTTGAGACTGCGGATCAGCCGGGTTTCGCTGACCTGCTCGCCCTGATCGTTCAGCCCGCGGATCAGTGTGGTATAGAGTCCATCCTGCTGATTCAGGCTGTCGCTGACTTCACGGTTGCGCGGCCGCACCACCACGATCCCGGCATCGGTGCCCTGATGTTCATTGAGCCAGTCGATCTGCCAGTCAATAAAGGCGCGCAGGAAGTTGCCTTCGCCGAACTGGATCACCCGGTCGCGATAGACGGCGCCCGGAAAGTCGTGACGGTTTAGCCTTTTCATTATCAGGCTCCCAGCTCGATGCCGAAGTAATCGCGAGCATTGTTGAAGCAGATGTTCTGTACCATCTGACCTAACAGTGCTTCATCGGCTGGCGCTTCACCCTGCTCCACCCAGCGGCCTATCATCTGGCACAGCAAGCGGCGGAAATATTCGTGGCGGGTGTAGGAGAGGAAGCTGCGGCTATCGGTCAGCATGCCGACGAAACGGCTCAGCAGACCAATCTGCGCCAGCTGTGTCATCTGACGCTGCATACCATCCAGCTGATCGTTGAACCACCAGGCTGAACCAAACTGCATTTTGCCCGCCTGACCTTCGCCCTGAAAGTTGCCCGCCATAGTGGCCAGCACTTCGTTGTCGCGCGGGTTCAGGCAGTAGAGAATGGTTTTAGGCAGCGCATTATTAAGATTCTGCGCGCCCAGCAGGCGTGCCAGCGGTTCGGCCAGCGGCTGGTCGTTGATCGAATCGAAGCCGACATCAGGCCCCAGCAGCTGGTACTGGCGCGGATTGGTGTTGCGCAGTGCGCCAATGTGATACTGCTGCACCCAGCCACGGCGGGCATATTCGCTGCCCAGCCAGACCAGCACCGCCGTTTTAAACTGTGCCGTTTCCTGCGGGTTGGGCGCGGCACCGCTGCGGCGACGCGCCAGAATCGCATCCAGCGTGGCGTCATCCGCCTCGGCGTAGCAGACCACATCCAGTGCGTGATCGGAGACTTTACAGCCGTGCGCCGCGAAGTGATCCAGCCGCTGATGCAGTGCGCTACGCAGATCGTCAAAACGCTGCACGCTGATGTCCGTCAGTTGCTCCAGCGTCTCGATCCACGGCAGGAAGGTTTCCGCTTCGATATTAAACGCTTTGTCCGGACGCCAGCTCGGCAGCACTTTAACGCTGAAGCTGGCATCGTCTGCCAGCGCGCGGTGATGGCGCAGGTCATCCAGCGGATCGTCAGTGGTGCCCACCATCTTCACCTTCATCTGCTGCATGATGCCGCGCGTGGTAAAGCTATCCTGCGCCAGCAGTTCATTGCAGCGATGCCAGATGCTGTCAGCTGTTTTCTCAGAAAGCAGTGTATCGGTAATACCGAAAGGCCGGCGTAACTCCAGGTGGGTCCAGTGATAGAGCGGGTTGCCGATGGTGTGCGGTACGGTGCGTGCCCAGGCGTCAAATTTTTCACGATCGCTGGCGTTACCGGTACAGAACGCCTCAGCCACACCGTTGGCGCGCATGGCCCGCCACTTATAGTGATCGCCCTTCAGCCAGATGTCATAAAGGTTGGCGAAGCGATAATTTTCGGCAATCTGCTGCGGCGGCAAGTGGCAGTGATAGTCGAAAATCGGCTGATCCTTTGCATAGTCGTGATAGAGACGACGGGCGAATTCGGTATCCAGCAAAAAATCTTCGGTCATGAAACGTGACATACATGCTTCCTCATCGACTGAACCACGGATGGCCCAAAGTTATCATACCAATTTTAGTCCGTTACGGATTTATTTGCGATCCTGCTCACATAAACGGCGGTAGCTGGCTGCCGTTATGGACGTTTTTGTCGCCCGCATCGCGCTAAATGGCTGTCATTACGCAGGTTTCCAGTATCCCACAGTGCAGAAAGGGTTTTTGTGATGGCTCTCAACTTTTAAAGTTGTATAACAAGTTAGGCTCTCGCCCCATCGTGAGGTCGTTAGCGACTCACAAATGGCAAGGTCATAACAGGGTTGCTCATACAGAACCTGCGGGCGTGAGCAGAGCTGCATCACGTGCTGTCCCGCTCCAGATAACAACAGCGGCAAGACCGCATACAGAACTGGAAGAGGTAGAGGATGCGTAAGATCAAAGGGTTACGCTGGTACATGATTGGACTGGTGACGCTCGGTACGGTGTTAGGGTATCTGACCCGTAACACCATTGCCGTGGCGGCCCCGACATTAATGTCAGAGCTGCATATCACCACGCAGCAGTACTCCTACATAATTGCGGCCTATTCAGCCTGCTACACGCTGATGCAACCGGTGGCAGGTTATGTACTGGATCTGCTCGGCACCAAAGTCGGCTACGCGGTGTTTGCTATTATGTGGGCGATTTTCTGTGCCGCTACGGCGATGGCGGGCAGCTGGGGCGGACTGGCGCTGGCACGTGGCGCAGTCGGTGCGGCTGAAGCGGCGATGATCCCGGCCGGACTGAAAGCGAGCAGCGAATGGTTCCCGGCTAAAGAGCGTTCGGTCGCCGTGGGCTACTTTAACGTGGGTTCGTCTATCGGTGCGATGCTGGCTCCGCCGCTGGTGGTCTGGGCGATTGTGGCGCACAGCTGGCAGATGGCATTTATCATGACCGGTGTGCTGAGCATGGCCTGGGCACTCAGCTGGCTAGTGTTTTACAAACACCCGAAACAGCAGAAGAAGCTGAGCGATGAAGAGCGCGACTACATTATCTCCGGCCAGGAAGCGCAGCATCAGACCGGCAACACCCGCAAAATGTCAGCACTGGAGATTATCCGTAACCGCCAGTTCTGGGGTATTGCCCTGCCGCGCTTTCTGGCAGAACCGGCATGGGGAACGTTCAACGCCTGGATTCCGCTGTTTATGTTTAAGGTTTACGGCTTCAATCTGAAAGAGATTGCGATGTTCGCCTGGATGCCGATGCTGTTCGCGGACTTCGGCTGCATCCTCGGTGGCTATCTGCCGCCGCTGTTTCAGCGCTGGTTCGGCGTTAACCTGATCGTCTCCCGCAAGATGGTCGTGACGATGGGTGCGGTGTTAATGATTGCGCCGGGCACCATCGGCCTGTTCACCAGCCCCTACGTCGCTATTGGTCTGCTGTGCATCGGCGGGTTTGCGCATCAGGCCCTCTCTGGCGCGCTGATCACCCTCTCCTCAGACGTTTTCGGCCGCAATGAAGTTGCCACGGCTAACGGCCTGACCGGCATGGCAGCCTGGACCGCCAGCACCATGTTTGCGCTGGTGGTCGGTGCACTGGCCGATACGCTGGGCTTCAGCCCACTGTTTGCCGCGCTGGCGGTGTTTGATCTGCTGGGTGCCGTCGTTATCTGGACGGTTCTGAAAAATAAACCCATTTCAGAGCTGAATGCCGAAGCCGTTATTCCGCAGGCCAGCGCCGTTCGCAGTTAATCTGCCGGGCTGGCGCAAGCCAGCCCATTTCCTCGCACCTCCTGAAGTGGTATAACAACTTATCTGTCTGCTACCAGGATTGTGCTATGGACTTCACTGAATCCCGTCGACTTTATCAACAGCTGGCCAGCGAGCTGAAAAGCCGCATTGAAACCGGGATCTATCCGGTGGGTGACAAACTGCCTGCTGAGCGCCTGATTGCCGAAGAGATGGAAGTGAGCCGCACCGTCGTACGTGAAGCGATCATCATGCTGGAAGTTGAAGGCTATGTTGAGGTCCGCAAAGGCTCGGGCATCCACGTCATTGCCAGCCAGCAGCAGAACCGCATCGCCTCCACCAGCAGTCAGCTGGAGTTCGCCACGTTTGGCCCCTTCGAACTGCTCCAGGCTCGTCAGCTGATTGAGAGTAATGTGGCCGAGTTCGCTGCAACGCAGGTAACGCGTCAGGACATTATCGACCTGATGGCGATTCAGGAAAAAGCCCGCCAGGAGGATCACTTCCGCGACTCCGAGTGGGATATGCAGTTTCATGTACGTATCGCGCAATCCACCCAGAACAGTGCCTTAGCCGCCATCGTTGAAAAAATGTGGCTGCATCGCCTGCACAATCCCTACTGGCTCAAACTTCACGAACACATCGACCAGCGCAGCATTCTCAGCTGGTGCGACGACCACGATCAGATTCTTAAAGCTCTGATGCGCAAAGATCCCGCCGCCAGCAAACTGGCGATGTGGCAACATCTGGAAAATACTAAACAGATGCTGTTTAACGCGACGGCGGATGATTTTGAATTTAACGTGGATCGATACATGTTTGGTGAGAATCCGGTCATCCTGCCTGATGGGTCCAATAACGCCCGCTAAAAGTGCCTGAAAATGCCCTGAGACGGTCAGTTAATCTGCAATAGTGTCAGGTCATGTAAAGCTCCTTTTTACACGCCGTTTCACAAGGTAAAACTCCTGTTCGCCAGAGAGTTTTCCTGTCTCAGACAGGCGATTTTTGTTACAGTTATCGCCCTTTTATTACCCTTTGCGACTGGGGGTTATAAAGTCGCTGATTTAACAATCAATTCTGGAAGGATCCGGAAAATCCCGCCCAGGCTGCGCTCCTAAAATTTATAACGAAATGCCGGTCTGCGTTTAAGTCCCTGTGGGACATGTTTAACAATGATGTTCAGGAATGAATTGATGGATATTTTGCAATCGTTGCTGCATGCCCTCTGGCAGCAGGACTACGAAACCCTCTCCGATCCCACGCTGGTATGGGCCATTTACGGCGTGCTGTTTATGATTTTGTTTTTAGAAAATGGCCTTCTTCCCGCTGCATTTCTGCCGGGTGACAGTCTGCTGATTCTGGTCGGCGTACTGATTGCCAAAGGCACCATGAGCTTCCCCCTGACGATTCTGGTGTTAACGACCGGTGCCAGTCTTGGCTGCTGGGTGAGCTACTTACAGGGCCGCTGGCTGGGTAACACGCCCACGGTACAGAAATGGCTCTCCCATCTTCCCGCCCAGTATCATCTGCGCGCGCACAGCATGTTCCATCGTCACGGCTTATCTGCCCTGCTGATTGGACGCTTTATCGCGTTTGTGCGGACTCTGCTGCCTACTATCGCCGGATTGTCAGGCCTCAGTAATGCCCGCTTTCAGTTCTTCAACTGGGTAAGTGCGTTCCTGTGGGTGGTGATTCTGACCGTTATCGGCTTCGCGCTGGGTAAAACCCCGATTTTCCGTCGTTATGAAGATGAGATGATGTTCTTCCTGATGATGCTGCCGCTGGCGCTGCTGGTGTTTGGTCTGGTGGGATCGCTGGTGGTGATATGGCGTAAGCGTCAGGCGAATCAGAACGGGAAAGCCGAGTAATGAAACTGCTGCAGGCTATTCCTAAACGGTGGTTACCGTGGTTGATCGCTGGCGTCTTTGCGCTGGTTGCGCTTTGTGTGGTCCCCGGTCTGATGAAGCACGAGACGGTGGTGCAGATTCGGGTTTCCCATGCTGGCGCCACCCTGCCCGATGGTTTTTATCTCTACCAGCAATTAAGTGCGCAGGGTATTCGTATCAAAAGCATTACGCCTGCGGGTGATGCACTGATCATCCATTTTGATAGCGAAGAGCAGAGCCTGGCGGCCCAGAAGGTGTTACGCCGTCTGCTGCCACAGGGCTTTATTGTGGCGCAGCACGATCACTCTCAGCACCTCTCACTGGCGTAATCTCCCGACTCCCCTCTCCTTTTCAGACCGTCGCGCCATCGCTCGGCGGTCTGAAAGGCGCTCTATCTCCCGGTCTTCTTTGAACTTTTTACTATGGGTGTCTATGCTTAAGCGAGAGTCGATTCTTAGCACCCGCAGCCATATGATTACGCGGGTGATGACGGATCAGGTCGCAATGGAAGGGTCCAGGACCAATGAAATATCAAGTATTACTGGGAGTCGCGCTGTTTTCGCTGTCGGGTTCGCTGCTGGCAGCGGAATCGCTGTGTGAGCAGAAAGAGCAGGATATTCAGCGTGAAATCGGGATGGCGCAGAAGCATAACAACCAGCGCCGGGTTAACGGTCTGGAGCGCGCGCTGACCGAAGTCCGGGCCGATTGCAGCGACAAAAAGCTCGAGGCCGCCCATCTGGAAAGAATTAACGCTCAGAAGCAGAAAGTTGCTGAGCGTGAGCACGCACTCAGGGAAGAGCGTGAAGAGGGCCATGACAAGGAGAAGATTGCTAAGCGACAACAAAAACTGGATGAAGCGCGCCGGGAGCTGAAAAAGTTACAGGCGGAGCCCTATTAATCGGAACTAACCAACTGATGTTAAAGGAGTATTTTATGTCTAAAGACACATCATCGGAACATTTGCGTGCTGAACTGAAAAACCTGGCCGATACCCTGGAAGAGGTGCTGAGCAGCAGCACTGAAAAATCCAAAGGCGAGCTGGATAAACTTCGCAATAAAGCGCGTGTGGCGCTGGATAGCTCACGTGAACGTCTGGGCGAATCAAGCGAGCGCATTGCTGCGACCACCCGCGAAGCGGCGCAAAAAGCCGAAGGCTACGTGCGTGAAAATCCATGGCATGGTGTGGGTATCGGTGCAGCGATTGGCGTCGCACTGGGCATGCTCATTTCGCGTCGATAATTATGGCTGACTCACAGCATAACCACGGCCCGGCTAAAGGGGTCATTAACATCGGCCAGCGCATTGTTACCACGCTGGTTGGCATGGTCGAGACACGCGTTCGTCTGGCAGTGGTGGAACTGGAGCACGAGAAAGCTAACCTGATTCAGCTGCTGTTGATGGTTGGCCTGACAATGCTGTTCACTGCATTTGGTCTGATGAGCCTGATGGTTCTGATTATCTGGGCAGTGGATGCGCAGTACCGTCTGATGGCCATTGGCATCACGACCGGCACGCTGCTATTGCTGGCGGTTATTCTGGGGCTCTGGACGCTTCACAAATCACGTCAGTCCACGCTGTTGCGCCACACGCGCAAGGAGCTGGAAACAGACCGGGATTTACTTGAGGACCAGCGCTGATGAGCCGCCGCGAGCGTGAAGAACGCATCCATGAACTGCTTAAGCATGTGCAGCAGCAGCGGCTGGATTTAAGCGCTGCGCGGCGTGACTGGCTGGAAGGCACCGCCCATTACGATCGCGGCTGGTTCACCTTCCTCAGCTTGCGCCGCTACCTGGCCATTGGCAGCAGTGCGCTGGCTATCTACTCCGTTCGCAGTCCCAACATGCTGTTACGCTGGGTAAAACGGGGATTCGGCGCCTGGAGTACCTGGCGCATGATCAAGTCCGCTCTGCCACCGCGTTAATTTTGCTAAAAGCCGGTCCTGAAAAGGCCGGCTTTTCTTCATCAGAATTTCTGAAAAACACTGACAGTATATCTCGCTTACAACCTTTCCACTCCGCGACTATCATCTCCAGCTATCAACCCAATGAACGCAATACTGCTTTCAGCGGGCATAAACCTTGCGGGCAGCTTGCCCTGCATCCCTGATAGCGCTGGAGTAAATGATGAAAAAATTCGAAGACGTTGGTTTGTTACTGGCTCGCATCCTGATGCCAATCCTGTTCATTACGGCTGGCTGGGGCAAAATCACCGGTTATGCAGGTACTCAGCAATATATGGAAGCAATGGGCGTCCCGGGCTTTATGCTGCCGCTGGTTATCCTGCTGGAGTTTGGCGGCGGTCTGGCTATCCTGTTTGGTTTCCTGACCCGTTTCACTGCCCTGTTTACTGCAGGCTTCACCATCCTGACCGCGTTTCTGTTCCACAGTAACTTTGCCGAAGGCGTGAACCAGCTGATGTTCATGAAGAACCTCTCTATCGCCGGTGGTTTCCTGGTGTTAGGTCTGGTGGGTCCTGGTGCATACAGCATTGATCGCCTGATCAGCAAAAGAAAAACACAGCCAGCGATTGCGCGCTAATCTCACATAAAGCGTAATGCCACATATACTTAGCAGGGCGGGGACATTTCCCCGCCCTGTTTGCATTGGAGCCATTATGGGACAGTTAATTGACGGTGTCTGGCATGACACCTGGTACGACACCAAATCTACCGGCGGACGCTTCAAGCGTTCAGAGTCGGCTTTCCGCAACTGGGTTACCGCGGATGGCAGTGCTGGCCCGGTGGGTAAAGCGGGATTTGTCGCCGAACGCGACCGCTATCATCTTTATGTCTCGCTGGCCTGCCCCTGGGCGCACCGCACGCTGCTGATGCGTCAGCTGAAGGGCCTTGATAGCATGATCGATGTCTCCGTAGTGCATCCGCTGATGCTGGAGAATGGCTGGACGTTCGATGATAGTTTTCAGGATGCGACCGGCGATAAGCTCTACCAGAATGAGTTCCTCTATCAGCTCTATCTGCACGCCGATCCGCAATACAGTGGCCGCGTAACCGTGCCGGTATTGTGGGACAAGCAGCAGAACACCATCGTCAGCAATGAGTCTGCCGATATCATCCGCATGTTCAAAAGTGCGTTTGATGCTGTCGGTGCCCGTGCCGGGGATTATTATCCTGTTGCACTGCACGAAAAGATTGATGAACTGAATAGCTGGATCTACGACACCGTGAACAACGGCGTTTACAAAGCAGGCTTTGCCACTTCTCAGTCCGCTTACGACGAGGCAGTCACTGCGCTGTTCCATTCGCTGTCGCGGCTGGAGCAGATTTTAGGCCAGCATCGCTATCTTACTGGCGATCAATTGACCGAAGCGGATCTGCGGTTATGGACCACGCTGGTGCGATTTGATCCGGTCTATGTGACCCACTTTAAATGCGATCGCCATCGCATTAGTGACTACAGAAACCTGAGTGGTTTCCTGCGTGATATCTATCAGATGCCTGGTATCGCAGAGACGGTTAATCTGCCGCATATTCGTCATCACTACTATTGCAGCCATAAGACCATCAACCCGAACGGCGTCATTTCACTGGGCCCGGCGTTTGACTGGGACGAGCCGCACGGCCGCGGTTAAGCTGCCTGCATATCGCGCAGGGAGCAGATACAATCTGACCGCAATGACAATCTAAACGCGAAGGGAACAGGGTCAGAAGAGGAAAGCGTCCCGCGCCAGGGATGGCGCGGGCCGAGCATGTCAGGGATGACGGATTTTGCGACTTTCCGATCTGACCCTGTTTCCTTTGCAGGCGCGATCTCACCGCTGACCTTCAAACCACCGCGCGTCAAAAAGCAAAAACCCCGCCGAAGCGGGGTTTTTGATAAAAAGCCGACGCTGACCGTTCAGGCAGATTGCTTAAACCACACGTCGCGTATCTGGTTTTGGGGGGAAGAGTCGCTTGATTAGTGCTGGAGATTGGGTCACTGAAGATTGTCAGCGAAAATCTACCTTACTTAGCGTTAGCGAATGTGATTTGCTGTCATGAGATATATAGAAGTAAGGCGTAACATTACCTTCCTTTTCCCATTTTTCAGACCATCCATTATGCTCCACCGCCCTGTAACCTAAGGACGCCAGATAATTTTTAACCTCAACTAAAGGAGCATCCGTGCTGTAAACAATACTACTTTCCTGCGGTTGACTACCATCCTGCGCGGTAAACGTAAAATGATATGATTCAGATGCACGTGGGGCCCTCCTGATATCCCTGTCAGTGTATAGATAATATGCCCATAGATTTGACTGAGTGTAACCTTCATCCCGTTCAGCCACCTTCTGCATACTAAAATCAATCAGCATGAAAATAATGATAATGACAGCGCCGATTGCAGCGATCCTTTTTAACATTTTCACTCTCTGTTTACTGAAATACGTTAATGATTCCGGCTTTATCATTAGACCGTCGCACTATGTCATCATTCGGAGTAAATTTATATGGCATAACCTGTTTCATAAATCGCGGAAGCTGACCTTTATAAGGGCGTGGGCAGGTGAATTTTTCTATAGGATCAGGAAATAACAAGGGTAAAAAACCCGTGTTCTTATAACGACTAATCGGTCCATAATGGTCCCATCGGCGTAGGGCTGATTCTTTGCTGGCAATCTTAAGTTCTCCCCAATATACGCGGGGATAATTAACTTTATAGAAACCAAATAAGTCCGACACAAGATCCTCGCCACTGAAACCGCTATCAGTATACCAACTGAACCAGGGCATTGACTGCCAATTTTCAAAAGCGACAGCAGTACTCATCATCATCACCAATGCAATACTCTGCCTTTCTGTGAGAGTTCTCCCTTTTTTTATCTCCCAGACATTAAAGCGACCAGTAGCAAACCGGCTGATCCCCATAGTTTGTTCATAACGCACCCGGTAATAAGAATCGCTGCCAGCTTCACCAGTGGAGAACTGTGCCATAAGTTTACGAACATCATCTCCGCGAGCGTGCCCCATATCAAGCCAGCCAAGCACTCCTGAATAAAGAAGCCCATGCCTAATCCAGTTTTCTGAACCAAATCGGGATGAATCCAGGATTTCTCCACGATTGCTCAAATTGGGTACCTCACAAATCCACGAGTCATAATTCCCTCTATTTAATTTCCATTTACCCTGTGAGGAATATTACAAAATTTAACCACAATAACAATAAGCACAAACCACAGGAAAAGCTCTATTTAGTGAATACCAGGTGTACGGTAACCTGCGAAAAATGATGCACCGGTATTAGCTGTACCTGTACTCAGTATCGAATATTTTGCTATATAGGCAATGCTTCGACTTTGTGATGTATATGAAGCTGTAATTGCTGTTGATGTAAATGCAAAAAGTTTTTCATTCTCTGTAGTCGTCTGCCCAGGGACGCTGAGTATGATGCACCAAACTTCGACATTGACCGCTGCCTGCTTATACCCTGCAAAGCAAAAACCCCGCCGAAGCGGGGTTTTTGATAAAAAGTCGAAGCTGACCGTTAAGCCGGGTTCTGTCGTGGACAGTCATTCATCTAGGCCAGCAATCGCTCACTGGCTCAAGCAGCCTACCCGGGTTCAGTACGGGCCGTACCTTGTGAACCCCTATTTGGCCTTGCTCCGGGTGGAGTTTACCGTGCCACGAACTGTTGCCAGTCGCGCGGTGCGCTCTTACCGCACCCTTTCACCCTTACCTGATCCCATTTCTGGGCCATCGGCGGTTTGCTCTCTGTTGCACTGGTCGTAGGCTTGCGCCTCCCAGGCGTTACCTGGCACCCTGCCCTATGGAGCCCGGACTTTCCTCCCCTCTGCCCGTCTCCCCACAAGTGAGGACGACGACAAAGCGGCGACTGTCTGGTCAGCTTCGGCGCGGGATAATAGGACATTCGCCGGCGTTTGTCACGCCTCTTGCTGCTCCAGCGCATACTTATAAAGCGCATTTTTCTTCACGCTGTGGATCTCAGCGGTCAGCGCAGCCGCGCGTTTCAACGGCAGCTCTTTTTGCAGCAGCGCCAGCGTACGCAGCGCATCGGCTGGTAACGCATCTTCATCATCGGTCTTGTACCCTTCGACAATCAGCACCATCTCGCCTTTGCGACGATTCTCATCTTCTTTTACCCACGCCAGCAGCTCGCCGACCGGTGCACCGTAGATCGACTCCCAGGTTTTGGTCAGCTCGCGCGCCAGCACCACGTAGCGTTCGGCACCCAGCTCACTCACCATATCCTGCAGGCTGTCGATCAGACGGTGGGTCGACTCATAGAAAATCAGCGTGCGCGGCTCCTGCACCAGCGCCCGCAGGGCGTCGCAACGGCCTTTGGTTTTGGCGGGCAGAAACCCTTCGTAACAGAAACGATCGGATGGCAGCCCTGCGGCACTTAATGCAGCAATGGCAGCACAGGCGCCCGGCAGCGGCACCACACGGATGCCCGCTTCACGACAGCGGCGCACCAGATGGTAGCCCGGATCGTTGATCAGCGGCGTGCCAGCATCAGAAACTAAGGCTATGCTTTGACCCTCCTGCAGCTTCGTCAGCAGCAGTTCAGCCTTGTGCTGCTCGTTGTGGTCATGAAGTGAGAAGAGTCGCGCATTGATGGCGAAATGTTGTAGCAACAGTCCGGTATGACGTGTATCTTCCGCAGCGACCAGATCGACGCTCGAAAGCACCGTCAGCGCCCGCTGGGTGATATCACCCAAATTACCAATCGGGGTTGGAACGATGTAGAGCGTGCTGGCAGAAATCTCTGCCCGATCGAGTTGTTTCATTGTTTCATCCGAATTGCCGATTTAATATTGAGCATCTTGAAAAAAACATCACTGGATACAGTATGCTTCCTTCAAAAGTCGTTCGTCATAAAGCAGGACGCTTTCTGCCTGTCATTCTTGCTGGGCTGATTTTAGCCGCATGTAGCGGTCAGGGGCCGCAAACCTCAACCGTCAATATTCAGGGGCCCGTTACAGCCAGCTCCGCTTACTATCTGCAGCAAGCGCAGCAAAGCAGCGATGATAGCAAGACCGACTGGCAATTACTTGCAATCCGCGCCCTGTTGAAGGAAGGAAAGTATCCTGAGGCGACTCAGCAACTGAGCCAGTTGCCGCAGCAGCTCTCTGAGACGCAGCAACAGGAATCCCTTCTGCTGAAAGCGCAATTGCTGATTGCACAGCAGAAGATCAAAGACGCCGAACCGCTGTTAGCGGCAGTGAAAACCGGCGCACTGTCGCAGGATCAGCTGGCGCGTTACTACAGCCTGCAGATCGCCAGCGCACAGGGTCGCCCTTCACTCTCGCTGCTGCGCAACTATATTGCCCAGGAGCCGCTGCTGAAAGGCACCGATCATCAGGGCAATATCGACGCCACCTGGCAGACACTGACCCAGATGTCGCCGCAGGAAGTCAGCAACCTGGTCATCAATGCCGATGAAAATGTGCTGCAGGGCTGGCTGGATCTGCTCGCGGTCTGGCGCGCCAACACGCAGGATGCCGAGATGCTCAAGTCAGGCATCAAAGACTGGCAGACCCGCTATCCGCAGAACCCGGCGGCCAAAACGCTGCCGACGCAGCTGAGCCAGATGCAGAACTACACCAAAGCTTCAACCAGCATTATTGCGCTGCTGCTGCCGCTGAATGGCCAGGCTCAGGTGTTCGCCAACGCGATTCAGAAAGGCTTTAATGATGCGAAGAATGGCATCTCCGCGCCGGTCGCTCAGCCTGCGGCAGCTCAGCCCGCCGCCGCTGATGCAACCGCCAGCACCCAACCCGCTGCCGCTGCTGGTTCTTCCACCGATCCCATCAGCGCGCCGCAGCAGCAACAGCCTGCCGACGCGACGCCACAGCCTCAATCACAGCCTGCTGCCGCAGAACCGGCCAGCAACGCACAGATCAAGGTCTATGACACCAGCAGCCAGCCGATTGAACAGGTGATGCAGCAGGCACAGCAGGATGGTGCCACCATCGTGGTCGGTCCGCTGCTGAAAAGCAACGTTGAGAAGGTCGCCAACAGCCAGACGCCACTGAATGTGCTGGCGCTCAACGAGCCGGAAAAGATCCAGAACCATCCGAATATTTGCTACTTTGCGCTTTCTCCTGAAGACGAAGCGCGCGATGCGGCGCACCATATCTGGGATCAGGGCAAACGCCAGCCGCTGTTGCTGGTTCCGCGTAGTGGACTGGGCGATCGCGTCACCAACGCCTTTGCTCAGGAGTGGCAGACGCTGGGTGGCAGCACCGTGATGCAGCAGCGCTTTGGTTCGACCTCAGAGCTGAAACAGGGCATTAACAGCGGCGCGGGCATCAGCTTATCCGGTACGCCAGTGAACGCTGCACCTGCCGAGCCGCAGGGTGTTACGATTGCGGGCCTGACTATCCCGGCACCGCAGCAGAACACGCCAGATGTGGTCAGCACCAGCAGCGGCGGCGGTGTCGATGCGGTCTACATCGTCTCAACGCAGGACGAACTGCAGCTGATCAAACCGATGATTACCATGCGCACCGGCAGTCGTAGCAATATCTCGCTCTACGCCAGTTCGCGCAGCGCGCAAGCCGGTGCCGGCCCGGACTTCCGTCTGGAAATGGATGGCCTGCAGTTCAGCGATATTCCGCTGCTCTCCGGCAGCAATCCTGGCCTGATGCAGCAGACATCAAAGTCATTCAATAATGACTATTCGCTGGTGCGTCTCTATGCCATGGGAATGGATGCCTGGACGCTGGCGAATCACTTTAACCAGATGCGTCAGTCACCTGGCTTTACGCTGGACGGCAATACCGGCAAGCTCAGCGCCGACACGGATTGTGTGATCAACAGGAAGTTGACATGGAACCAGTATCGTCGGGGCGAAATCGCACCGGCCAACTAAATCGGCGTCAGACTGGCGCCAGGCATGAAGAAGATGCCCGGCGCTATCTGGAGCAGGCTGGCCTGATATGGGTCGCCAGTAATGTTCACTTTCGCAATGGTGAACTTGACCTGATAATGCGTGACGGGCACTGTTGGGTGTTTGTTGAAGTTCGCTACCGACGCGATGCGCGTTATGGTGGCGCGCTCGCCAGCGTAACCCGGAATAAACAACAAAAGCTGCTGCGCGCTGCCGCTCTCTGGCTGGCGCAACGCGGCGGCAGTTTTGAAACAGTGAATTGCCGTTTCGACATCATCGCCATTACCGGCACGGCGCTCGAGTGGCTGCCGAATGCCTTTAATGCAGACGTTTAGAACCAGGTGGTCGTGTGCAGGACAGAATTAAAGCGTGTTTTACCGAAAGTATTCAAACTCAGATTGCCGCAGCCGAAGCGTTGCCCGATGCCATCTCCCGCGCCGCTATGACGCTGGTGCAGTCGTTACTGAATGGCAATAAAATCCTGAGCTGTGGCAACGGTGCCTCATCCGCCAATGCACAGCACTTCGCCGCCAGCATGATCAACCGTTTCGAGACCGAACGCCCAAGCTTACCGGCGCTGGCGTTGAGCGCCGACAACGTGATGCTGACCGCGATTGGTAATGACCGCCTGCACGATGAAATCTATGCCAAGCAGGTGCGCGCTCTGGGACACGCAGGCGATGTGTTACTGGCTATCTCAACCCGTGGCAACACCCGTGACATCGTTAAGGCCGTGGAAGCGGCGGTAACACGCGATATGACTATCGTTGCGCTTACCGGGTATGATGGCGGAGAGCTCGCCGGACTGCTGGGTCCGCAGGATGTGGAGATCCGCATTCCGTCGCACCGCAGCGCCCGTATTCAGGAGATGCATATGCTCACCGTTAATTGCTTATGCGATCTGATCGATAACACTCTCTTTCCCCATCAGGAATGACCGAAGGAGCACGAATGAAAGCATTGAATGCTATAGCTATTCTGTTAACCGCCATGCTGCTGCAGGGCTGCGTTGCGGTTGTGGCGGGTGGCGCAGCGGTTGCCACTAAAACGGCCACCGATCCACGCTCGGTGGGTACGCAGGTTGATGACAGCACGCTGGAGCTACGCGTGACTAACGCGCTGGCTAAAGATCAGCAGATTAAAACCGATGCCCGCATTATCGCCACGGCCTATCAGGGCAAAGTGTTGCTGACCGGTCAGGCGCCTTCGCAGGAGATCGCCGGTCGTGCCAAACAGATCACCATGGGCGTTGATGGCGCAACCGAGGTCTATAACGAGATTCGTATCGGCCAGAAAGTGACGCTGGGCACCACGTCGTCAGACACCTGGATTACCACCAAAATCCGCTCGCAGCTGCTGGGCAGCGATCAGGTGAAATCCTCCAACGTGAAGGTGACGACGGAGAATGGCGAAGTGTTCCTGCTGGGTCTGGTGACACCGCAGGAAGCGCAGGCAGCGGCTGATGTCGCCAGCCGCGTCAGTGGCGTGAAGCACGTCACCACGGCCTTCACCATGCTGAAGTAATACGCAAAACGCAAAAAAGGCGGCCATGGCCGCCTTTTTTATTGCCCGATGTTCAGACCGGAATGTCGATGACCAGTGCGCGGGTCGCCGTTTTCGCCGTCAGTTGCAACAGCTTCTCTTCCTGCAAAAAGGCACCATCGCCACAGCCCAGCTTCTCCTGATGATCCGTGCCGGACATCGCTTCCAGCGAACCGTGAATCGACTGCAGATAGGCACGCGGCCCCTGTAACCGCAGCGAATGCTTTTCGCCTGGTGCCAGCTCGACCTGATGAATCCACACCTGCTGACGCAGTTGCAGACTGTCGTCCATGCCATCCGGCGAGGCGATCAACTGGGACAACCGGCCATCCGTCAGGGCAATTTTCTGCATCCGCGGATTTTCGCGCTCCGGACAGGCGGCCAGCCAGAGCTGCATGCGTGTCAGCGGTCGATCTTTGCTCAGGTTCATTTCGGTGTAACTCACACCCGGCTGGGCAGAGAGCAGCAGCGCCTCCCCTTCTCGCACGCTGATCGTGTTGCCTTCGCTGTCGCGGTATTCAGCTTCACCCTGCAGCACGATGTTCAGGACATCAACCTGTGGATAGGTGCGCGGCTGAAAAGCGGCACCCGGCGCCAGCACTTCCTGGTTCAGTACGCGCAGCGACGCGTACCCCATCAGTTTGGGATCAAAATAGTGGCCAAAAGAGAAACTGTAGCGCGCCTGTAACCAGCCGAAATCGGCCTGACCACATGCGGACGCACTGCGTGTCGTTATCATTGTTTACCTCCAGCATCCGGTGACGAGGATCGGCCACGGACTATATGCTCCCATGGTAAAAGTCTGGACGCCGGATTGTTAGCCAGTTAATCTGCCGGGCATGTTCAAATTTCCTGACAGAGAACCGGGATGGCTAAAGAGCGTGCGTTAACCCTTGAATCTTTACGCGTAATGGATGCGATTGATCGGCGTGGCAGTTTTGCCGCGGCGGCGGATGAACTGGGGCGCGTCCCTTCCGCCCTCAGCTACACCATGCAAAAGCTGGAAGAGGAGCTGGATGTGGTGCTGTTTGACCGTTCCGGTCACCGTACCAAATTTACTAACGTGGGACGCATGCTGCTGGAGCGTGGCCGGGTGCTGCTGGAAGCAGCCGATAAGCTCACCACCGATGCGGAAGCGCTGGCACGTGGCTGGGAAACCCATCTGACCATCGTCACCGAAGCACTGGTACCTGTTGATGCGCTGTTTCCGCTGGTGACGCGACTGGCCGACAAGGCCAATACGCAATTTTCGCTGGTGACGGAAGTGCTGGCGGGCGCATGGGAACGGCTGGAACAGGGCCGGGCCGATATCGTGATCGCCCCCGATATGCACTTCCGCGCCTCCACCGAGATCAATACCCGCAAGCTCTACACCATGATGAGCGTCTATGTCGCCAGTGCTGACCACCCGATTCATAACGAGCCAGAACCTCAGTCTGAAGTGACGCGGGTGAAATACCGTGGCATTGCGGTCGCAGATACCGCGCGTGAGCGTCCGGTGCTGACCGTGCAGTTACTGGATAAGCAGCAGCGCCTGACCGTGAGCAGCATGGACGATAAGCGCCGTGCGCTGCTGGCTGGCCTGGGCGTGGCGACCATGCCCTATTCGCTGGTGGAGCAGGATATTGCGGAAGGCCGTCTGCGGGTGGTGAGTCCGGAATATACCCGCGAGGTCGATATTATTATGGCGTGGCGGCGTGACAGCATGGGCGAAGCCAAATCCTGGTGCCTGCGTGAGATCCCGCGCCTGCTGGCGAAGAAAAACTAAAGCGCCGATTCAGGGCGAGGGCCAGGAGCGGCTCAGGCAATCCATCGCCACTGCCCTGAAGCGGGTGAAATCGGTGCTGTCCCGCAGGCGGGTCATCGCCCTTTCACGCAGGAACGTCACAAACAGATCGTATATCGCCATCGCCTCTTCATATTCACTTTTGCTGATCGCCAGCAGGAAAATGACATAGGCGGTATCGTCTCCCCAGGCGATGCCGTGCGGCGCCAGCACGGTGTAAACCACGGTTTTCTTTGCCAGCAGCCCCAGCGAGTGCGGCAGCGCAATGCCTTCGCCGAGCATGGTGCTGACAATCGCTTCGCGCTCTTCAACCGACGGATAGAACGCCGCATCCACAAATCCCTCCGCCTCCAGTTGATCGCACAGCTGGCGAAACAGTTCAGACTGGGTCATCGGCCTGTCGACGATATGAAAGTGCTGAGCATCAAAAAATTTCGCCAGCATATAGGGCCGGGTACGGTCCACCAGCACCAGCTTGCCAATCTGTTCCAGCTGAAAACCGGTGGGAAACGGCGACATCACCACCACCGGTTTCTCTTTTTCGCTGAGCCGGATGGTAGAGATAACAAAATCTTCGTCGATGCGGCTGCGCGCCTCATACTCGCGCTGGGACAGGCGGGCCGTGACCTGCAACTGCGGATATTTGCGCAGCAGCATCGCCTCAATCATTCGCAGCGTAGAGTTACCGCTGTCGCAGACCAGCAGCACCTGCGGATGACGCTGATAACCGACGTCATAGTGGCGCTCCAGCCCGACACCGATATGCAATACCAGAAAGCCAATCTCATTCTCGGTGATGACGTAAGGGGTATATTTTCCCCAGCTGGTCACCGCCGCTAAGGTGACATCATAGGCCATGGGATAGTGCTGTTTGATGTTGCTGAGCAGCGGGTTGGGAATATGAATCTGATAGCGCACCCGCGTAATCATGGTTTTGATGTGGGTGAGCAGGTCAGCACGCAGCTGCTGATCGTTTTGCAGATTGAAGTTGTAATGCGTGTTGATAAAGCTAAGGAGATAATCCACCAGCGCGTCGGCGTCATCAGCATTGATGGCGCTGGGAGCAATCGCCTGAATACGTCGCGCGGCGATATTGACCCGCAGCCAGTTCTCTTCCGCCGGTGAAATCGGTTTGCTGACCAGCGGACGCATCAGATTAATCAGGTGATGGGCCGCTTCACGCACCTCATCACCAATCTCCTCTGCACCCGGATCGTTAAGCGGATAGCCTTCACTGATGCGCCGCACCGCCACGGCGCAGTAAAGCCGCAGATAGCGTTCACCCTCATCGCTGAGCCGAATGTTGTGCTGAGCAAAACAGCTTTGCAGCAGCGGGCGCAGCGTCTCCAGCATGCCGCTGTTCAGCGCTTCGATAGTCAGCAGCGGGCTCTCGGGCTGCGCCTGATCAATTTGCCATAACAGGTCGGTCAGGCAGGTACGAATTGCCACTTCGCTGCCAAACAGCTTCATGCCGTAGTGTGGCTTGCTCTCAATGGTGAGGTGATAGCGCCCCAGCCATTCGCGCACCTCCGCCATATCATTCTGCAGGGTCGCGCGGCTGACAAACCACTCCTCTGCCAGCTCTTCAAGTTTCAGGGAATAAGCGGCGGTAAGAAAGCGGGTCAGCAGGTAGCGAACCCGATCCGGCGAGGTGCGCGGTACCCGCAGCGGCGACGCGGTATGCTGTTGCAGATGCTGAAAGCGCTGAGCATCCTCAATCTTCAGCTGATAGCCCGCGCCGCGATTGAGGACAAACTGCGCGCCATGTTCTGCCAGCAGCGCATTCAGCGCCGTGATATCGGTACGTACGGTGCGTGTCGAGACGGCGAAACGCCGCGCCAGCTCATCCTGAGGCAGCGTTTCGTTTTGCATGGCATCGAACAGTTGCGCAAGGCGCTGATTGGGAAATCTCACAAGCGTTACCTGTTTGCAGACAGAAATAGGGAACATCAGCCTACGGAGATCGTCTCGCAACGTCCATGTTGCGCGATCTGCCTGTTGCAGGCAGATCGTGTTGATCTCTAAGCCAGCAGCGTTTTACAGATGGCCAGCAACTGCTTCACATCTTCAATGCGGGTCTCTCCGCTGGCTTTGTCGATGATCGAACTGTAGACGTGCGGGATCACTTTGCTGACGCCCGACTCCAGCGCTATGCGCACGATCTCACCGAAATTTTCCAGATCGATGCCGCCGGTTGGCTCCAGCCAGAAATCCAGTTTTGCACAGGCTTCCGCCACAGCGCGATACTCATCCACCGCCTGCAGACCGCCCATCGGGAAATATTTTACCGAGCTGCCGCCCATATCCTGCAGCATCGCGATCGCCGTTTCGACGGGCACGATCCCGTCACGCTGTTTTGAGCTGCGCGGTCCGGTGGAGATTTTTACCTGCCCTGGCGTGCCGGTGGGCGAGATCAGACCGTTCACTATCGTCTGTGACTGCCCCAGCAGCGCACGGCTGGTGGCGACGCCGGTAAAGACCTGATTCACATGCTGCGGTTGCAGCACTGCCGCGAGCTCACTCACCATCTGTGACTGGTTGGGATCGCCCGCACCCAGACCAATCGAGAGCGCATTATCGATCAGCGCGGCATACTCGCGCATATCGGCGATAGCGGCTTCATTGCTGGCGTAGTTTTTCGACAGTACGCCGACCAGCACATGCCCTTCTGCCGCCTGCCAGATGGCGCGCGCATTCTCTTTCGATCCCGCCAGTACGTTAAGGCAGAGACGATCCTGATAGAAATTTGGGGTCAGCGTCATGCGTTTTTTTCTCCGTTTAACAGTGCCTGAATGCGGGTGAAAATAGTGTGCAGTTGATCGGCGCTGACGCTGCGCACGTCCGCCTCAATGATCCCTTCGTTGGCTTTGTAGCCACGGAAGTAGATCGCCACATCGCCGTTTTTCAGCGCCTGTACCAGATCGCCGGTGCGCTGCTGGATCGCGGCTTCGTCAAACTTGATCTCAGCCCGGGCGATATCGCGTCCGGCGGCATCCCACACTACCCGGGCCGTCACACCATTCAGACTGTTGAGCTGTTCAATAAACGGCGTCATTTTTTCTGCCATCTGCGCGCCGCTGATTTTTGGCTGCGTCAGATAGTTTTCAATCGCCTGGGTCAGCCCCAGAATCCCCTCTTTGCCCACTTTCATCGCGCGGCCAATGCCGTTGGTCTGGTGCTTGACCCATTCAACGTAGTGGTGTCGTCCAATCACCAGTCCGCTGGTCGGCCCTTCAATCGCTTTTGCTCCGCTGTAGATCACCAGATCGGCACCCGCCTGGTAGTAGCATTGCAGATCCTCTTCCGCTGCCGCATCGACGATCAGCGGGACGCCATGCTGGCGCGCAACGGCTGCGGCCTGCGCCACATCGAGATGGCTCTTCTGCACACAGTGGTGCGATTTTACATAGAGGATCGCCGCGGTCTGTGGGGTGATCGCCGCCGCCAGCTGGGCGGGTGAGCACTCGTTGCTGTAACCCGCTTCCACCAGTTGTCCGCCTCCCAGTGCCACCATACTGCCGACCGGTGCGCCATAGTTCACGTTGTGCCCTTTCGGCACCACAATCTGGTGCGGGACGGTCAGCGGCGCGGCATGCAGGTTATCCACCAGCCAGTCGTTGTCTTTCACAATCACCGCCGCCACGCTCTGGGCGATACCGGCCGAGGCGCAGGAGACCACCAGCGCGTTCTCCACCTTCAGCAGACCGGCGATATAAGCACCGGTCTTGTCCACCAGATCTTTCATTTCGAAGTAGTGATCGAGGCCATATTTCACCGTATCGATCACCTCACTCGACGGCGTAGAGACGCCGAGGATCGTCATACGGCCAGAGGCATTAATCACCGGCTTCAGGCCATACTTTTCATATACCGAGGTCATGCGCTTTTCCTTCTTCAGTCGCGATCCACGTACCAGCAACGACGGCCGCCAGCGGGACCAGATGCTTCTCACCTGCGACCTGTTCACCTTCTGAATCGATGAATGGCCGGGTTTCCTCTTTGACGCTAAACACTGTCAGATCGGCGTCGTAGCCGATTTTCAGCTGGCCCTTGCGCTGCAGGCGAAGTCCTGCCGCCGCATTGACCGTTACGCAGTCAATCACCTGCGGCAGCGTCATACCGACACTGAAAAATTTCGACATCACATGCGCCAGGTTGTGAACCGGTCCGGCCAGACGATTGCGGCAGTAGATGTCAGAGCTGATGGTGTCGGGCAGAATGCCCTGCGCAATCGCCGCGCGGGCGACTTCAAAGCTGAAGCTGGCACTGCCGTGGCCGACATCAAGTTTGACGCCACGCGCGATAGCCTGTTTTACCGCCGCTTTGAGTTCGCCCTGCGGCGTCAGGATACGGTTGGGTTTGCCATTAAAGCAGTGCGTGATGATATCGCCCGTGGTGAGCAGATCCGCAATCTGGTCGAGATTGGGCGGATTATTGCCAATGTGAACCATCAGCGGCAGCCCGCCGGTTTCCTGCTGGATCGCCTTCGCTTTAATCAGCGGCTGCACACCATTCTCGCCCACCACGCTGCTGCTGATGCGCGCCTTGAGGCCGACAATAAAATCGGGCAGCCGCGCCACCGCCTGCTGCACCGCCTCGCCATCTATCTGCGTCATGTCAGCCAGCTCATTCTGGGTGACGATGCCGGTGCGGGCGATATTGATCAGCGCATAAACCTGGGTCTGTGCCGCGCGTGTCAGCCGGTAAAAGTCATCAATGTGCTCTGCGCCGGTGCTGCCCGCATCGACAACCGTGGTGACGCCATGCGCAACACCAATCGCATCCGCTTCATCATGATAAATCGGTGATTTGGGATAGCAGTGAACGTGGGAGTCGATCCAGCCTGCGCTGAGGTAGTAACGGCCAGCCAGATCGCGCTCGCGCTGTGCGTTGCCCTGCACCTTGCCTATGGCGGCGATACGGCCATCCTGCAGCGCAATGTCGACCACCTGCTCATCGCTGAGACGCGCACCGCGAATAATCAAGTCGTACATGGTTTCTCCTTAACGGCAGCCCGCTGCCGGGCTGCCGGTGAGATCAGAGAGCAATCGGAAACAGTGCCCCGAGGATCATCGCGCCGAGGATAGCGCCGCCGGTAATGGGCTTGTTCCAGAGATAGAAGAGCAGCGCGCCCAGCAGCGAACCCAGGCCAATCGGAATAGATGCCGCCATGGCTGACAGGATGATCAGCGGCCCCAGAAAGCGCCCCGAGGCATTACCCGCACCCATCATCACGTCTGCGCCGTAGGTTGAGTCGCTCTGATTGATGGTGAATTTACGCGCCAGAATAATCAGATAGCCAATCGCCACACCAATTACCAGGCCCGTCACCAGCGAGGCAGCGAAGTTCGCCACCGGGAAGACAATGCCCGCACCCAGCAACAGTGCCGGAACGCCCAGCCCGACGCCGGTCTGAATCGCCCCGCCGATATCCAGAATGCCCACCAGTGAGCCTTCGATGATACGGGCGAACAGGAAGCTGGCACCAAAGGCGGCGACCGCGCCGTAGACGCCGGTCTCCATGCCTGCGCGCAGCATCGACACAAACGCCACTTCGTTGAACGCGCCGATGCCATAGAGGTAATACATGTGTGTCCCGGCAAAGACGCCAGAAGAGAGCAGGCCAACAAAGATCGGGAAAGACCAGTCGGCGTACCAGAAGCCTTTATTTTCGTTCATCGCATCGCCTCTTATTTGCCGCTGACTGAGTTGTGGATCATGTCGAGCCAGCCGGGAATGCCGAGCTGGAAGGACTGCAGCAGCTTCATATCGAAACCCCGGAAGAAACCGCTCAGCACAAACAGCAGCACGATGGCGGTCATCATGACTTTGGTGACCCGGTTCCAGCCGCTCTCTTCCACGCCTTTACCGATCAGGATTCCCAGCACCAGTCCCGGCACGGCGTTGCCCATGATCAGCTGCGCCAGGCCGCCAAAAATGGTGGCCCAGAAGCCTGACTTTCTGCCCGCGTCGATCGCCGCCAGCCAGAAGATCACCGGCATGACGGTGTTCACCAGCAGGTTAGCGGCGGGCACCAGCACTTTGACTGCCGTGACCTGCAGCGCAGCCGGAACAGCCGAGGCGGTGGAGTTGAGGAAGGCGACCACGATCATGCCGATGATGCCGCAGGCGATGGCCATTTTTTTCGGATCGTGCAGCGTCTCCGCCACATTACGATTCTTCACCATCAAGGCGGCCGCACCCCAGTTTGGAATGATGCGATGATCCACATCCTGAGTGAATGAACCGGCTGCAACCGACGATGCCCAGGCATTGAAAAAGAAGCCAAGACCAAAGGAGAAGTGGGATGCCGGATCGCCCTCGCACGAGTTCAGCTCGCCCAGCGTACGGAAAGCGCCCATGCCCTGAGTGGTTGGCGCGTGGAACATGCGCGCCGCACCCGCACCGACGCCGACCCCTACCAGCCCGCCAATGATCAACGACTTAAACAAAATGATTAAAAACATGTTGTTGTACCTTGTTGTCGTTTTTACCTGCCCAATCGCACGCCGCCGCATCGCCCACGCCTGATCATCGCGATGTCGCGACAGCAGAGCATCGGGCAAACGGCTGGCTGGCGTTAACAGGCTCTGTTTTACGATGCCGCCGTGAACGCCACCTGTTCGGTGTCGAAAACGGTGACGCTGACGGTGATCTCCAGCGTGACGCTGAAGCTCCGCCGTTGGCGCGCCAGAAAGAAGAAGAGAAACTTCTCGGTTTTGACGCTCTCCTGCGCGCGCAGCACCCGGACATCCTGAGGTTCAATGCGCAGCAGAATTTTTTGCGTCGCGCGCAGAACCTGGTTCTGCACACGACTCAGGGCATCGGCAAAGGCTTTCGCTTTGGTGTCGCCTTTGCCCTCCACCGTCACCTGGGTAACGTATTGTTCTTTCATAATCAGCTGCCGTGCTTCTTGTTCCAGGCCTGCACCAGCCGCTCACCTAACTCTTCTTTATCCATAAAGCCGAAGCCCAGCACCGTGGCACCTTCATTGATGGCGGTGACGCCTTCGTCGACAGAACGCATGCCATGTTTTGCTTTGTAGCCATATTTGTTCTGAGCGGTGATAGCACCGGCGCCGCCGCTGCCGCAGAACGAGATGCCGAAATCGGCGTTTTCCGCCTTCATCACGTCACCCAGTTTCATGTCAGCGGCGACACCTGGCACCACGACGGCACGGCCACCCGCTTTTTCGATGCCCGCAGCCACTTTCTGCCCTTTACCTAAACGATCACCAATCACTACTGTTACCATCTTATGTTCCTCTCTGGTTGTTTGATCGCGCGACTTCAATATGCACTGACAGCAGCCAGGCCTCTTCGCGGGGCAGATTGCCAAACAGATCGACGACCTGCTGCGCCAGCGCTAACGTTTCCGGCGGAATATCTTCAAACAGCTCCGCTTCCACTTCCGGCAGCGGCTCACCGCTCAGCGAGCGTGACGCCATGGCACCGACATGCGATTGCAGCATCTGCTGCTGAACCGCATTGGGCTGAATACCCTGCTGCTGATAGATCGCAGCAATCTGCGTCATCACGCTGTCAGCCAGCTGTTGCACTTTCTCAGGTGCCGCTTCATACACCGGAACGCCGTTATTACTCACCTTGCTACTCCTGTTAAACCGGATAATTCGCGTTAAAAACAAATTAACGGTCATCGCCCCGGCTGTGGAGAGGCAACATTTCCAGCAGCAAGTGGAAATTGAAGTGAAGGTTGTGCGTCAGATCGCAGGCTGCATGCTTAGTGCGACACGTGTCGCAGAATGCGTTATTTGATGGATTTAACCGAGAAAAGCGGTGATGTTGTGCGGCGACAAGCCGGACGCGCGGGGGTTCAGGGTGCGGTAATAAGCAGAAGTGATGGTAAAAAACCGCCGGCCTGGCTGGCCGGCGATCTGATTAACGGAATTTCTTATGGTTGGTATTGCGGATGTCGTCGAACTTCGCTGCTTCGCGTTTCGCCCCGTCCACATTGTTGGCTTTCGCCAGCGCACTGACCACATCGATCTGCGCGATCAGCGAGTCGATACCGGCATGGAAATCTTTCACCTGTGGGCTGTCAGCAGGCTGGCCTTCCAGCTTATCCGGCGTGCCCTGTCGCGCATCCTGTGCCGCGGAACGCATTTTGGTCAGCGCCTGCTGCATCTCCTGTGCATTGTCACTTTTTTTGACGATTTTCAGGTTCGCATTCAGTGTATCCATATCCTGCTCCAGATCCGCCGCATAGAGACTGACGCTGGAGAACAACAGAGAAGCCGACAACATTGCAATCACATGCTTACGCATCATTACTTCCTTTTTATTGTGATGAAAAAAAAGCAGCCAACCGGCTGCTTCAGGAATCCATCTTTATTGTCCCGCTATCTTCATCTCAGGCAGTAACACTGAACCGCACTGGATATTGCTGCGGGTTTCAATATCGTCACCGATGGTCACCATATTGCGCCACATCTCTTTGAGATTTCCGGCGATAGTCACTTCGCTGACCGGGTACTGAATAACGCCATTCTCGACCCAGAACCCGGCCGCACCGCGTGAGTAATCACCGGTAATGGCGCTGACGCCCTGTCCCATCAGTTCGGTCACCACTAACCCGGTGCCCATCTGCTTCAGCAGGTCGTCAAAGCTGTGGCCCTGGCCCGCAATGCGCCAGTTATGAATGCCGCCAGCGTGACCGGTGCTGGTCAGGCCCAGTTTGCGGGCTGAGTAGCTGGTTAACAGCCAGGTCTGCAGCACGCCATCTTTGATGATGTCGCGCGCCTGGGTACGCACCCCTTCGCTGTCGAATGGCGTGGAGGCGAGCCCTTTCAGCAGATGCGGCTGTTCATTGATGGTGAGCCACTCCGGCAGGATCTGCTGACCCATAGAATCCAGCAGGAAGGTCGATTTACGATAAACGTTGCCGCCGCTGATCGCGCCAACCAGATGACCAAATAAGCCGGTTGCCACTTCAGAGGCGAAAATCACCGGGGCTTTCATGGTCGGAAGTTTACGCGGTGCCAGACGGGAGAGCGTGCGGCGCGCGCACTCTGCACCGACCCACTCCGGGCTCTTCAAATCTTCAAACGCGCGTCCAATGGTGTAGGCGTAGTCGCGCTCCATATTACCATCCTGCTCGGCAATCACGCTGCTGGAGAGCGAGTGACGGCTTGAGCAGTAGCTCTGTAACATACCGTGGCTGTTGCCAAAGACTTTGATGCCGACGTGGCTGTTGAAGCTGCCACCTTCGGTATTGGTAATACGCTTGTCGGCGCGCAGTGATGCCTGTTCCGCCTGCGCAGCCAGTTCAATGGCGCGGTCAGCATCAATCTCCCACGGATGGTAGAGATCCAGGTCTGGCGCATCATAGGCCAGCAGCTCTGCGTCGGCCGGACCGGCAAAGGGATCGGGCGAGGTATAGCGCGCAATATCAATCGCCGCCTGCACGGTGCGTTTGATCGCGTCCGGGCTGAGGTCGGTCGATGAGGCGCTGCCTTTACGATTCTGATGATAGACGGTGATGCCCAGCGCACCGTCGCTGTTGAATTCGACGTTTTCCACTTCGCCATAGCGGGTGCTGACCCCGATGCCGGTGGTTTTACTGACTGCCACTTCCGCGCTGTCAGTGCTTGCTTTAGCCAGTTCAAGTGCCTGCGCAATGGCCTGCTCCAGTACTTTTCGCTGTTCTGCAACCTGAGTAGATACGTTCATCGACCTGCCGTCTAATCTTATGTGTGAATGATTTGAGTCTATCAGAGTCAGAGAACAATTTCGCAGTCACCCGATAAACTGGTAGGATTAGCCTCTTTTTTTTGGGAGCCCGGAAATGACCAAACAGCCCGATGAGTGGCTCGACGATGTGCCAGATAATGACGAAGAAGAAGATGAAGAGATTATCTGGGTCAGTAAGAGTGAAATTAAACGCGATGCAGAAGAGTTAAAGCGCCTGGGTGCCGAACTGGTTGATCTGGGTAAAAACTCGCTGGATAAAATCCCGCTGGATGAGCGCCTGCGTACCGAAGTTGAACTGGCACAGCGCATCAAGAAAGAGGGTCGCCGCCGTCAGCTGCAGCTGATCGGTAAACTGCTGCGCAGTATTGATGTGGAGCCGATCCGCGTTGCACTGGATAAGCTCAATAATCGCCATAACCAGCAGGTTGCGCTGTTCCATAAACTGGAAATGCTGCGCGATCGTCTGATTGAACAGGGTGATGAAGCGATGGGCGACGTGATTGCGCTTTATCCCGATGCCGATCGTCAGCAGTTACGCAGCATGATCCGTAACGCGCAGAAAGAGAAAGCGGGCAGCAAGCCGCCGAAGTCTGCCCGTCAGATTTTCCAGTATCTGCGCGAACTGGCCGAAGCGAAGTAACGCCATGGCGGGCAGCCTCGCCCGCCTCCCGGCAGCGCATTTATCGATAGATATAGAGAATACCGGTGCGCAACCGCAGCTGGCGTTCGCTCGATGTCGCAGAACGTCCGATATCGCCAAAGGTGACGTAAGGCACCCAGACGCGATCGTTGCCAAGCGCATAATCGAACTGTAACTCCTGTTCGTAATCATCATGTTTATTGGCAAAGAGTTTCGCATCCGCGTGTTTATACACCAGCTTATAGGTGGTGGTCAGCCGATCGCTTTTATTTCGCAGATAGAGATCAAAACGGTTGGCAGTGCGATGCCGGTCAGTATCGCAATAATCAATACCGCCGGTGCGGCATTGATCGTCATGCGCATAATCGGTCAGCTCAAGACGATAAAGGCCACCGAGAGACCAGCGATCATTAAATTTATACCAGGGTGCCACACCAAATTTCCATTCAGTGCGCGAGGAGTTAAACTCTGGCTGAATAAAAGGCGACACTGTCCAGTTCCCCCAGTAATACGATTTCAGAAAGGTCACCTCCACCACATTTAACACGGTGTCGTTATAATATTTGTCTTTTGGATCGGCGCCGCCGGTTTTGAATTTGGTTTCGACGCCGAGAAACATATTGTCCGGCAGCGTGGTGCTCAGACCCAGCTTGTCGTAGTGCGTGCGGTCGCGAAGGCGGTACTCATGCCGGTAATCAACGGTGGCCGTGGCCAGCGCCGCAGCAGAACTGCATAACAACGCGGCGCCCAGCAAAAACGACAATGAATTATTATTTCCCATATGAACATCCTTATTAGTGGTAATCAGAGCAATGAATTATCCGAACTCATTCGTTTAACCCATAGTTAACTTATATTTAAAATCCTCATCAATATAAGATCGCGCATAAAGAGAATCTGTTATTTATTCCTTTAACTTTAACGCGTTAATTATTATTCCTCAGTCACTACAGGGATGATGCTAGAAATAACCGGCGAGAGCGGCCTTTCTGTTTCAGACACTAATAAGAAAAATATGGCAACGGCAGGAAGAGTGAGCAGATCGAATTCAAAAATATGCGGGATTTATTGAGGGAATAATATTTCCGGAGATAATGCTTTTAAAAAAAAAGCGCCCGAAACGGGCGCCTGTGACATTATGCCAGCCTGTCCAGCAGCTTCTGGTGGATGCCACCAAACCCGCCGTTGCTCATGACCAGAATCGTGTCGCCTGGCTGAGCGGCTTTGGCCACCATTTCCACCAGGGTATCGATATCCGCGCTCCAGTGCGCAGGCGGAATGCACGCTTCTGCGACATCTGATACCTGCCACGGAATATGGTGCGGCTGGAACAGAAAGACCTCATCAGCACGCGCCAGCGACGGTGCCAGATCGTTCTTGCTGACGCCCATCTTCATGGTATTAGAGCGTGGCTCCAGCACAGCCAGGATACGCGCTCTGCCGCCAACTTTGCTACGCAGGGCAGCCAGCGTCGCCAGAATCGCGGTCGGATGGTGGGCGAAGTCATCATAGACTTTGATGCTGTTCACTTCGCCGCGCAGCTCCAGCCGTCGACGCGCATTGATAAAGCTGTTCAGCGCCTGGCCTGCATCTTCCGGCTTCACACCCACATGGCGCGCGGCAGCGATCGCCATCAGCCCGTTGTGCATATTGTGTTCACCCACCAGCGCCCAGTTCACTTCCCCGACTTTTTCGCCGTCGAGCCAGATTTCCCAGTGAGACGCATCGTTGGTGAGCTTCTTCGCCTGCCAGCGCCCGTGCTCGCCCACGTTCTCCTGCTCGCTCCAGCAGCCCATCGCCATCACCTGTTTGAGGTTAGGATCATGTTCCGGCAGCAGGATCTTGCCCTGGCCCGGTACGATCCGCACCAGATGGTGGAACTGCTTCTGGATCGCGCGCAGATCGTCAAAGATATCGGCGTGATCAAACTCAAGATTATTGAGGATCAGCGTACGTGGGCAGTAATGGACAAACTTGGAACGCTTATCGAAAAACGCGCAGTCGTACTCATCCGCCTCAATCACGAAGAATGGACTTTTTCCTAATTTTGCCGAGACATCGAAGTTTCCGGGCACACCACCAATAATAAAGCCTGGCTCAAGGCCGCAGGCCTCGAGAATCCACGCTGCCATGCCGGCTGTGGTGGTTTTGCCGTGGGTTCCCGCGACCGCCAGCACCCAGCGATCGCGCAGCACGAAATCGTGCAGCCACTGCGGGCCAGAGAGGTAAGGAATGTTGCGTTCCAGCACCGCTTCCACGCAAGGATTACCCCGCGTCATCGCGTTGCCGATAATCACCAGGTCAGGCACCGGGTCAAGCTGACTGGCGTCGTAACCTTCTGTTAATTCAATACCTTGCTGTTCAAGCAGAGTACTCATAGGTGGGTAAACGTTGGCGTCTGACCCGGTCACCTGATGACCAAGTGAACGGGCCAGCATCGCCAGACCGCCCATAAAAGTGCCACAAATCCCGAGGATGTGAATGCGCATTACGTGATCCATTACTCAAAAGTTCGGCGCACAGTGTAACGCCGCTCGCAGATGGAAGAAACGGATTAGGACTATGGTTTTTGAAGTTCAATCGGCTAAACTGCGTACGCATCCGTTGGCAGACTGTTACGCGTGCTGCCACTCCATCGAAGATTCAGGGAATGTGTTATGAAAACGTTGGGCGAATTTATCGTCGAGAAGCAGCATGACTTTCCGCACGCTACAGGTGAACTGACAGCGCTGATTTCCGCTATTAAGCTGGGTGCCAAAATCATCCACCGCGATATCAACAAAGCCGGTTTAGTGGATATTCTGGGTGCCAGCGGCGTCGAGAATATTCAGGGTGAGCAGCAGATGAAACTTGATCTGTTTGCCAACGAGAAACTGAAGGCAGCACTGAAAGCACGTGGCATTGTCGCCGGTATCGCTTCTGAGGAAGAAGACGAGTTTGTGATCTTTGAAGGTGAAGAAAACGGTAAATACGTGGTGTTAATGGATCCACTGGATGGTTCTTCTAACATCGACGTTAACGTTTCCGTCGGCACCATTTTCTCTATCTACCGCCGCGTCAGCGAACCGGGTACGCCAGTTGTTGAAGCGGACTTCATGCAGCCAGGCAACAAGCAGGTCGCTGCCGGTTACGTGGTTTACGGCTCCTCCACCATGATGGTTTATACCACCGGTGCAGGCGTGCATGCGTTTACTTACGATCCGTCTCTGGGTGTATTCTGCCTCAGCCACGAACGTATGACCTATCCACCAACGGGTTACACCTACTCCATTAACGAAGGTAACTACATTCGTTTCCCGCAGGGTGTGAAGAAATATCTGAAGTTCTGTCAGGAAGAGGATCTGCCAACGCACCGTCCTTATACCTCACGTTACATCGGATCGCTGGTCGCGGATTTCCATCGTAATCTGCTGAAAGGCGGCATCTACCTCTACCCAAGCACCGCCAGCCATCCTCAGGGTAAGCTGCGTCTGCTGTATGAGTGCAACCCGATGGCGTTTCTGGCAGAGCAGGCGGGCGGTAAAGCCAGCGACGGTCAGAAGCGTATTCTGGATATTCCACCGGTCACGCTGCACCAGCGCTGTCCGTTCTACTGCGGTAACGAGGCGATGGTGAACGACGTTGAGCGTTTCCTGGCCGAGTTCCCGGATTGCCGTCAGGGTTAATCCGGCAGGGGTATAAAAAGTCATATAAAAAGCAAGGGCGCGATTTTCGCGCCCTTGCTGTTTTTACGCCGTCTGCAACCTGAACTGCGCCATGGTTGCCTGAAGCTGATCGGACTGCGCTTCCAGCGACTGGGTCGCGGCGGTGGCCTGCTCTACCAGCGCCGCGTTCTGCTGCGCCGCCGCATCCATCTGTGTGACCGCCAGATTAACCTGCTCAATGCCACGGCTCTGTTCGTCGGAGGCCATCGAGATCTCTTTCATCAGTGCCGTTACGCGCATGACCTCACCAGAAATCTCATCCATGGTTTCCCCGGCCCGCGTCGCCATCTCGCTGCCCTCTTTCACCCTCGACTGTGAATCACTAATCAGCGTACGGATCTCTTTGGCCGCGTTAGCGCTGCGCTGTGCCAGCGTGCGCACTTCATTTGCCACTACCGCAAAGCCACGGCCCTGTTCGCCTGCGCGCGCCGCTTCAACGGCGGCGTTGAGCGCCAGAATGTTGGTCTGGAAGGCGATACCATCAATCACGCCAAGAATGTCGCCGATACGATTGGCACTGTCGGTAATCTCATGCATTTTTTCCATCACATAGCAGACCACCTCCGCGCCGCGATCGGCAGTATCAGAGACCGCGTTAGCCAGCTGGTGCGCCTGCTGGGCATTGCTGGCGTTAAGCCGCACGGTTGCCGTGAGCTGCTCCATGCTGGCGGCAGTCTGCTCCAGCGAGGCGGCGGACTCTTCGGTACGCTGCGACAGATTGACGTTGCCCGCGGCCAGTTCACGGCTGCCGATGTCGATCTGCATACTCGCTTCGCGCACCTGACTCACCGAGGTACGCAACGACTGCTGCATCCCGGCGAGCGCATGATTAAGCCGCCCCAGCTCATTGTTGCCCGACGGTGGCAGCGCCTGCGAGAGGTCGCCCGCCGCGACCTGCTCAAGATGGAGAATGGCCAGGTTCAGCGGCTGCAGCAGCATCCTACGCAGCAGTTGCCAGGCGAGCACCAGCAGCAGCAGTGTTAATACCACCGCCACGGCGATCAGGATTTTCATTTTGGTTTCGTTGTAGGCCGCCTGCGCCAGCTGGGCCTGCGTGATCTGATCGGCCAGCTGACTGAAGTCCGTGACGGCCTTGTTATAGCTGGCCGCCAGCGTCGCCAGGTTGCCTTCCAGCAATTGGTAATACTCGTCGGTATATTGCTTATCCAGGGCGTTCATCATCGGTTTGATACCCTGGTCGAGATAGGCTTTGTAACTGGCCGAAACCGCATCGGCCAGCTTTTTACCGTGCGCCGTCACCGTTCCGGCGTCCACAAAGCGCTTCAAACTTTGCTGTGATGAGACCACATCCGCCTGCGACAGTTTTGTTACTGCCGCCCCCTCTTCCAGTAAACCAATTTCAATTTTACGCACCGCCAGCGCGGCGTTAGCGCGGGCCCGCATCAGATCGGCATTGCTCTGGTAAAGACTGTTCAGCTCGATCCCCTGAATGCGGTTGATCACATCCAGCGAGCGATTCCCTTTGTTAATTGCCACGATACCCATAAAACTCACCGCCAACAGCAGCAGTGTCATAAATGCCAGCAATGCCAGCAACCCCGTGCGAAGTGATAACTGTTTCATCCAGATAGTTTCCGTGTATGTGAAAAGGCAAATTTTCCAGCGGCCCTAAAACGGATGAAGTATCGGCAGTAACGGCGCGAAACTTTAACCCTGATTAGTGTTAACAACTTGATCATCACGGGAACATCCATCAAGCTAATCGCCGCTTATCCGTTATCCGGAGAAAAGAATGAAACCAGGATTACTTCTGATGCTGCTGTGCCTCAGCACGGCGGCGCTGGCAGAGGATCTGCCGACAGACGCCTCGCCCGATCGCTGCCTCAATGACGCCTCGACTACCCTTGCCATGAACCAGTGCTACGCTGCGGCTAATCGGGCCTGGGATCAGGAGATGAATAAGCAGTACAACAAACTGATGAAAACCCTCTCCGGCGAACCTAAAAACAAACTGCGTGCTGCGCAGCGCGCCTGGCTGAGCTACCGCGACAGCTGGCTTGAGGCGAGCCGCAGCCAGCTCAGTACACAAGGCTCGTTGGGCAGCGTGGCGCTGAGCGCTCAGAGCCTGAGCCTGGTGCGCAATCAGGCACTGATGCTGCAGTCACAGGCCTTAGGCAGCTGTGCTAACCCCGATGACTGCTGATCGATAACCGGCTTTTGCGCTGACTGAAGTCAGCGCACTCATTAACCTTCAGGGAGAAACCATGGCTGCTTACGCCTCGACCATCATTCTGATTTGCCTTGCCGTGCTGAGTTATTTCGTTCACAACAACGCGGTCACAATTTCAATTCTGGTGCTGCTGGCGATTAAAATTACCCCGCTGGCTCAGTTCTTCCCCTACGTAGAAAAACAGGGCATTACCTTAGGCATCATTATTCTTACCGTGGCGGTGATGGCCCCGCTGGCAAGCGGCTCACTGCCCGCCTCTGCGCTGATCAAGTCGTTTGCTAACTGGAAGTCGATTGTGGCGATTCTGGTGGGGATCTTTGTCGCCTGGCTGGGCGGCCGTGGCGTGAACTTTATGAGCGTCCAGCCTTCGGTGATTGGTGGTCTGCTGATTGGTACAGTGATTGGCGTGGCGTTCTTCCGAGGGGTGCCGGTAGGACCACTGATTGCCGCAGGCATTGTTTCGCTGTTTGTGGCGGCTAAGTAGCGTTTGGGCGCATTCCGAAACGCCAAAAAGGGGGCATACTTTCAGAGTCAGTTGGCTATAATAGCCGACACTCAACATACGACTACTGAAGGAATGCCAGATGAGTTTGAACCAGGTGCCAGCAGGTAAAGACCTGCCAGAAGATATCTACGTTGTCATTGAGATCCCAGCGAATGCTGATCCGATCAAATATGAAGTTGATAAAGAGTCTGGTGCCCTGTTTGTAGACCGTTTCATGTCTACCGCCATGTTCTATCCGTGCAACTACGGCTACATCAACCATACCCTTTCTCTGGATGGTGATCCGGTTGACGTACTGGTTCCGACCCCGTATCCACTGGTTCCAGGCTCAGTGATCCGCTGCCGTCCGGTTGGCGTGCTGAAAATGACCGACGAGTCTGGCGAAGATGCCAAGCTGGTTGCCGTTCCGCACACCAAACTCTCTAAAGAGTACGATCACATCAAAGATGTGAACGACCTGCCAGAACTGCTGCGTGCACAGATCACCCACTTCTTTGAGCACTACAAAGATCTGGAAAAAGGCAAATGGGTGAAAGTGGATGGCTGGGATAATGCCGAAGCCGCTAAAGCTGAAATCATCTCCTCTTACGAGCGCGCACAGAAGAAGTAATTCTGCTGCCGGTTTGTGAGTCGAAAAAAAAACACCGTCCGGATGGACGGTGTTTTTGTTCAGGCCTCTGGCTCCTCATCGCGCTTCAGCCAGTCACCACTCATGATGCGCTGGCGTCCTGCCACTGAGCGTTGATAGACATAAAGCCATGCACTGCCAAACGGCGTCTGAGTCAGATAACGTTTGTACTCTCCCCCTTTGGTGCGAAGCGCATCCAGCTCCGCAAGGGTTGAGGCATCAATGCGGTACACCTCACAATGTACCGCTCCATTGCCCTCAATCACGCCGGGATAATGGCCCAGACTGTAAAGCTCAAAGCCTTCAATCTGGTGATCACCCAGCCACTGCGCATTCGTCATCCAGTGACTGTTTCCCTGTTTGCGCCGTAAACTGCCGTAGACAATTATTCGCATTGCTAAAACTCAAACTGATAGAGCAAATCGAGAGCCTGATCCACACCGGACACGGCTTCCAGATAGAGTTTAGGCATCAGGCGGTAACGCAAGGTTAACGTCGCCAGTGAATCAAATATGCCAACACCGTATTTTACCTGCAGACCCGGTAGCACATAGCCGCTGACCTGCACCTGCTGGCTGTCGCCAACACCGGCAGTATCAACAGCGAGATTGCTGACACCGAATGTCTCCCCGATTTTACCCACAACCTGCCCACTTTGTGCAACCCCTAAGCCAACAAGTGCTGAAGTGAGGGCGTTACTGTCGCCGTCGCTGCCCAATCCCTGACCGCGCAGCAGATAGGAAAGCGCTTCCTGTTGCGACATCGCCGGATCGGAGAAGACTTCCGCTTTTGGCTCATCCGCCAGGCCAGTGACGCGCAGACCCGCGGTGACGCCATCTTCGGTGGCATCCGGGTTACGGATGGCTTCCAGGTTGACGTAAGGCTGATCCGGCGGACCGGCAAACTGCAGCTCGCCTTTACGCACGATCAGATCCTGACCATAAGCGTGGAAGCGACCGGACGGAATGTTGATCTGACCGTTCAGGCCGAGTCCTGACTTATCCTGCACCATTTTCAGATCGCCATTCAGCTTCGCTTTCAGGCCAAACGCAGAGAGTCGCACATCGTTGCCGACGTGGATCACCAGATTGCTGTTAATCGGAATCGCGGCGGTTTGCGGTGCAATCGGCTTCAGCTGTTTATCCAGCAACACCTCATCCGACGAAACGCCAGTGGCGCTTTCCGGCACTTCCTGCACCGTAATGCGCGCCCATGGAATATCGACCCGGCCATCAAGGTTAAAGGCAGCTGGCGTCGCTTCAAACACCAGATCCGGCGAGACATCCATGCGCACCATCGGCGGCACGGTCACGCGAACCCGGCTGCCCTGCGCCGCAATGCGCGCACGCCAGTTGTCGAGCTGGCTCCAGTCTGCGTTACCGCTGAGGTTGATATTGCCCTGCCCGGTCTGCACCAGCCCGTTCAGGGTGGAGCTCATGCCGTTAAACACCAGATTCAGGTTGGCACTGGTCAGGTCAACCGGCATAAAGTTGCCATCCACATCCACACCCGTCAGGCCAAGCTGACCAAATACCTGCGGCTGCTGCACGCTGCCGCCCAGGCGCAGGCTGCTGTTCAGGCTGCCTTTGATCTTCTCGCCCTGCATCAGCGCCGGATTGAGCATCGCCAGCGAGACATTGCGGATGTTGACGTTACCGCCCAGCGTGCGGCGGTTTTGCGGATCGTCGATCTGCACGTTGCCATCCAGCTGACCGTTATTGGCGATGCGGATCAGCCAGTCGAGCTGGGCGCGTCCGTTTCGCAGCGCGGCATTGAGGTTCAGCGTGTCAAAGGCGATCGGCAGATTGTTGCCCTGCACATCCTGCACCACTTTCACGCCGTTGCCCTTCAGCGCCACGGTACCGGTCGGCAGGCTGCCATCGGCAGTCCAGTTGACGCGCACGTCGCCGCTGAACAGGCCGCTTAGCTGAGTCGCATCCGGCATAAACGGCTTCACCATCGCCAGGTCAAAGCGATTCAGCACCACATGCGCCTTGCCTGCCGGGCCCGCTTCAACCGGCTCCGGCACACAAATTTGCGCATTGGGGTTCTGCCAGCAGTGCGGCCCGATGGTTGCCGTCTGGCGGCTGTTCAGATAGTCGATGGCCATGGCGCGGGTCAGACGCCACTCACCGACTGGCGTATCAAAGTGGGTGTCGTTCAGCGACCCTTTCCAGCGCTCGGTCTGGCGATCAAAGCTGCCGTTCAGCGCCAGCTGGCCAGAGACCGGTTTGCCCTGCACATTGAGCTTCAGCTGATGCTGATGCTCATTGCCGTCCGCGTTCAGCGTCAGCAGGCTGATGTTCAGCGCATCCTGCTTCAGCTGCTCGACGCGCAGTTGCAGTTTACCCGCCACCTGCTCGCCGGAACGGACGTCGCCATTCAGGGTGACGCGATTGATCTGCATCTGCTGCCAGCGCAGACCACGGGCATTGAGATCGGCCAGCAGCTGCGGTGCCTTCAGGGTGCCACGCGCTTTTATTGTGCCGTTGATGACGCCGCCCAGACCCGGCAGCGCATTGTCGAGCTGGGGCGCGTCGATGCTGGCATCGAGATCCAGACTGTCGCCCAGCGCCCCTTTAACATCCAGATGGTTGCGTCCCAGTGCCAGCTTAATGCCCGGCACCGTCCACTGGTTGTAGCTGTTACCGGTCAGGGAGCCATCAGCGGTCACGGCGTTCTGTTTCACATTGCCTTTCAGCTGTAGCTGCGGCACGCTCAGTTGCCAGCTGCCGCCATACAGACTGCCGCGGGTGGTGATTTTGCCATCCAGCCGTGCTGGCCAGTCGGGATACTGTTTAGCGGTATTGATTCCCGCCAGCGTCAGCTCACTGCGCCAGCTTATCGCCTTGCTCCAGTCCACCAGCGCGGTGAGATCGATATTGCCCTGCAGCGCAGCCACGCGCAGGCGGTCGAGGCTGAACTGCTCAACGTTGCCTTTACCCGTCAGCGAGATCGTCGCCGGTGGTACAGATTCACCCTTCACGGCAGTCTGCAGCGACATCACATAGTCGGTGGCTTTGCCTTTGAACTGATAGTCCAGGTTATCCGCCTGATACGCTACCGGACCGGTCAGCGGCCAGCGTAACTGCGGACTGGTCAGCTTCAGTGACAGCGGCAGTCCCGCCACCGCCAGCTGGGTCGTGGCGTCCAGCTGCGCATTCACCGGACCGGAGAGGTTCAGCCCCATCTTCAGCTCGTCGCGCATCGCGCCATTAAGTTTCAGCGCGAGCTTTTCGCCTTTAATCGGATCGGTATTCACTGTGCCGTTAAGGGAGAAATCGACCGGCCAGTTATCCGCCAGCGTCGCCTGACCGCTACCCTTCAGGTTGCCGAGGTTCGAGTCCACCTCCAGCGTGCTGAGCTGCATCTGACGATCGGCGGTTCTGGCTTTCAGCAGCAACCGGCTGACGGAAATATCGGTGTCGCCGGTAATGCGCAGCTGTTCACCCAGAATCTGCTGCACCTCAATATCCAGCGGCAGACGGAAATCAGGCATCTCAGGCAGCAGGGGTTGCGCAAACATCGCCTGCAGCGTTTCACCCAGCGGTTTTTCAGCAGGATGTGGCTGCTGGACTTTCGGTTCTACCACCTCGTCATTGACCACTTTCGCCGCTTTCGGCAGCGCAATCAGCAGGCTTTGAATATGGGTCGGGTTCAGCGTCAGCGCACGATCCTGCCACTGCAGGCCGGTGGTGAAGTCGAGCAGCGATATTGCGGTGTCATCAACTTTGACATTGATATTGTGCAGGCCAAAGTGACGCAGCGTGATGGGGTATGGCGTGCTGAGGTTAGTGTTGCCACTCTCCTCTTCCGGCGCTGGTGCCGCAGGCGTCATTTTCTTGCTGTCGACCACCACGCTGATATCGCGCAGGGAGACATCGTTAACGCACACGGAGGAGTGCAGCAGGCAGTTGAGATCCACCGCCAGATGAATTTGCCCGGCATCGACGCTGACGCCAGGCATTTCGTAACGCAGACCGTTAAGGGTCAGGTTACGCCAGCCCCCATCGACCTGTTTGATTGACAGGCCCGGCACCCAGCGCGACGCACCTTTCAGCACTAAATGCAGCCCAGGCGTGGTACCGATTAAAAATGCCACCCCACCCAACAGCACGACCAGAAAGATCAGAATGCCGATCAGGACCTTTTTCCACAGCTTCATAGTTCTGGCCCCAGCCCTACGTAAAATTGTAATCCATGCTCTTCGTCATCCCCGATGGGTCTGGCGATATCAAATTTGATTGGGCCAACCGGTGAAGACCAGCGCACGCCGACGCCCGCACCGGTTTTGACGTTACTTTGCTTGATGTCGTTAACCGCTTCGCCCGAGTCGACAAACACCGCGCCCCACCATTTCCCGGTGACGTTGTACTGATATTCCAGCGATCCGGTGGCGAGTTTTGACGCACCGGTGAGTTTGCCGTCATCATCGCGCGGTGAAATGTTTTTATATTTGTAGCCACGAATACTGCGGTCACCACCGGCAAAGAAGCGCAGATCCGGCGGCACTTTTTCGAAGTCGTTGGTTTCGATCCAGCCCAGATTGCCGCGCGCCACAAAGCGATGACTGTCGCCAAGGGTACGGATCCAGACGTTTTGCGCCTGCAGGATCAGGAAGTCGACGTCTGAACCCCAGGTGGTATCAGAGACGTCTGCCGAATAGCGCTGTGAATCGCCCCATGTCGGCATCAGGCCGCCACGGGAACGGGTACGGTTTACGCTGACGCCGGGATAGAGCAGCATAGTGGTGTTGGTCACGCTGCCCTGAGTAAAGTGATCCAGGCTCCAGCGCAGGTTGACCGCCTTCTGCCAGCCGCTGCTGCTGTCCCAGTTGCGCGACATCGCAAGCGTCGTGGTATCCGCTTTGGTGTCGTTGAGGTCGGTGCGCTTCAGGCCGCCGGAGAAGGTGTAGTACTGCTCAAGCGGGCTTTTCAGCAGCGGTACTTTGTAGCTGAGATCGACCTGCTGTTCCGGCGCGGAAACGTAGGCGCTGGCCGCCAGGCTGTGGCCGCTGTCGTTGATCCACGGTTTTTTCCAGGTCCCTTTCAGGCGCGGACCGACGTCTGTGGAATAGCCGACGCCGGTTTCAATGGTGTTTTCGGTGCGGGGTGACATTACTGCGCTCAGCGGCAGCACTTTGGTCTGTCGTCCCTTGCTGAATTCCGGCGCGACCACCACCGAATTAAACCAGCCGGTAGCGGAGAGGCGGCGATTCAGCTCGGCTAAATCGCGGGAGCTGTAGTAGTCCCCCTCTTTAAACGGCACCAGGTTTTGCAGGTACTCTTCGCGAATTTGCGATCCCTGGAAAGTAACGTCGCCGAAGCGATAGCGTTCGCCACTGTCGTAGTCGATATCCCAGAACGCTTCACGCCGCTCAACCGAGACACCAAGCTGGCTTTTTTTAAACGTGCCGTCGAAATAGCCGTTACGCAGTGCGAGATTAGAGAAGCCGCTTTTGAATTTGTCATATTGCCCGTGGTTAAGCTGGCTGCCCACTTCAGGGCGTCCCTGCTTCACCCAGGCTTTGTAATCCGCGTCATTGCGCGCATCGCCTTCGACCACAATCGTGCTGCCGCCGATTTTTACCGGTTCACCAGGCGTTACGTGTGCCACTAATACCGGTCGTCCACCCTGCGCAGGCGCGGGGCGGGATTCGAAATCGATGGTGGGCTCGTAATAACCGAGCGCGCGCAGCCCCTCTTTTATCGCAACAGAAACGCGCGCGCGAAAGCGGCCATCATTAGAGACCTCATCGCTGCCGATGGTGGACAGACGCGCTCTGACATTCTTTTGCAGATCCCCGGATAAGCCGTCTACCTGTAATCGCACTGTCGCCGCCTCAAGGGCGGGCGCGGCAAGCAGCAGGCCAGCCATGCAATAAACATAAAATCGTGGCACCTGTACTCCTGTTAATCATGCCGGCCCCTTTTCCGCGGGGCGCTTATTAATCTTCTTTGCCCGCACTACCGCAACGGCAACATCCTCATCATAGCCGCACTTTATGGCAAACGGCGGAGCAACTCTGACATCTAAGTCAAATAACGGGGCTATTGTCGGTAAATGGGGTGAGCGATACAACTCCTGCGGGTCGGAATGATCAGTCCGATATGACTCACTCAGATAAATCCGAGTCTGTAACCGGCCGCTCTGGCTGCTAATGCGCCCTTAAGCAGCGGTTTGCCCTCTGGCGGCGCAATGAGCGCTCCTGCTATAATCGGCCACCACAGGCATGCCGCCTGTTTTCATTTCTGCCCCGACATGTCGTTTGTTGTCGAACTGGCGCAGACATTTTTGGCACGGATAGCTTTGTTTCACGGATAAACCAACTCTGTTTGCGCTTAGTTTCACGGATAAACCAACTCTGTTTGCGCTTACCCACGCTGCCCAGGCCAAAAATGACAAGTGGATAACCCTTTGGATCTCATATGTTAGATAGCTTACTTGTCATTCTGTTACTGATCGTAATCAGTGCCTTTTTCTCTCTGTCGGAGATCTCGCTGGCGGCCGCCCGTAAGATCAAACTGAAACTGCTGGCCGATGAAGGCAACGTAAATGCGCAGCGCGTGCTGAAAATGCAGGAAACGCCGGGCATGTTCTTCACCGTGGTGCAGATTGGCCTCAACGCCGTCGCCATCCTGGGGGGTATTGTTGGCGATGCGGCGTTTTCGCCGGTTTTCAGCGGCCTGTTTAACCGGTTTGTCTCGCCGGAACTGGCGGAGCAGCTCAGCTTTATCTGCTCCTTCACCATCGTCACCAGCCTGTTTATCCTGTTTGCTGACTTAACCCCAAAGCGGGTCGGCATGGTCGCACCGGAAACCATCGCGCTGCGCATCATCAACCCGATGCGTTTCTGCCTGCTGATAATGCGTCCGTTGGTGTTTCTGTTTAATGGCCTGGCTAACGTCTTCTTCCGTATTTTCAAGCTGCCGATGGTGCGTAAAGATGACATCACCTCCGACGATATCTACGCGGTGGTTGAAGCGGGTGCGCTGGCTGGCGTGCTGCGTAAGCAGGAGCATGAGCTGATTGAAAACGTGTTTGAGCTGGAGTCACGTACCGTTCCCTCCTCCATGACCTCACGTGAGAATATTGTCTGGTTTGATCTGCACGAAGATGAGACCAGCCTCAAAACCAAAATCGCCCAGCATCCTCACTCGAAGTTTCTGGTCTGCAGCGGCGATATCGACCATATCGTCGGCTATGTCGACTCCAAAGAGCTGCTGCTGCGCGTGCTGGGTAATCAGAGCATGGCGCTGAACAGCGGCCTGCAGATTCGCTCGGCGCTGATCGTGCCGGACACGCTGACCCTCTCTGAAGCACTGGAAAGTTTTAAAACCGCCGGAGAAGATTTCGCGGTGATCATGAACGAATATGCGCTGGTTGTGGGCATTATTACCCTGAATGATGTGATGACCACGCTGATGGGCGATCTGGTTGGTCAGGGTATGGAAGAGCAGATTGTGGCGCGCGATGAGAATTCATGGCTGGTTGAAGGCGGTACGCCGATTGATGACGTAATGCGCGTGCTGGACATTGATGATTTCCCGCAGTCAGGCAACTACGAAACCATCGGCGGCTTTATGATGTATATGTTGCGTAAGATTCCGAAGCGTACCGATTTTGTGAAGTTTGCTGGCTACAAGTTCGAGGTAGTGGATATTGATAGCTATCGCATCGATCAGTTGCTGGTCACCCGCATCGATGAACGACCGCCGGTGCTGAGCATGACAAAAAGCGAAGAAGAGTAGAATGACCAGCAGTCTGGACATGGACAGCGCGGAACAACCGGAATGTGACGTAGTCTGTGAGAATTGTTGGCACTGCTCAGGTTCAGAGTGACAAATAAAATGGCCTGACTGGCCAGACACTAAGGGCGCCATCGGCGCCCTTATGATTAGTTGAACTCAAGTTTGAGACGAACGACCTGGCGGTTAATTTCTGACATCACGCTCAGGTGCTGTTTGTCTTTGACGCGCGGGATTAATACTTTCCCTTTGTCGAACTCGAACGCGCCGACGTCCTTGATATACAACCTTCCTTTGAACAGCGTTTTTACATATTTCGCTATTTGTAGCGGATTATAGCGCTGGAAGATCTTCATACTGACTAACTCCTGTACATTTTTAAGCACGCTTCGCTGTTTCCAAATTTGGTTCCAGCCCATGAAGCGCGAATTCGCGATAACTATAGAACACTCAAACCTACTAATGTTCCTAAAAGTGATTTTTTTTACTGAATTGACACATCATTACAGAACACTCTGTTATCAGGCTCACACAACACAGTATAAACCTTCGTTGGTTAAGGAATTGTGGCGGCCATAACAAACCTGACACCTTTCCAGGACAGGCGCATCATCCCTGCTTACTATTGCAGTAAAATGACTAACTGGTCTGATCACTCAAGGAAATAGCAATGCGAATAATTCTGGCAGCTGTAGCGTTGTCTTTACTGATACCGGCAAGCGTGATGGCTCATGACCTCAGGCAGGATATGCGGGTACCGGCCGTTGGCGTGAACGACAAAGGCGAGCTGTTATTGCAGCAGGATAAGTTTAGCTACAAAAACTGGAATAGCGCGCAGCTCGGCGGAAAAGTTCGCGTGGTTCAGCACATCGCGGGTCGCTCATCCGCTAAAGAGATGAATGCCGCATTGATCGAGGCGATTAAGGCCGCGAAGCTGCCGCATGATCGCTATCAGACCACCACCATCGTGAATACAGATGATGCCATTCCCGGTACGGGCATGTTTGTGCGCAGCAGCGTCGAGACTAACAAGCAGCAATATCCGTGGTCGCAGTTTGTTGTCGACAGCAAGGGCAATGTGCAGCATGCCTGGCAGTTACAGCCGGGCGGTTCCGCCATTGTGGTGCTGGATAAGCAGGGTAAGGTGAAATTTGTGAAGGATGGATCGCTGACGCAGGATGAAGTGACAAAAGTGATTACGCTGGTCACCTCCCTGCTGAAGGATTAATCGCTGAAGCCCCGGTGGGGAGAGCATCGCCCGCCGGGGTTTCAGCCTTCAGCAGGCTGAGCGCTCAGACAGCGTTAAAACAGTGATACGCGGAAGCCAGGATTAAGGAAGGATTCGCGCGGCGCGTAGTCCAGAGTTTTACCCTGCCAGTCGTGCACATGCGCGCCCGCCGCCATCGCCACGGCATGACCCGCGCCGGTATCCCAGATGTTGGTGGGTCCGAAACGGGGATAGAGCTGCGCTTTTCCTTCTGCCACCAGGCAGAACTTCAGTGAGGATCCGGTCGCGACGGTCTGATGTTCACCTAACTGCTTCAGGTACTCTTTCATCTCATCGTCGTCGCCATGTGAACGACTTACCACCACCAGCGGAGGTCGCGCATCACGGACATGAATCTGTTCACGCTGACCGCCCTCCTCTTTCCACGCTTTGCCGTCTGCAGCGGAATACATCACGCCCAGCACCGGCGCATAGACTACGCCCATTACCGGCTTGCCTGCTTCGATTAGCGCAATATTAACGGTAAATTCGCCGTTACGCTTGATGAACTCTTTGGTGCCATCCAGCGGATCGACCAGCCAGTAGCGCTGCCAGTGCTGACGCACCTCCCAGGCTGGCGGATCTTCTTCTGACAGCACGGGGAGATCAGGCGTTAACTTTTTGAGGCCCGCGAGGATCACCTCGTGTGCAGCGATATCCGCGGCGGTCACCGGCGAATCATCCGATTTGTGAGAAACGTCAAGCGGCGCGGCACCGTTATAGACCTGCATAATCGCGTCGCCTGCTTCGCGTGCCAGTTGGCAGATTTGCTCTAACATTTTTCACCTCATTGTGTCTGTCTGCTGCCGGATCAGCTCATCGTCAGATAGTGACATTTTAGCAGTTCCGCCTGAAGTACCCATTTACAGGCACTTTGGCGATTCAATTTATAGATATATCAATATCATAGTTACCCATTTATCGCCACGCCTGTGCCGCTACGCCTCCATCGTTTAAGAATCCGTCGCTGACCGATGCGCCAAAACGTTATACCCATCACGATTTAAAATGACTATCTGTCATGCTTTTACATTATTTTGAGATCCTTATTTATTTTGCAGCAGGAGCAAGCATGTTTAAGCCCGGAATGATGTTACTGGCACTGAGCGTTTCCGTCGCCACCCAGGCGGCGACGGTGGATTTGCGGATACTGGAAACCACCGATCTGCACAGCAATATGATGGATTTCGACTATTACAAAGACACGCCAACCGAGAAGTTTGGTCTGGTGCGAACCGCCACGCTGATCCACGCCGCACGCCAGGAGGTGAAAAACAGCCTGCTGGTCGATAACGGCGACATCATTCAGGGCAGCCCGCTGGGTGACTACATGGCGGCCAAAGGATTACGTGAGGGCGAGATCCATCCGGTCTACAAGGCGCTCAACACGCTGGATTACAGCGTCGGTAACCTCGGTAATCATGAATTCAATTATGGCCTGCCCTACCTGAAAAAAGCGCTGGCGGGCGCACGCTTTCCCTATGTGAACGCCAACGTGATTGATGTGAAGAGCGGCAAACCGCTGTTTACCCCATACCTCATCAAATCCACTACGGTGGTTGATCGTGAGGGCAAAACGCAGACCCTGAAGATAGGTTATATCGGCTTTGTGCCGCCGCAGATCATGGTGTGGGATAAAGCCAACCTGCAGGGCAAGGTACGCGTCGATGACATCACCGAAACGGCTCGCCGCTACGTGCCTGAGATGCGCGCGCAGGGCGCCGATCTGATTATCGCTATTCCCCACTCCGGCCTGAGCAGCGAGCCGTATCACACGATGGCGGAGAACTCGGTTTACTATCTCAGCCAGGTGGAAGGCATTAACGCCATCCTGTTTGGTCATGCGCATGCGGTCTTCCCCGGCAAGGATTTCGCTGACATCAAGGGCGCAGATATCGCCAACGGCACCCTGAACGGTATTCCGGCGGTAATGCCCGGCATGTGGGGCGATCACCTTGGCGTGGTTGACCTGGTGCTGAACAATGAGGGCGGACGCTGGCAGGTGAGCAGCGGCAAAGCACAGGCGCGGCCAATTTACGATACTGCAGCGAAGAAATCGCTGGCGGCAGAGGATCCGGCGCTGGTGAAGGTACTGGCTGACGATCACCGCGCCACGCGAGAGTTTGTGGCGAAGCCCATCGGCAAGTCCGCCGATGTGATGTACAGCTACCTGTCGCTGGTACAGGACGATCCGACGGTACAGATCGTCAATAATGCCCAGCGCGCCTACGTGGAGCATTTCATTCAGGGCGATCCGGATCTGGGCCGCCTGCCGGTGCTCTCTGCTGCTGCGCCGTTTAAAGCGGGCGGACGTAAAAACGATCCGGCCAGCTATGTCGAAGTGGAGAAAGGCGCGCTGACCTTCCGTAACGCGGCCGATCTCTATCTTTATCCCAATACCCTGGTGGTCATGAAAGTCACCGGTGCGCAGGTAAAAGAGTGGCTGGAGTGCTCAGCGGGCCAGTTTAATCAGATCGATCCCCACAGCACGAAAACGCAGTCGCTGATCAACTGGGATTTCCGCACCTATAACTTTGATGTGATTGACGGGGTTAATTATCAGATTGATGTGACCCAGCCCGCACGCTACGACGCAGAGTGTCAGTTGATCCATCCTGAGGCCTCACGTATCCGTCAGCTTAGCTGGCAGGGTAAACCCGTCGATCCACAGGCGACCTTCCTGGTGGCGACCAATAACTATCGCGCTTACGGCGGCAAGTTTGCCGGCACCGGAGATAAATACATCGCCTTTGCCTCACCGGATGAGAACCGTTCCGTGGTTGCCGCCTACATCAGCGCGGAAACCAAAGCGCACGGTGAAGTTCAGCCGAAGGCGGACAATAACTGGCGGCTGGCACCGATTACCTCATCCACCCCGCTCGACATTCAGTTTGAAACGGCACCGGGTGATAAAGCGACCGGATTTATTAAGCAGCATGCGCAATATCCGCTTCAGCCCAAAGGGACAGATGCGATCGGCTTTGCTCTGTGGCAGGTGAATTTACAGCAGAAATAAGGCGGAAGAAAACGCTGCAACCGGGGTGGTTGCAGCGTGCGGAATTACAGAATTTCCAGCAGTTCGACTTCGAAGATCAGGGTGCTGAATGGTGGGATAGAGGCACCCGCACCGCGCTCGCCATATGCGAGGTTCTGTGGGATCACCAGTTCCCATTTTGAGCCAACCGGCATCAGGGTCAGTGCTTCAATCCAGCCTGGAATTACGCCGCTTACCGGGAATTCCGCCGGTTCGCCACGGGCAACAGAGCTGTCGAATACGCTGCCGTCGATCAGTTTACCGGTGTAGTGAACGCGTACGCGATCCTGACGTGATGGGATTGGACCCTCGCCCTGCGTAATCACGCTGAACTGCAGGCCTGATTCGGTGCTGCTCACGCCTTCACGCTGAGCATGTTCCTGCAGGAACGCCTGACCTTCTGCGGCCATGGCTTCGGTGCGTTCACGACGCACGCCTTCAGCACGTTCATGCACTTCACGCAGTGCGCGATGAACCACATCAACCGGTACGGCCGGCGAGTTCCCTTCCAGCGCGTCGCGCAGACCCGCGAGCAGTGCTTCTGGTTGCAGACCCTGCAGACCAGATTCCAGCAACTGCTGGCCAACCTGTAAACCAATACCGTAACTTGCTTGTGCTTCGACGCTGTCGAAAGAAGGGGTAGTCATCTTCGTTCCTTTCACTCTCGGATAAATTCGAACGGGCAGCATAGCAGCGCAGGCCGCTGGCGTAAAATGCCCTGCATCGCAGATGACTTTTGCCAGGGAAAGAGAAACAATAGAGCCGTCAATTTTATCAATGCTGGCAGGCACTTCGCGCCGGTATTGCCCATACTATAACTATCGGGGGGGATCACCCCCTCTGTAGCACACGAATAAGAGAGCAAACATGGGCCAGATAGCCCCACGACGCCGCAGGATGCGTGCAAAATATCTTGTATCCCGGCTGCAGACCTGGCTGGCCGCACGCAGGCTAAAGCAGCCTGCCGGAGAGGAGGAACCCCGAATGGCTTCAGACACGTCATCCCGCCTGCCGACATGGCTTCAGCGTATCTGGCATTTTACCGACCACATTCGCTGGATGGACCCGCTGCCTGCGCTGCACCGCCGTGGCATTGTGGCCGCACTGCTGGTGATGCTGGTGGCGTTTCTATGGCCCGCCAGCACGCTGCGCTATCCGGTCGAGCAGCCGGTCGCACCCCAGACGGAGAAAGAGGTGCCGATGCAGGCGGATATTTATGAGAACAACAGTAGCCGCCAGCCGTCATCCTCACCGTCTCAGCAGACGCCAAAAGCCGATTCTCAGGGCGAGTGGCGCAATCTGACCATCGCTTCCGGTCAGACGCTGGCGCAGCTGTTTCGTGATAATAGTCTGCCGGTCAATGATGTGTTTGCGATGGCGCGGGTGGAAGGCAGCGATCAGCCACTCAGCTCACTGAAAAGTGGTCAGCAGGTAAAAATCCGTCAGGATGCGCAGGGGGCGGTAACAGGTCTGACGGTGGAGGGCGCAAACGGTCCGGTGCTGTTTACACGTCAGCCAGACGGCAGCTTTATTCGCGCGCAGTAACTCGAACAGCGGCGATTGAAAGGCACAAAAACAAAAACGCCGGCACAGGGCCGGCGTTTGTGTCGTGCTCAGTTAATAAAGATTAACCAGCAACTACTTTCACGTTCAGTTTCGCGAATACTTCGCTGTGAACCTGGAAGCTTACTTCATGCTCACCGGTAGTGCGCAGAACGCCGTTCGGCAGACGAACTTCGCTCTTAGCCACTTCAACGCCAGCTGCAGTCACTGCATCAGCGATGTCGCGGGCACCGATTGAACCGAACAGTTTACCTTCATCGCCCGCTTTAGACGTGATGGTTACAGTGCCCAGTTCATTGATTTTCTCAGCGCGTGCAGTTGCTGCAGACTGAACGTCAGCCAGTTTGGCTTCCAGTTCAGCACGGCGTGCTTCGAAGAACTCAACGTTTTTCTTGGTAGCAGGAACAGCTTTGCCCTGCGGTACCAGGAAGTTACGAGCGTAGCCCGCTTTAACGTTAACCTGATCACCCAGGGTGCCAAGGTTTGCTACTTTATCAAGCAGAATAACTTGCATTACCTTATCCTCTTAAAGTCGTTAATGGACAGTTGCCGATTACTGATGACGATCAGTGTACGGCAGCAGAGACAGGTAACGCGCACGCTTGATGCAGCGAGCCAACTGACGCTGGTATTTTGCACGAGTACCGGTGATACGGCTCGGGACAATTTTACCGCTTTCGGTAATGTAGTTTTTCAACGTTGCGATGTCTTTGTAATCGATCTCAACAACGCCTTCCGCGGTGAAACGGCAGAACTTGCGACGACGGAAATAACGTGCCATTAGGCTAGTCTCCAGAATCTATCAATTCAATCTGCTCGGCATGGAACACCACTTTGCTCTGGCCATTTCGTGCCTGATGGCAACTAATGAAACCGTCGAGTGTGAGTTGCGTGCCGACCGTTATATGTTGAGTAATCACCTGATGGGCGCTGCCGCTGATAATAACCGGCATACGACACCAGGCTTGCCGGTGAAACCCGGCCTCCTCCTGCACTGAGCGGTGCTCAAGCACGAACTGACAGTGAGGAATTCCTGACGGGCTAACTCTTCGAACCGGTGTCTTGCACACAGTGCCAGACAGGCGAAGTCGATTAACCGTCACGATGGATTACTCTTCAGAATCCCCAGCATCTGACTCATCAGCGGATTCGTTAGCAAAATCTTCGCGACGATCACGACGCTCATCTTTCGCTTTAACCATCGGCGATGCTTCAGTTACCGCGTTTTTAACGCGCATAACCATGCTACGGATAACGGCGTCGTTGAAGCGGAAGTTCGTTTCCAGCTCATCGATCGCTTCCTGCGGCGCTTCAACGTTCATCAGAACGTAATGCGCTTTGTGCAGTTTATTGATCGGGTAAGCCAGCTGACGGCGGCCCCAGTCTTCCAGACGGTGAATCGTGCCTTCTGCACCAGTGATAGCACCAGTGTAACGCTCGATCATGCCAGGAACCTGTTCGCTCTGGTCAGGATGAACCATAAATACGATTTCGTAATGACGCATCGAAATTGCTCCTTACGGATTATTCAGCCTCCTGTCGGGGTCAACCGCGGCCCATGGAAGCAAGGAACGTTATAGGCTGTGTCCCACAAAGGTTCGTTGTGACGAGCGTTTGTGGGACACAGCCTGAGAATGCGGCTGAAAAATTGACGCGTAATCATACTGGCGGCGACGGCTAAACTCAAGCGCACATTTCAACAAATGCCATCCGGCGTGCCATATACGGTAGCTTTTCGTGCTAATCATGTGAATACAGCGCGTTAAGCGGGAAAGGTTCAAAAAAGCTGATAAAGAGGTTCAGGCGGACGATATGGCGATAATGTGCACAGTCGCTAAACTTAATGCAGACGCTACGGTTTGGCTTATCGGCGTCTAACAGAGTGTGTTCCCTGAAGTGAGGAGTCGGGCATGAAAACGTTCGTCATCGCCACTTTACTGGGTCTCTTCCTGTCTCCACCCGCTCTTGCCAGCAATGCTGACTGTGCGCAGCAGATAAGAAGTCACAGCAGCGAAGCGGCATCGGGTTATATCTACGTTAATCGGCTGGATGCGCCACAAAAGAATCCGGTCAACGCGCCTGCCAGAGCAGCAGAAAAATCGTCTGCGCACTGGTAAGTGCCGGTAAATTTACGGGCGGCAGATCCACTCTCCGCCCGCTCATTTTTATAGCTGCTGTTTAAAAAAGCTGACCAGCGCCGTCAATGCTGATGGCGTGATCTTATGTCCAATCTGTTTTTCAGACAGCGAAGTCAGATGCTGCGCCAGCCCGTTGTCACGCAGCGCCCTCTCCAGCCGTATGCTCTCCGCCCAGGGCACCACCTCATCCGCCTCACCATGCCACAACAGCAGCGGACGGTTTGCCAGTGCCTCCAGCCGGTTGCAGGGATCGTAGTCGGCCAGCGGTGCCATGCGGGCAGCAAACTGCGCTTGCTGCTCAGGCGTGTCGGCTACCAGCGGCGGAAAGAGCGACTGACTGAGCTGCATAAAATAGCCCGATCCCATCAGGCAGGCGACGCTCTGAATCTGCGGATAACGCGCCATCGCGCCCAGCGCCGTCATGCCGCCCATCGACGCGCCCGCCACCGCAAAACGCTCGCCGGCGATCAGATCGTCAGCGCGCAGCGCCGATTCCAGCTGCTGCAGCTCATCAATGTTCTGTTTCAGAATCTCCCAGAAGCGGCCAAGGCGTGCATCGGCATCACCGTGATAGCGCGCGCCGTGCAGATCTGCATCCGGCATCACCGCCCGGAACCCCGCCTGTGCCAGCGCGACAGCGAAGTAGGCGTAGACCTCTTTTGAAGAGGTAAAGCCGTGATAAAACAGCACGGTAGGCAGTGGCTGATGCCGTTGTCCGGCAGGCGTGGCGTGCAGGCATTCGATACCGGCCAGCGTTTCTGTGGTGAGTTCAATCATGGTCTCTCCTGAGAAGGGGCAAGGCGTGCCGATTGAGTGTACGTCTGCGGGTTAATTTACGAAATCCCCTGCTGCGTTTAGTCGCCAGATTTCGGCCTAAACTTTTCCCGCGCGTTGCCGTTGATGTTGTGTCCCCCTAACTTGATCAAAGGTAATTTATGAAGCGTCTCTCTCTCAGCGGCCTGAGTCTTGGAGTTAAGCTGTCTGTACTGACGTCTCTCAGCGTAGCGTTATTGTTGCTGGTTCTGACGCTAACCCAGAGCCACACCGCTTCGCGGCAGCTGGAAAATCTCGCCATCGATGACATGCAAAACCAGGTGCAGGGCATCAGTGAAATGGCCACTATGTTCAACGCCACCCTCACCGAAGAGGTGGCTCACTACACCAGTCTGTTTACCAGTTTCCTGCCTAAGCGTTTTAGCCTGGATGAAGGCTCCCGGGTGCAGGTCGGTGCCTTCTCGACGCCGGTGCTGCGCGCCGGGTTAAAAACGCTGAACCTCGACCAGACCGCGGTAGACGATTTCACCGAACGCACCGCCGCCGTGGCGACCATTTTTGTGCGTGATGGCGATGATTTTATCCGTATTTCCACCTCGCTGAAAAAGCAGGATGGCAGTCGCGCAATCGGTACGCAGCTTGACCGCAACGGCGCCGCCTGGAAAAGCGTCAGTCAGGGCGACGTCTATCAGGGGCTGGCGACGCTGTTCGGCCATCGCTACATCACACAATATCAGCCGGTAAAAGATGAGAGTGGCAAGGTTGTCGCCATCCTGTTTGTCGGCGTTGGCATTGATAAGCAGTATGCGCTGATGCGTGAAAAAATCCTGGCACGCAAGCTGGGTGATAGTGGTCATTTCTTTGTGCTCAACGGCACGCCCGGTAAGACGCAGGGAGAGTATCTGTTCGATCAGCACGACGAAGGAAAACGACCCGCCTGGGATGACGCGACACTCCAGCCGCTGCTGACTCAGCCGCAGGGCATGCTGCAGGCAGAGATTAACGGCGAGCACCAGATTCTGGCATGGCAGCAGCTGCCGGGCTGGAACTGGGTGATTGCCGGCGAAGTTAACCGTGAAAGCCTGCTCGCCCCGATTACGCATAGCCGTAACCTTTTCCTGATAACCGGACTGATTCTGGTGGTGGTCTTTGCGCTGGGGTTTGTCTGGTACAGCCGTCGGGCGATTACCCGTCCGCTGCAGCAGGTGATCCATCTGGCGGAGCAGTATGCCGCCGGGAATCTGCAGGTCCATATGGATACCCAGCGTCGCGATGAAGTGGGCCAGTTGATCGTTGCGATCAACGGCATTGGCGATGGTCTGGAGAAAATCGTCAGCCAGGTGCGCGGCGCGGCGCAGGAGATCAGCGACGGCACGGACACCATCGCGGCCAGCAGTCATAACATCAGCGAGCAGATCGGGCGTCAGGCCAGCAGCGTGGAGCAGACCTCTGCCAGCATGGAGCAGTTTGGCGCGACGGTTGAACACACCGCAGACAGCCTGCGTCAGGCGATGTCACTGGTGGCCGAAGCCAGCGATATCGTCAGTCACGGCAGCCAGACGGTGGTGCGCTCGGTCAACACCATGTCGGCGATTAAGGTTTCATCACAAAGCATTGCTGATATCACCCACGTGATTGAGTCGATCGCCTTCCAGACCAATATCCTGGCGCTGAATGCCGCCGTTGAAGCGGCACGTGCCGGGGAACAGGGCCGTGGCTTTGCCGTGGTGGCCGCAGAAGTGCGTGCGCTGGCACAGCGTTCTGCGCAGGCCGCTAAAGAGATTGATGGACTGATTGCGACCTCCATCAGCAACGTGGCGGAAGGCCATCAATTATCTGAGCAGACGCGCGATGCGATGAGCGACATTGTGACCCACATCGAGCAGGTGCAGGCGCTGATGGGCGAGATCAACGTGGCGGCGCAGCAGCAGGCGGCAGGAATCGGCCAGGTTAATCTGGCGATGAACCAGATCAGCCAGGCGACTCACCAGAACAGCGAACTGGTGACACAGGCGGAAAACAGCGCGCAGAACCTGAGTGATAAAGGGCATCACCTGACCCAGCTGGTAAGCGTATTCAGCCTTAAATCCTGACGTCATTCAGGGCGATGGCATACACTTAATGCTTCGTCCTGAAAGAGGGTTTTGCTATGCGTTTCGCTTATTTACTGGTGATAAGCCTGCTGCTGGCAGGCTGTTCCGCGCTTGAGACCACGCCAAAAGCACCGCCCGCGCCGACGCAACAGGCGCAGGAGATTTCACGGGCGCAGAGTGGTGGTTTGCCGAAGCTGGGCAATATTACCGTTAACGTGCGCGGCTCACCGGATGATGCCGGGCGGGCCGTGGCCACCCGGGCTAACCAGGCCGGTGCGGCTTACTATCAGATCGTGGCGCTGAGTGAAACGGTAATGCCCGGTCTCTGGTACGCCAGCGCGATTCTTTACGGCGCATCACCTGCCACAGGCGCGGGCCAGTAATCGGTCTGTGATTGCTGTCTCAAGCGGGCGGGAGCCACGCCGATCGAGCCACTGCTGGCACCATGCATCCGCCAGCGGCGGTTCGCCATATTTCAGTAGCTGAGCGCCGGTCGCAAGCTGCAGCAGCGTGCGGGTCACCTCGCGCGCCTGCTCTTCGGGGACTTTGCTTATTCGCAGCCGTAACTGACGCCAGCGCGCATCGAAATGACGATTACTCCCTTTCACCGCTTCAAATTCCTGACTCAGCATCTCCGAAACCTCTGCCTGACGGGTGAGCACGCGCAGTACGTCAAGACACATCACGTTGCCCGACCCTTCCCAGATGCTGTTGACCGGTATGTCACGATAGAGGCGCGGCAGCTCGCTCGCTTCGCAGTAGCCGACGCCCCCCAGTACTTCCATCGACTCCGCGACGAACGGGGCACCCGCTTTGCAGATCTGATATTTTGCAGCCGGAGTGAATAAGCGGGCAAACGTGACCTCATGCGGTTTTGCCGGTTGTGACCAGGCGCGCGCCAGCCGCATCAGCAGCGCGGTTTGTCCCTCCAGTTGCAGCGCCTGCTGTGCCAGAACCTGACGCATCAGCGGCTGATCCACCAGGTTTTTCCCCATCACCTGGCGCTGATGTGCATGCCAGAGTGCCACCGAGAATGCACGCCGCATCTGACCATGACTGCCGAGTGCGCAGTCGAAGCGCGTCATACCGCCCATTTTAAGGATCAGTCGCACGCCTTCGCCCTCTTCTCCCAGCAGCCAGCCGGTCGCATCGCGAAACTCCACCTCACAACTGGCATTTGAGCGATTACCCAGCTTATCTTTAAGCTGCTCAAGCTGGATGGTGTTGCGTGACCCGTCAGGCAACAGGCGCGGCAGGAAGAAACAGCTTAATCCGGCGGGCGTCTGCGCCAGCACCAGATGCGCATCGCTCTGCGGCACCGAGAAGAACCATTTGTGGCCGGTCAGCCGGTAGGCTTCACCCGGGCCGCGCGCCCCCAGCGGCTCGGCCCGGGTGGTGCTGGTGAGCAGATCGCTGCCGCCCTGTTTTTCCGTCATGCCCATACCGATCAGCAGACCCCGTTTCTGGTCGCCGGGCTGCGCATGGGTGTCGTAACGATCGCTGAGCAGCGGATCAAGCCAGCCTTCGAACGCGGCGGGCAGATAAGTCTGCAGCAGTGGAATGGCCGCGTGCGTCATGGTCACCGGGCAAAGCGTGCCCGCTTCAACCTGCGCATGCAGAATAAAGCGCGCAGCCCGCGCCACGCTGGCCTGTTCACGTACTGTGGGATGCCAGCTGAGATTATGCAGGCGGCTGGCGCAGACACCCTGCATCAGCAGGTGCCAGGCGGGGTGAAAACGGACTTCATCCATCCGTACGCCACGGGCGTCGTAGCGCAGCAGTTCAGGTGGCTCCGCGTTGGCGAGCCGGCCCAGCTCCAGCGACTCGGCGCTGCCCAGCTGTCGGCCTACCGAAGCCAGCCACTCCCGATCCCATCCGGCGCCTTCGCGTGACAGTGCCTCGCCGAGCGGCGTATCAGACAGGAACAGGTTGCTGTTGCTCAGAGGATGGGGCTGATTAAAAACGGTGTGTGTTGTCCAGGTCATAACCACTCCTCGCGGATGTCACTCAGTAAGTATACCCGTCGTCTTTCAAGCTGCATTTTTGTTGGCTGCGTTCACTCACCCGAATCACTTACTCATGTAAGCTCATCGGGATTCGTTCTCTTGCCGCCTCAATGCAACCCGAAATCCTTTGGGTATATACGAATGACGCGCAGTTATGCCTGGTACAGAAACTAATTTGTGGCGAGGATCACATCGGGGATCAGGCGTTGCGCTGACGCACCGCTTCAAACAGGCAGACACCCGTAGCCACCGAGACATTCAGCGAAGAGACGCTGCCGGCCATCGGAATGCTGATCAGCTCATCGCAATGCTCACGGGTCAGACGACGCATGCCTTCCCCTTCCGCGCCCATCACCAGCGCCATCGGACCGGTCATTTTGCTCTGGAAGACGGTATGGTCAGCTTCACCTGCGGTACCGACAACCCAGATGTTGTACTCCTGCAGCAGACGCAGGGTACGTGCCAGGTTGGTGACGCGGATCAACGGCACATTTTCTGCCGCGCCGCTGGCCACTTTTTTGGCCGTTGCATTCAGGGGCGCAGAGCGATCTTTCGGCACGATAATCGCGTGCACACCGGCCGCATCGGCACTGCGCAGGCAGGCACCCAGATTGTGCGGATCGGTGACCCCGTCCAGCACCAGCAGGAAGGGTTTCTCCAGGCTCTGCAGCAGATCCGGCAGGTCGCCTTCCTGATACTGACGACCCGGTTTTACCCGCGCCACAATACCCTGATGCACACCGCCTTCAACCTGGCTGTCGAGCCACTTGCGCTCGGCCAGCTGAATCACGACCCCCTGAGCTTCCAGCGCGGCGACCACGGGTTGCAGGCGACGATCGTCGCGGCCTTTGAGGATAAAGACTTCCTGGAAACGTTGTGGATCACGTTCCAGCAGCGCCTGCACGGCATGGATACCAAAAATAATTTCGCTCATCGATCTGCTCAGTGTTTGGAAATGAATGAATGACCGCCCTTTCTCAGTGAGAAAGGGCGGGTGCGCGCATCAGTCAGGCTGCGCCTTTTTTCTGGCGCGCTTCGCCCGGGTGGCGGCGGCGATTTTACGGGTTTTTTCCGAGACGTTTTTACTTTTATTCTCGGTATTTGCAGCGGCGGGCTTACTCTTGTCGCCCCGGAAAGCGGCGTCCGGCTCGAAGTTGGACTTCTTGCTCGCATCACGACGGCGTTTCGCTGGCGCTTTGTCGTCACGCTTCGCCCGGTCGCGTGCGGTTTTGCCTTCACCACGTACCTGACGCTGGCTGGAGATCAGGGCAAAGTCGATTTTACGCTCATCCATATGGACGGCTTCAACACGCACTTCAACCGTGTCACCCAGACGATAGGTGCGACCGCCCGATTCACCGATCAGACGCTGACCTACCGGGTCAAAACGGTAGTAATCGTTGTCGAGCGTCGAAACGTGGACCAGACCATCAATGAACAGATCGCTTAAGCGTACAAAGAAGCCAAATCCGGTCACGCTGGAAATGACGCCGTTGAAGACGTTGCCAACCTGATCCTGCATGAAGTCACACTTGAGCCAGTCCGCGACGTCACGGGTCGCTTCATCGGCGCGGCGTTCGGTCAGGGAACAGTGCAGGCCCAGTTGCAGCATCTGCGGCATGTCGTAGTGATAGCCGCCGGTTGCTGTCGTCATATCTTTGGCGACGCTGCGATCTCTCGGCATCAGGTATTTAATGGCGCGCTGTACCAGGCCTTTACCTTCGTCCTGCTCTTTTGCCAGCAGATATTTGATGGCGCGATGCAGCGTCAGATCCGGATAACGACGGATTGGCGAGGTAAAGTGCGCATACGACGAGAGCGCCAGACCAAAGTGACCGCGGTTTTCCGGATCGTAAACGGCCTGCTTCATCGAACGCAGCAGCATGGTTTGCAGCATTTCCGCATCAGGACGATCGGCAACCTGCTTCAGCAGCGCCGCATAGTCGATTGGCTGCGGTTTATTACCACCAGGCAGGCTCAGTCCCAGCTCGTTGAGCACGGTACGGAAGCTCTTGATGCTTTCGTCGGTCGGGCGATCGTGATCGCGGAACAGCGCCGGTTCCTGATTTTTCTCAACGAAGCGTGCCGAGGCGATGTTCGCCAGGATCATGCACTCTTCGATCAGCTTATGGGCGTCATTACGTGACACGCGCTCAACACGCTCAATACGGCGCTCGGCGTTGAAGATAAACTTCGCCTCTTCCGTTTCAAACGAGATACCGCCGCGCTCTTCACGAGCGGCTTCCAGCGCATGATAGAGGTTGTTCAGCTCTTCAAGGTCTTTAACCAGTGGCGCATACTGCTGGCGCAGCTCTTTGTCGCCCTGCAGAATGTTCCAGACTTTGTTGTAGGTCAGACGCGCATGGGAGTTCATCACCGCTTCGTAGTGCTTGAAGCCGGTCAGTTTACCTTTGGTCGAGATGGTCATCTCGCACACCATACAGAGGCGATCGACCTGCGGGTTAAGCGAACATAAGCCATTCGACAGCACTTCCGGCAGCATCGGCACAACCTGCGACGGGAAGTAGACCGAGGTTCCGCGCTGATGCGCTTCGTCATCCAGTGGGGTGCCAGGACGGACGTAATAGCTGACATCCGCGATAGCTACCCACAGACGCCATCCGCCACCACGCTTCTTCTCACAGTAAACAGCATCATCAAAGTCACGGGCATCTTCACCATCGATGGTGACCAGCGGCAGCTTACGCAGATCGACGCGGCCTTTTTTGGCCTCTTCCGGGACTTCTTCTTTCAGTTTGCTGACCTGAGCTTCCACTTCCGGCGGCCAGGTGTGCGGGATTTCATGCGTACGCAGCGCCATATCCACGGCCAGGCTGGTACCCATATCATCGCCCAGAATCTCGGCGATTTTACCGATCGCTTTGCTGCGACGGTTCGGACGCTGGACCAGCTCAACCACCACCACGGAACCCATGCGGGCATTCATCGTCTCTTCAGGCGGGATGAGGATGTCAAAACTCAGGCGACTGTCGTCCGGCACTACGAAGCCAGCACCGGCATCGGTAAAGTAACGGCCAACGATCTGATTGTTGCGGGGTTCCTGCACCCGGACCACGCGCGCTTCGCGGCGGCCTTTGCGATCGGCACCCAGCGGCTGCGCCAGGATCACGTCACCGTGCATACAGAATTTCATCTGTTCTGCGGAAAGGTAGAGGTCATCTTTCTGACCTTCTGCCCGCAGGAAGCCGTAGCCATCGCGGTGGCCAATGACTTTACCGCGCAGGAGATCAAGACGTTCTGGCAGGGCATAACACTGACGGCGGGTGAACACCAGCTGACCATCACGCTCCATGGCGCGAAGGCGGCGACGCAGCGCCTCAAGGTGTTCTTCTTCCTGCAGATTCATCTCTTCAGCCAGCTCTTCGCGGCTGGCCGGTTTTTCACGTTTTTCTAACAGAGCCAGAATAAATTCACGGCTCGGAATAGGGTTTTCGTATTTTTCAGCTTCTCTATCCTGAAAAGGATCTTTTGACATAGCGGTTCCTCCGATGTCATTTAATATTTATTTCCACCGGCGATCTGGACAAGATGATCTCATAAAGTGGTGTATTTCCTTCGACCAGATCTGCCAACGTATAGCTATCCAGCTCCTGCAAAAATCGCTGCACCGCGTCATGTAACGCCTGCTTCAGACGACAGGCTGGCGTGATGGAACAGGACGCGCAATCCACTAATTGTAGTGGTTCCATCTTACGTACCACATCGCCAATGACAATCTGACGAGCTGGCATACCCAGACGAATGCCCCCGTTTTTACCACGCGTTGCGGCGACATAGCCCGCCCGGCTCAGCTGATTGATGATTTTGACCATATGATTACGGGACAAACCATAAGTGTTCGTCACTTCCGTAATATTGGTCTGCTGACCTTCCGGCAACGATGCCAGATAAATCAGTGCCCGTAAGCCATAATCAGTAAAACTCGTGAGCTGCACAGTAACCTCAGTGAACCTTCAGGCGCGGCATGACCTTATTCGCCCTGTGATTGATGCCAGGATTAAATCGGATCGCCATTCGATTAGCTACGATGATAAACCAGAGTCTGTCTGGCCGTGCGCTTTTTTAAGCCAGCAGAAGGTTTGACAAGCGAAGGGAGGTTAAGTGGCATCAAAGAATGGAAAAACAAGGGCCGGACAGCGTCCGGCCTGAATGATTACGCGTCGAACGGGTCGCGCAGAATCATTGTTTCACTACGATCAGGGCCGGTTGAGATGATATCAATCGGCACACCCGTTACCTCTTCCACACGCTTGATGTAGTCACGCGCAGCCTGAGGCAAACCTTCCAGCGTCTTGACGCCAAACGTTGTCTCACTCCAGCCTGGCAGGGTTTCGTAAATCGGCTCAATGCCTTCCCAGTTCTCTGCCGCCAGTGGCGTGGTGGTCACTTCGCGGCCATCAGGCATACGATAAGCCACACAGATCTTCACCTCTTTCAGGCCATCCAGCACGTCCAGCTTGGTCATGCAGAAACCTGACAGGGAGTTGATCTGGACCGCGCGGCGAACCGCTACCGCATCCAGCCAGCCGGTACGACGACGACGACCGGTGGTCGCGCCAAACTCATTACCCTGCGCACAGAGGAATTCGCCGGTTTCATCGAACAGCTCGGTCGGGAACGGGCCTGCGCCAACGCGGGTTGAGTAAGCTTTCACAATACCCAGCACGTAGTCGACATAACGCGGGCCAATGCCTGAACCGGTCGCTACGCCACCTGCGGTGGTGTTGGATGAGGTCACGTACGGATAGGTACCGTGATCGATATCCAGCAGCGTACCCTGCGCACCTTCAAACATAATCAGATCGCCACGCTTACGCGCGACGTCCAGCAGTTCAGAGACGTCAACGACCATGCCAGTGATGATGTCAGCGACTTCCATCACATCACTCAGCACTTTATCGAAGTCGACTGCCGGCTCTTTGTAGTACTCCACCAGCTGGAAGTTGTAGAAATCGACCACTTCTTTCAGCTTGGCAGCAAAGGTTTCTTTGTTAAACAGGTCGCTGACGCGCAGGGCACGGCGAGCGACTTTATCTTCATAAGCCGGTCCGATGCCACGCCCCGTGGTACCAATCGCTTTGGCGCCACGAGCACGTTCACGCGCCATATCCATCGCAACATGATATTGCAGGATCAGCGGACAGGCTTCAGAAATCAGCAGACGTTCACGTACCGGAATCCCGCGCGCTTCCAGGCCTTTCATCTCTTTCATTAAGGCTTCAGGAGAGAGCACTACGCCGTTACCAATGATGCTGGTGACGTTATCGCGCAGAATGCCAGAAGGGATCAGGTGGAGGACGGTTTTTTCACCGTTGATGACAAGCGTGTGGCCCGCATTGTGGCCGCCTTGATAACGCACAACGTAATTCGCGCGCTCAGTCAGAAGGTCTACAATCTTACCTTTACCTTCGTCACCCCATTGGGTGCCCAGTACGACGACGTTCTTACCCATTTCTCAAAATCACCGATTGCTTAAAAAAGGATTCTACCATCTGATCCCGTGGTTTTCAGCACTTTTAGCATACGATTGCGCGCTTTTTTGCCTGAGTTTTGATCACTACAACATGTTGGGGATAATAGCGTTGAAAGGCACAATTTAGCCGGTCTGAACGTCAGCCTCAGAGGTTGCCGTGCAGGCTGAGCATGCAGTAAATCACCATGCCAGCAACGACCAGTCCTCCACCAAAGCGGTGCAGCAGACGATCGGGCAACCGCGTCATCGTCAGGATCATGCGTCGCCAGGCGCGCGGCATAAACATTGGTCCCAACCCTTCCAGCACTAACACCAGCGCCAGCGCCATCCAGATGCTTGTTTTCATTCTTATACCCAAAAAAAAGGGCCGACAACATTGTCGGCCCACAGGTTATATCAGTTCTTAGCGTGTCGCGTTAGAGGGCGCCTTCATATATCGGAAGAAGTCGCTATCCGGGCTTAACACCATCACATCCTGATCGCTATTGAAGCTGTTTTCATAGGCACGCAGGCTACGAATAAAGGCGTAGAAGTCAGGATCTTTGCTGAACGAATCGGCAAACAACCGCGCCGTTTCCGCATCACCGTCACCGCGTGTAATCAGCGCTTCACGCTGGGCTTCAGCCAGAGTACGGGTGACCTGGTAATCGGCCTGGGCGCGCAGTTTTTCCGCCTCTTCCTGACCCTGTGAACGCTGGCTACGCGCTACCGCTTCACGCTCAGCACGCATACGGTTGAAGATCGCATCAGACACTTCGGTCGGCAGGTTGATCTGCTTGATGCGTACATCCACCACCTGAATACCTAACGCCGCCATACTGTTCGGGTTCGGTGCTGGCTCGCTGCTGTTGGTTTCACGCTCGACACGGGCCGCTGCACTGGCAATCGCGTCATCAGCCGCAGGGGTTGCGATTTCATCATCGTTGCCTGCAGAGCCGGTATTCAGCGCGTCACGCACATCGGTGGTCAGACGACCACGGGAGTCCGTTACGATATCTTTCACATCCAGACGACCCATCTCAGAACGCAAGCGGTCACTGAACTTACGTTTCAGCAGCACTTCCGCCTGAGAGACATCACCGCCCCCGGTGGCCAGGTAGTAGCGACTGAAGTCGCTGATACGCCACTTGATGTAGGAGTCCACGATCAGATCTTTCTTCTCTTTGGTGACGAAGCGATCGGCCTGGTTATCCATGGTCTGGATACGCGCATCCAGCGTTTTAACCGTTTCCAGGAATGGAATCTTGAAATGCAGCCCCGGCTCAAACACCTGCGGTTTGTTTTCGCCGTCGCGCAGGACTTTACCGAAGCGCAGAACAATGCCTCGCTGCCCTTCCTGCACCACAAACAGGGACGCATAGAGCGCCACCAGCACGACAATGATTAAAAATACTATTGGCTTACGCATCGATTACTCTCTCCCTTCGCGCTGGCTGTCGCTGCGCTGAGCATTTGCCCGACGCTGATCCATGATATTGTCCGGACTGTATGACGACGTTTCATTGCGGCTGGCACTGCTATCGGAGCGCGCAGGCAGCGAAGAACCATTCGCGCCTTTCTGACCATTCTGGCCCGATGAAGTCTGACCGCCACGCATCAGTTGATCCAGCGGCAGCACCATCAGGTTATTACTCCGATCGTTAACCAGTACTTTGCGGGTATGGCTCAGCACACGTTCCATGGTCTCGATATAGAGGCGCTCTTTGGTGATTTCGGGTGCAGCTTTATACTCAGGCAGGATCTTGGCGAAACGCGCCACCTCACCCTGCGCTTCCAGAACGGTACGCTCTTTGTAAGCGCGTGCCTCTTCCAGAATACGTTGCGCCTGGCCGTTAGCACGAGGCTGAACTTCGTTGGCGTAAGCTTCGGCTTCGCGAACGTATTGCTCGCGGTTTTCGCGTGCGGCAATCGCGTCATCAAATGCAGACTTCACCTCTTCCGGCGGACGTGCAGCCTGGAAGTTGACGTCCAGCACCGCGATCCCCATGTTATAAGGGCGAATCGTCTCGTCGATTTCACGCTGGGTATCGCTACGCACCACAGTACGACCTTCGGTCAGGATGCGGTCCATGGTAGAGCGACCAATCACGCCGCGCAGTGCGCTGTCGGTAGCCTGACGCAGGCTGTCGTCCGCGCTGGTCACAGCATAAAGATAACGTTCCGGATCGGTCACGCGGTACTGCACGTTCATCTCCACGCGTACCACGTTCTCATCCGAAGTCAGCATGACGCCAGAAGCAGCCAGTTCGCGCACCGATTCAACGTTAACCGCACGCACCTGATCAACGAATGTCGGCTTCCAGTTCAGGCCGGGTTCGACCAGATGACTGAATTTACCGAAGCGCGTCACCACGCCACGTTCCGCTTCTTTGATGGTGTAGAAACCGCTTGCAGCCCAGATGACTACAGCAGCAACAGCCACGATACCAACAATTTTGCCACCGCTGCCGGAGCCGCGCTGACCGTTGTCGTTCTGTTTGCCACCGCCCAGTCCACCAAGCTTCTTGCTCAGCTTACGGAAGATATCATCCAGATCAGGAGGCCCGGATTCCCGTCCTCCCTTATTCCCCCCAGAGTTGCCGCCTTGATTATTGCTGCTTCCCCACGGGTCGCGGTCCTGTCCGTTATTTCCGGGCTGATTCCACGCCATGTTTCTACTCCATTTATTGTAATTACGATTTTTACCCTTCAGCTTTCGGATTGCAGCGGTGTTAGCTGCCTTCGCTCACCCCGGTCACTTACCTGCGTAAGCTCCCGGGGATTCACTCAGTTGCCGCCTTGCTGAAATCCAAAATACTCGGGTAACGCCAGCGTATTCGGGTCTGCAAAGAAAGTGCGACAATCTTCAATTTTTAAGGTAAATGCGTTTGGGCAATATCAAACAATGTAACTGGTCAGCGACGGTTCCTGCTTACATAAACGCATCCACTCAATAATGGGCATACGAATCTGCAATCCTACACTGCCGTCTTCTTCATTCCACTCTTTCTCAATCGCCTGCAGCTGATAGAAACGGCTGCGAAGTCGCCCCGCTTCCGGTGGCAGACGTAATGCGTGCTGGGCTATTTCACCCGCCAGACGCTCAGACAGCGCCTGCCATAGCAACGGAATGCCTGCGCCTGTCTGGGCGGAAAGCCAGACGCGGATTGGCAGGTTCTCTTCGTTACGATCGATACGCGGTTCGAATCCGTCGAGCATATCGATTTTATTCATCACCAGTAACGTCGGGATTTCGTCCGCTTCAATCTCTTCCAGTACGGCATCGACAGCAGCGATATTTTCCGTGACGCGAAGGTCAGCCCCATCAATCACGTGCATTAACAGCGTCGCCTGACGTGTCTCCTGCAGCGTGGCTTTAAAAGCGGCAACCAGATCGTGAGGAAGATGGCGAATAAAGCCTACCGTATCCGCCAGTACCACGTCCCCGACATCAGCAACATTCAGACGACGCAGTGTGGGGTCGAGCGTCGCAAACAGCTGGTCTGCGGCAAAGACATTGGCGGAGGTCATGGCGTTAAAGAGGGTCGACTTGCCGGCGTTGGTGTAACCCACCAGCGAAACCGTTGGCACATCCGCTTTGGCGCGTGACTGACGTCCCTGCTCACGCTGTTTTTCAACTCGCTCAAGACGAGACAAAATCTGACTGATACGGCCGCGCAGCAGTCGGCGGTCCGTTTCTAACTGCGTTTCACCCGGGCCACGTAAACCAATCCCGCCTTTCTGGCGTTCAAGGTGGGTCCAGCCGCGCACCAGACGTGTCGCAAGATGGCGCAGCTGTGCCAGCTCAACCTGCAATTTACCTTCGTGGGTACGTGCGCGTTGGGCAAAGATATCCAGAATTAAACCGGTGCGATCAATGACCCGGCATTCGCACAGGCGCTCGAGGTTTCTTTCCTGAGCGGGCGTAAGGGCATGATCGAATAATACGACCGATGCTCCTGTTGTTTTTACCGCATCGGCAATTTCAACGGCCTTTCCTTCACCGACAAAATACTTGGGGTGTGGCGCTTTGCGGCTGCCAGTAACCACTTGCAGCGCCTCAACGCCAGCAGAAGAGACCAGGGTTTCAAACTCCTGCAAATCTTCTACTTCTTTGTCTTGGGAGAACCAGATGTGTACCAGTACGGCCTGCTCACCGGCTTCATAACGGTCAAACAAGCTATAACCTCGCTAAATAAAAGACCAGGACGGAAAACCGCTGTTCTCCGTTCCTGGCTGTACGGTGACGCGTTATTCTGCGTTATCACCGTCTTGTTGTGGCTGTGGCTGCGCAGTTGTGTTGCTGCCGCCATGATGGTAATTGTTGCTGCCGCCACCGGTATTATTGCTATGGTGAGAAACCGGGCGTGAAGGAACAACGGTAGAAATGGCGTGCTTATACACCATCTGACTCACCGTGTTTTTCAACAAAATGACGAACTGATCAAATGACTCAATCTGACCCTGCAACTTAATACCGTTAACCAGATAAATCGAAACCGGAACACGTTCACGACGCAGTGCGTTCAAAAACGGGTCTTGTAATGATTGCCCCTTAGCCATTCTATCTTTTCCTTATATGCTTGTTGTTTGTTGCAAGTAGAACCTATGGTTCTGAAAAAAACTGCGTAAAAATTTGCGCACGATAACCCATCAATTGTACACAATCACCCATGCTTCGCACTAAGAACCTGTAACACTGTATCACGCGCCAGCCGGGGCTCGTCACTGTCAAGCCAGTGAACATTTTCCCAACCGCGTAACCAGGTCATCTGTCGCTTAGCAAGCTGCCGGGTTGCGCAAATTCCCCGATAAACCATCTCGCTGTAATCGATTTCGCCCGATAAATAAGACCACATCTGACGATAGCCAACACAACGAATGGAAGGCATGTCCGTATGCAAATCACCTCGTGCAAAAAGGGCCCGAGACTCCGCTTCAAATCCTGACGCCAACATCTGCTCAAAACGCAACGCGATGCGCTGGTGCAGCAATTCACGGCTCGCGGGGGCGATGGCAAACTGTTGCACGTCGTAGGGTAACGCTTCACCGGATGTTTTTGTCAGTTCCGTTAAAGTTTTACCCGAAATAAAAAAAACTTCCAGTGCTCGCGAAAGTCTCTGCGGATCATTCGGATGAATACGACTGCCGGCAACCGGGTCGATTTCACACAGCTGGCGGTGTAAAGCTTCCCAGCCTTTTTCACGCGCCGTTTGCTCTATCCGCTGACGAACGTCGGGATCGGCCGAGGGCAACGGCGACAATCCTTCAAGTAACGCCTTGAAGTAGAGCATGGTTCCACCAACAAGCAACGGTATTCGTCCGGCTTCAACGATATCCGCCATTTCTGCTAAAGCATCCCGCCGGAACTCCGCTGCCGAATAGGCTTCAGCGGGATCGCGAATGTCGAGCAGACGATGGGGTGCCACTGCTAACTCCTCAGCCGACGGTTTCGCCGTACCAATATCCATCTGACGATAGATTAAGGCAGAGTCTACGCTGATTAGTTCCACTGGTAACCGCTTACGCAATTCAATTGCTAAAGCAGTCTTGCCAGAAGCCGTGGGTCCCATCAAAAAAATAGCCTTTGGCCGGCCAGCCTGGTTTAATTCACTCATGCTTCAACGCGTTGATCGCGCTCTCAATCTCTATGGGCTGTAATAAGCCTGAAGGCGGCGATTTCAGCAGCTGTGGGCAAAGCCGTTCAAGCTCTGCCAGCAGGTTGATCGCCTGTGAGTGATTCCAGTCGGAGGACTCTGTATCCTGACGCCGCGCCAGCCACTGGGCCAGTTGCGTCGCAGAGATCTCCTGCTGCCGGGCGAGATAGCCTAACAGCTCAGGAATCAAGATTTGTAAATTTTGTGTTCGTAACGGTAAAGGCACCGCGCGTAAGGTCACGTGGTCACCTTCGGGCTGAAGATCAATACCCATCTGATTGAGCAGGCTGCTCTTTTCTTTTGCGGCCTGCCGTTCATCCAGGGCGATTTTGAGCCGCACCGGAATCAGCAGGGGTTGCGGTTTAAGCCCTTCCTCACCCGGTTCAAGCTGCGCCTGTTTCAGCCAGCGCGCCGCGACCGGCAGCGCCATCAGCATTAACTTCTGATCCTGCTCCAGCAGCGCATAGTGGTTTTGCAACACGGTCAGTACCCGGCCAAAGCTCTGGGCATGCGCGGCCAGCGGCGAGGGTTTTTCGGCCGGACGCAGTGCCGGTTCACGGTTTTTTGGCGGCGGCGTGGCGCTGACAGGCGTTTTCAGCAACTGCTGATAAACCGCGCCTTCACGCTGACGATACACGTTCTCTTTGTTTTGCCAGGCCGGCGCCGCTGCGGGCGGTGTTTGCCGCGTGGAGGCTGAAGATTGATTCTCGCTGGCGGGCGCTGCAGGCTGCGCAAAATGATTCCTCCCCGCCGCCTGACGGTTTTCCGGCTGCCAGCGCGGTGCGGCTTCTTCTGCCTGCAGCGCAGGCAAAATGGGTGACGCTATCGCCTGTAACGCGCTGACCACGCCCTGATAAATAAAATCATGCACCAGGCGTGACTGATGAAAACGCACTTCATGCTTGGCCGGGTGAACGTTGACATCCACCTGATGCGGATCGATCTCCAGATAGAGCACGTAAGCGGGCTGCTGGTCATCCTGGAGCTGGGTCTGGAAAGCCTGGCGAATAGCGTGATTAATCAGCTTGTCGCGCATCATCCGGCCATTGACGTAGCAATATTGTAACTCGGTGACCTGGCGCGAACCGGCGGGATCGGCGACCCAGCCGCGCAGCGAGAGATCATCATGCTGCCAGTCAATTCGCAGCGCATGCTGAATAAACGTGGTGCCGCAGATAGCTGCCAGTCGCCGTTCGCGCTGGCTCTCCTCGCTGACGGCCCGATACTGACGCATCATTTTGCCGTTGTGGCTCAGTGAAAGCGCGACATCAAAACGCGCCAGTGCAATACGACGGATCACTTCGTCGATATGACCGAACTCGGTTTTCTCTGTGCGCATAAATTTGCGGCGCGCCGGGGTGTTATAAAACAGATCCAGCACTTCGAGCGTGGTCCCACAGGGATGCGCAGCCGGTTTAACCGTTACCGTCATATCACGCCCTTCCGCATAGGCCTGCCAGGCTTCGGTTTGATCGGCGGTACGTGAGGTTAAGGTCAGGCGGGAGACAGAACTGATACTGGCGAGCGCTTCACCGCGAAAACCCAGGCTCATGATCGCTTCCAGGTCATCCAGTGAGGCGATTTTACTGGTGGCGTGTCGGGCCAGCGCCATCGACAGCTCGCTTTTCACGATGCCGCAGCCGTTGTCACGAATGCGGATAAGCTTTGCGCCCCCCTTTTCAATATCAACGTCAATGCGCGTTGCACCAGCATCCAGGCTGTTCTCCACCAGCTCTTTTACAACCGATGCAGGACGTTCAACCACTTCACCCGCCGCAATCTGGTTTGCCAGTTGGGGCGGTAAAATTTGTATCGGCATGGTTTTCCTTTTAGCTGGTCGCCCGGCGCAGCGGCCGGGCAAACAATCAGGATGCAGGGATTTTCAGGTTCTGCCCCAACATGACGTTGGTCGATTTCAGATTATTGGTCTGCATTATCGCTTTCGGGCTGACGCCATAATGTGCGGCAATGCCGGTCAGTGAATCCCCCACAACCACTTTATGACGCACAATGCCGCGTGGCGTGGCGCGCGTGGTGCGGCTGGCGGCCGCACTGGCCGGCACTTTCAACCGCTGTCCGACCCATACCACATCCCGCTTCAGGGTGTTCATTTCACGCAGTGTCGACATGCTGACGCCATACTTCGCGGCAATCCCGGAGAGTGTCTCACCGCGCGTAACCGTATGGCGCTGAGTTACGCCGGTATATTGCGTCACCCCGGTCGCCGGGTTGCTGGCGACGTTAACCGCTGGCGACGAGCCCAGCGGCCGGTTTTCCTCCTTTGGGATGGATTGCAGCGGGTGCGCCAGGAAATAAGTGCGCAGACCTTTATAGATCGACTGCGCAATCTTATCCTGGTGTGCGCTACTGCCAAGCAGTCGCTCCTCCGAGGAATTACTGATAAAGCCGGTTTCCACCAGCAAAGAAGGAATATCGGGTGAACGCAGCACGCCAAGACTGGCATGCTCAGGCAGACGTTTATGCAGCGACGTCACGCTACGCATCTGCTGCAACACTTTCTGGGCGATGTCATAACCGACCCGCTGCGAGTGACCGAATTGCAGGTCAAGTACCGCCTGGCTGAGGTAGGGGTCGGCCTGACTGTTGGCCAGCAGGTCACCTGCGCCGCCCAGCAGCTCAGACTGTTTCTCTTTCTGCTCCAGCCAGTTAGCCATCTCGTTATTGGCCCGGCGGTTTGATAATACCCAGACCGATGCACCGGTCGCCGCATGGCTCGGCGCGGCGTCAGCATGAATTGAAACCAGCACGTTGGCGTTGGCTTTACGCGCCACGTCGGAACGGCCCATAACCGAGATAAAATAGTCGCCATCACGCGTCAGGACGCCTTTGAACATCGGATCGTTATTCAGCAACACCCGCAGTTTACGTGCAATCGCGATCGTGACGTTCTTCTCTTTCAGTCCGCGCTGCCCGATAGCGCCGGGATCCTGACCGCCATGTCCGGCATCAATCGCCACAATCACGGTATCATTCTGGCTGACGGCCCGGCCAGGACTCACGGTGCTGGCTGTGCTGGTCACGGACGTCACCGGATTCGAATTAAAGGGGTTAGCCGCTGCGGCACTCTGGGTGGGCACGCGTGTCGGGGCCGTTACCGGCGCAGGCACACTGCGCGTAACAGCAGGTGGCTTACCGGTAATGGTGAAGACCACGCTGTAGCTGTTGCCATTGCGCTGGGTGACCGCCCGGGTTTTACCCGCCTGCGTCAGCTCAAACACCAGCCGCACGCTCTGTTTATCTTTAGGGGTGCTGGTGCGAATTCGCTTTACGATGTTTTCGCCGCTGAAATTTAACGGCAGCCCCTGAACCACGCCGCTCTGGCGCACATCAAGCACCACACGGTCAGGATTGCGCAGCGGGAAGAAGCCATAGACAGGCTGTCCGGCAAAGTTCAGGGTGATGGTTGCCTGGCTGTCGCCATTAGCGACTTTGATATCCGACAGGGTGGCAGCAAAAAGGGGTGTACAGACCAGCAGCAACAGTGTCACCAGCGCTATTTTCATCCGTGACATCATGCCTGATCCCTGCCCTGACCAAATTGTTCAAGCCATTGCTGGCCCGACGAGGATTGTGCCGTCAGTTCCGCTTCACGCGCCTCACCCACGTAACGCAGCGTCAGCGTGAGATCGGGCGGCGGCAGAAAACCGGCGCCCTGCTGCGGCCATTCAACCAGGCAGATAGCATCGCCGCTGAAATAGTCGCGGATGCCCATGAATTCAAGCTCTTCAGGATCGGCAAGACGATAGAGGTCGAAGTGATAAAGTGTACGGTCGTCCAGCGTGTAAGGCTCAACCAGGGTGTAAGTAGGGCTTTTGACGTTGCCCTGATGGCCCAGCGCCTGCAGAAAGCCGCGGCTGAAGGTGGTTTTACCCGCCCCCAGATCGCCATAGAGATAAATCACTGCCGCGCTGCCACAGGCGCGCGCCAGCTGAGCGCCCAAACTGAGCGTAGCCGCCTCATCGGGCAAAGAGATAACACAGGTCTTCATGCTTCTTTATTCATCTCAGGATTAACAAACTGCCACAGCAGATCCAGTAAATCAGTTGCCAGCATACCGCGCGTACCACGTTGCGCAGCGACCGCATCAGCCGCGGCACCATGTGCAACGCAGCCAGCGCAGGCCGCATCAAACAGCGTCAGTTTCTGGCCCACCAGCGAGGCGATGATTCCACTCAGGAGATCGCCCATACCGCCGGAGGCCATACCGGCATTGCCCACGTCAGCAAAGGCCATTTCACCCTGCTCGCTGGCAATCAGCGTACCGGCACCTTTCAGTACCACTACGCCGCCATAACGCTGCGCCAATGTCTGCGCTGCATGTAAGCGGTCACTCTCAATTTCACTGGTCTCGGTATTCAGCAAACGCGCCGCTTCACCAGGATGCGGCGTAATAATGCGATTCTGACGTTTCTCCGCACTGATTGCCAGCAGGTTAAGTGCATCCGCGTCCCAAAGCATCGGCTTTTCACTGCTCGCGACCTGCTTCAGCGCACGCTTTCCCCAGTCGCGCTGACCCAGACCGGGCCCTATCGCAATGACATCGGCCCACTCCAGCGCCTCCGTCAGGCGCTCATCGGTCAGTTCATCGACCATAATTTCGGGCCGGGCGGTCAGGATCGGAATAATATTATCTTTGTGAGTAAGTACTCGCACTAACCCACTACCGCTGCGCAACGCCGCTTCTGCCGTCATCCGTACCGCGCCAGCGGTACCGGCATCGCCCCCCACTACCAGCAGCCGGCCGTGACTGCCCTTGTGCGAGGTTGGTTTGCGCGGCTTGAGCCAGCGGGTTAATGCGCTGGCATCATAACGCGCGATGGGAGCCCCTTCGCCCGCCAGAAAAGCGGCCAGGCCGAGATCGGCATAGTAAAGCTCTCCGATGTAATCTCGTGCTTTGCCGGTGATCTGGCCCGGTTTAAGAGCGACCACACTCAGCGTATGGCTGGCATTGATTACCTCACCGGGCGCGGTGCCATTGCGGGCTGATAAGCCGGAAGGCATATCAATGGCCAGTTTCGGCGCCGCATGGGCGTTTGCCCGCTGGATCAGCGTGGCATAGGGTTCTTCGGGCGCACGATGACTGCCGGTTCCCAGCAGCGCATCCACAATCACATCGATCTGCTCTGGCCAGACCGCATCGGCCGCATGAATTTCACCGCCCGCATCCAGCCACGCGTCCCGTGCACGCTGCGCCTCTTCCGGCAACGCTTTTTTACTTTCGCACGCCAGCAGCGTAACGGTTTTGCCCGCCACCTGTCCCAGTCGCGCCAGCACATAACCATCGCCACCGTTGTTGCCGTGACCACACAGAATCAGCCAGTGGCTGGCCTCTGGCCAGTGCGCAGTCAGATGCTCGTAAGCGGCCTGTCCGGCACGCAGCATCAGCTCATACAGCGTAATGCCGAGCGCATCGGCCCCCTGTTGCTCAAGCTGGGCCACAGCCTGCGCAGGCCAGACAGAATATGGTAAACTGCGGCTGTTTTTCTTCGAATCCTGGTTACCCATGTCATACCCTCTCGATCTTCATCAATTCGCACAACAGATTAAACAGTGGGGATTGGATCTCGGCTTTCAGCAGGTCGGCATCACCGATACCGATCTCAGTGCGGAAGAGCCGCGCCTGCAGGCGTGGCTGGATAAGCAGTATCATGGCGAGATGGAGTGGATGGCGCGACACGGCATGATGCGGGCGCGTCCTCATGAACTGCTGCCCGGCACGCTGCGCGTTATCAGCGTTCGCATGAACTACCTTCCGGCCAAAGCCGCCTTTGCCAGCACGTTGAAAAATCCCCAACTGGGCTATGTCAGCCGTTATGCATTAGGTCGTGATTACCACAAAGTATTGCGCAATCGACTGAAAAAGCTCGGAGAAATGATCCAGCAGCATTGTGGCGAGCTTAATTTTCGCCCGTTTGTGGATTCGGCCCCGCTGCTTGAGCGGCCGCTGGCAGCCAAAGCGGGACTCGGCTGGACCGGCAAACATTCGCTGATACTGAATCGGGAAGCAGGCTCATGGTTTTTCCTCGGCGAACTGCTGATCGATATTCCGCTGCCGATAGATACACCGCAGCAGGAGCAGTGTGGCCGCTGTGTCGCCTGCATGACCATCTGCCCTACCAGCGCGATCGTTGAGCCCTACGTCGTGGATGCCAGGCGCTGTATTTCCTATCTCACCATTGAGCTGGAAGGCGCGATCCCGGAAGAGTTTCGCCCGCTGATGGGCAACCGGATATATGGCTGTGATGACTGCCAGCTGATCTGTCCATGGAATCGCTATGGACAACTCAGTGACGAAAGCGATTTTTCACCGCGAGCGGCGCTACACGCCCCTGAGCTGATCGATCTGTTTCAATGGGATGAAGCGAAGTTTTTACGCATCACTGAAGGCTCAGCGATTCGCCGCATTGGTCATTTACGCTGGCTGCGTAATATTGCAGTGGCGCTGGGTAACGCGCCCTGGTCGCCCGAAATCGTTCAGGTACTGGAACAACGACTCGGTGAAAGTGACCTGCTGGATGAACATATTCTGTGGGCAATCACGCAGCAGCAGCAGAAACGCGAGCAACTCGTGGTTGAAGTGCAACCTGCCCAGCAGAAGCGCCTGGTTCGTGCAGTAGAGAAGGGTTTACCGCGTGATGCGTGATTGAACAGCTTGATCGCGAATTATCGTTTTCCACATGCTGTGAATAAAAATAAAAAGCTGTTGTCATTCAACTGCAACAACGCTGATTTTGCTGTTAAATAACAAATTGAAATATTTTCATAATGATAAATATCAACAACTTATATAAAAGTTGTGTTTATTTAATAATGAGGCTATCGCTTCGGTTAACCTGCAAGATTGTGGATAACTCTGTTCAAAAGCCATTTACAGATCGCCGTAACAGGCGCAGATGATGGGGTGCAGTGCTGTGGATAACCTTCATGAAACAATCAAAATCACGCGACGTAAAACAGTCGGCTAACGGACTGAAATGAGGGTGATGTTAAATCTGGAGCGGGAAACGAGACTCGAACTCGCGACCCCGACCTTGGCAAGGTCGTGCTCTACCAACTGAGCTATTCCCGCATAGAAGGGCACTGCTAAATAAAACTGGAGCGGGAAACGAGACTCGAACTCGCGACCCCGACCTTGGCAAGGTCGTGCTCTACCAACTGAGCTATTCCCGCAAAGAGGGTACTGCTTACATTTTAAAACTGGAGCGGGAAACGAGACTCGAACTCGCGACCCCGACCTTGGCAAGGTCGTGCTCTACCAACTGAGCTATTCCCGCGCCTTGTACCGTTAATAAATTCTTCACCGGTACGGGGTGCGCATTATACGAGAAATCGTTGCTGCTGCAAGCGTCTGAAAGCAAAAATTTTCGCTTTCAGCGCGTTTGCTGATTAAATCAGCAACCTGGTGATTTCATGCGCACCCGTCGCCGATTAAAGCTGCAAAAAGTGTTCGCGGTAGTACGCCAGCTCCGCCACGGACTCACGGATATCATCCAGAGCCTGGTGCGTCCCCCCTTTTTTGAAGCCAGGAAGGATATCGGGTTTCCAGCGACGAGCCAGCTCTTTCAGGGTACTGACATCCAGATAACGATAGTGGAAGTACGCTTCCAGCTCAGGCATATACTTAAACAGGAAACGACGATCCTGCCCGATGCTGTTGCCGCAGATAGGCGAGGTGTTCGCCGGAACCCACTGTTTCAGGAACTCAATGGTCGCCAGCTCTGCTGCACGATCGTCAATCTGACTCTCCTTCACCCGCGCAACCAGACCGCTGTTGGTATGAGTGCGGACATTCCACTCATCCATCAGCGCCAGCTGCGCATCGGACTGATGAACGGCCATGACCGGCCCTTCCGCCAGAATGTTCAGGTTGGCGTCAGTCACCAGGGTCGCAATTTCAATAATGCGATCGTGCGTCGGATCAAGTCCGGTCATCTCAAGATCAATCCAGATCAGATTCTGTTCATTTCCAGTAGCCATGCTGTTTCCTGCGGTTGCTGTAGTCGTCATTTACGATGAATAAGGTGTATCATAGACGTTTTGCCCAGCCGGGCGAAATCTGGCTAACGCTGTGAGGGTGAGTGAGTAAAAATAAACTGTCGAAGGGCCAACAACGCCGCGTAAGCGCTAACCACGATCGCCGTCTCAACCAACGCAGAGAGCGTCCGGAAGCGGATGACAACCTGTTTGGTGAAGCTGCAGATGGGGTCGTTGTCAGCCGTTTTGGCATGCACGCTGATGTTGAGGATAGCGCAGGCGTCGCCCACCGCTGCAATATCCGCCGTACCATTCGTTCGCTGGTCACCGGCGACCGGGTGCTGTGGCGTCCGGCAACCAGCGGCAACAAAGGTATTGTTGAAGCGGTGCATGAGCGCACCAGCGTATTAACCCGCCCCGATTTTTACGACGGCGTGAAGCCGATGGCGGCGAATATCGACCAGATCATCGTCGTCTCCGCAATCCTGCCTGAACTGTCGTTAAACATCATCGACCGCTATCTGGTTGCCAGCGAAACGCTGGATATTGAACCGTTGCTGGTACTGAACAAAACCGATCTGCTGGATGACAAGGCGCGCGCCTTTGTCGATAAGCAGATGGATATCTATCGCAATATTGGCTATCGCGTGGTCATGGTCTCCAGTCGGGCGAAAAACGGCATGGACGACCTGAAAGCGGCGCTGACCGACCGCATCAGTATCTTTGCCGGTCAGTCTGGCGTCGGCAAATCGAGTCTGCTGAATGCCCTGCTCGGCTTCGACAAAGAAGAGCAGGTCGCTATTCTGACTAACGAGGTTTCGGATGGCTCAGGCTTAGGCCAGCACACCACCACCGCATCGCGCCTTTATCACTTCCCGGACGGCGGCGATGTGATCGATTCACCTGGCGTGCGTGAGTTCGGTTTATGGCATCTTGAGCCGGAACAAATTACCCGCGGATTTGTCGAATTCCGCGCATTCCTTGGCGATTGCAAATTCCGCGATTGTAAACACGGCAGCGATCCCGGCTGTGCCATTCGCGAAGCGGTCGAACAGGGCAAAATCAACAGGTCCCGTTTTGATAACTACCACCGTATCCTGGAGAGCATGGCGCAGGTAAAAACGCGTAAAAATTTCCCTGATGGTGAAAGTTAATCGGTATAACCGCGTCTGAACGGATAAGCCGGGGCATTTTGCGAGGTGCATTCCAGTCGCGCGTCCAGACCGTGCAGCGTGCCGGAATTCGGGTATAGTCGCCATCTGAACGGGGCGCTGCTACAATCCGCCCCCTTTTTTACAACGTCATAAAATAGCCAGGAGGCTAAGGTGTTTGATCGTTTAAAACTCGGCTTGAATCATATTCTCCCGAAGAAATGGCTGACTGAACTTGCCGGTTGGGGCGCCAGTCGCCGCGGTGGTTGGTTGACCAAACTGGTCATTGACATCTTTGTCTGGTTTTACAAAGTCGACATGGCGGAAGCGCGTAAGCCCGATACCGCCAGCTATCGCACCTTTAATGACTTTTTCGTTCGTCCGCTGAAAGACGATGCGCGTCCGGTGGATGCCGATGCCAATCTCATCGCCCTGCCCGCGGATGGCGCTATCAGCCAGCTCGGCCACATTGATGGCGATCAGATTTTCCAGGCTAAAGGTCATCACTACACCATTGACGCCCTGCTGGCGGGTGATGAGCGGATGGCGGCCCAATTTGTTGATGGCGAGTTTGTCACCACCTATCTGGCGCCCCGTGATTATCACCGCGTCCATATGCCGTGCAACGGCATCCTGCGTGAGATGATTTATGTGCCTGGCGACCTCTACTCCGTCAACCCGCTGACCGCGCGTAATATTCCCAACCTGTTCGCCCGTAACGAGCGCGTCATCTGCTACTTCGAAACCGATATCGGGCCGATGATGCAGATCCTGGTGGGTGCCACCATTGTCGGCAGCATCGAAACCGTCTGGGCTGGCACCATCACGCCACCGCGTGAAGGCGTGATCAAGCGCTGGCACTATCCGGCAGCGGATGATGAAAGCGCCGTGGTGCTGTTGAAAGGCCAGGAAATGGGCCGCTTTAAGCTTGGCTCTACCGTCATCAATCTGTTCGCACCTGGCCGCGTCAAACTGGCTGAAAGCCTGGAAGCAGAAAGCAAAACCCGTCTGGGTCAACCGCTGGCGATTGCGCTGCCGGTCGCGACAGACATTTCCGACGTCATCGTCGATTAAATTGAGTGTCCTCTGTGCGTTCGATTCTCCTCCTGCTGCTGAGCCTGTGGCTCAGCAGCCCGGCCTTCGCGGCCAGCCTTCCTGATGCCAGCCAGCTCAAACAGCAGCTGGAAGAGATAAAATCGGCCAAAAGTTCACCCTCGCAGGCTGAACAGATCCAGACGATTGAAGCCGCCTTAAACTTTCTCTCTGAACGCGATGAATCGCTGGAGCGCGCGGCGCAATATCAGCAGGTTATTGATGATTTTCCGCGTCTGGCGCGCGAACTGCGTCAGCAGATCGCCGCGCTGAGTGACAGCGGGAAAACCGTGCGCAACAACATGAGCAGCGCCGAGCTGGATCAAGAGATCCTGCAGGTCAGCAGCCAGCAGCTGGAAGAGGGGCGTCAGGCACGGCAGGAGCAGGATCGGGCGCGGGAAATCAGTGATTCGCTGTCGCAACTGCCGCAGCAGCAGACGGAAGCACGCCGGGCGATGACGGAGAGTGAACGCCGTTTGCAGAGCGTCAGCAGCAGTTCGCCACAGGGGCAGTTGCAGCTGGCGGCTCGCCAGGCGGAAAGCGCCGCGAATAAAGCGCTGGTCGATGAACTTGAGCTGGCACAGCTCTCTGCCAACAACCGTCAGGAACTGGCGCGGATGCGGGCTGAAGCCCACCAGCGCAAAGCGACTCAGCTCGATAACTATCTTCAGGCGCTGCGCAACCAGCTCAACGATCAGCGGCAACGTGAAGCCGAAGTCGCGCTGGCCCGCACCGAGCAACTGGCAGAAAACAGTGGCGATCTTCCGCCAGAGATCAGCGATCAGTTTCGGGTTAACCGCGAACTCTCGGTTGCCCTGAATCAGCAGGCGCAGCGCATGGATCTGGTGGCGTCGCAACAGCGACTGGCCACCAACCAGATTATTCAGGTCCGTCAGGCGCTCTCTACCCTGCGTGAACAGTCGCAGTGGCTGGGTGCCTCTAATCTGCTGGGCGAAGCGCTACGGGCGCAGGTCGCGCGTCTGCCGGAGATGCCCAAGTCGCAGCAGATTGATAATGAGATGGCACAGCTTCGCGTGCAGCGTCTCAATTATGAAGATCTGCTGGAGCGCCAGGAGGCGCTGCGCAAGGGACGGCAGGCCGATGGTCAGCCCTTCACCGCAGACCAGAAGCGTATTCTTGATGCGCAGCTACGCACTCAGAGGGAACTGCTCAATTCGCTGATCTCCGGCTGTGACACGCTGATTCTGGAGATCACCAAGCTCAAGGTTGGCAACACGCAGTTGCAGGATGCGCTGACGGAAGTCAAAGAGGCGACGCACCGCTATCTGTTCTGGACCGCCGACGTTAACCCGATTGGTTTGAGTTATCCGCTGGATCTGGCCAAAGATCTTTCCCGTCTGCTGTCGCTGGATACGCTGGGTCAGCTCGGCAAAGCGATGGCGATGATGTTTACCAGCCGCAACTCGGTGCTGCCGATTATTGGTGCGTTGCTGCTGGTCGGCTTCAGCATCAGTTCGCGCCGCCACTTCAATGCTTTCCTTGACCGTTCCGCCAGCAAAGTCGGCAAGGTCACGCAGGATCGTTTCCGCCTGACTATCCGTACCCTGTTCTGGTCGATCCTGGTGGCGCTGCCGCTGCCGGTGTTATGGGGTGCGCTGGGTTATGGCCTGCAGAACGCCTGGCCCTACCCTATCGCCGTAGCGATTGGTGATGGCATTACCGCCACGCTGCCGCTGCTGTGGGCATTTATGATCAGCGCTGCCTTTGCCCGTCCTAACGGCCTGTTCATTGTGCATTTCCGCTGGCCGCAAAACCGGGTGGCGCGCGCCATGCGCTACTACTCGCTGAGCATCGGATTAATTGTGCCGCTGATTATGTTGCTGATCGCCTTTGGTAATCTGGAAGATCGGCAGTTCTCCTCGTCGCTGGGTCGTCTCTGTTTCATCCTGATCTGCGGGGCAATCAGCATTGTCACCGTCAGCCTGAAGCGTTCCGGGATTCCGCTCTATCTCGATAAAGAGGGAAATGGCGAGAACATGGTGAACCGGATGCTGTGGAACCTGATGATCGCCATGCCGCTGATGGCTGCCCTCGCCTCCGCTGTGGGTTATCTGGCTACCGCGCAGGCGCTGCTGGCGCGACTGGAAACCTCTGTCGCCATCTGGTTCCTGCTGCTGGTTATCTATCACATTATCCGGCGCTGGATGCTGATTCAGCGTCGCCGTCTTGGCTTTGATCGCGCCCGTCAGCGTCGTGCCGATATGCTGGCTAACCGTGCGCGCAGTGAAGAGGAGAAGGAGCAAGGCTCTCTGAACACTGATGCGATTGAAATTGAAGAGCCGGTAATTGACCTGGATGCGATCAGTGCGCAGTCGCTGCGGCTGGTTCGCTCTATCCTGATGCTTATCGCCCTGGTCTCCGTGATTGTGCTGTGGTCAGAAATCCATTCGGCCTTTGGCTTCCTGGAGAATATTCAGCTGTGGGACGTCAGTACCTCAGTGCAGGGCGTAGAGTCGATTCAGCCCATCACCCTGGGGTCAGTGCTGATCGCCATTCTGGTGTTTATTATCACCACCCAGCTGGTGCGCAATATGCCCGCGCTGCTTGAGCTGGCGCTGTTGCAGCATCTTAATCTGACGCCAGGTACGGGTTACGCCATCACCACACTGACCAAATATCTGCTGCTGTTGATTGGCGCGCTGATTGGTTTCTCAATGATTGGTATTGAGTGGTCGAAGCTGCAGTGGCTGGTTGCCGCGCTGGGTGTGGGACTGGGGTTTGGTTTGCAGGAGATTTTTGCCAACTTTATCTCAGGTCTGATTATCCTGTTCGAAAAGCCGATTCGTATCGGCGATACCGTGACGATCCGCGACCTGACCGGCAGTATCACGCGAATTAATACCCGCGCGACCACCATTACCGACTGGGACCGCAAAGAGATCATCGTGCCAAACAAGGCCTTTATCACCGAGCAGTTTATTAACTGGTCGCTGTCCGATTCCGTGACGCGCGTGGTGCTCACCATTCCGGCTCCGGCGAAAGTCAGCAGTGAACAGGTAACCACCATTCTGATCCAGGCGGCTGAGCGCTGCAGCTATGTCCTGGACACGCCGCAACCGGAAGCCTTCCTGGTCGATCTGCAGCAGGGAATTCAGTTATTTGAACTTCGTGTGCATGCTGCTGAGATGGGACACCGTATGCCGCTGCGTCACGAACTGCATCAGTTGATTCTGAGCGGATTTGATCAGCACGGTATTGAGATGCCGTTCCCGCCGTTCCAGATGCGTATGGAAACCCTGGGTAAGAAGCTGCCTGCCAGCAACGGCACACCCGCTGCCCGCGCCTATAAGTCTGGCGGACTGTAATGCAAAACGCCCGGCAAAGCCGGGCGTTTTGCAAGTCTGAGCCGTCAGTTACTGTTTAACGAACTCTTCGCCCTGGGCGATATCTTTCTTCAGCGTATCCAGCATGCCTGACAGCGCCTGCTGTTCGTAAGCGCTGAGGGTACCAATCGGCCTGCGTTCAGCCACACCGTTTTTACCCAGCAGCAGCGGCTGGGAGAAGAAGCGCGCATGTTCACCCTCGCCTTCTACGTAAGCACACTCCACCACATTAGCTTCACCCTTCAGCGCGCGTACCAGTGACAAACCGAAACGTGCGGCTGCCTGGCCCATCGACAGCGTGGCCGAGCCGCCACCCGCTTTGGCTTCCACCACTTCGGTGCCGGCGTTCTGGATGCGTTTGGTCAGATCGGCCACTTCCTGATCGCTGAAGCTGACGCCTTTAACCTGCGACAGCAGCGGCAGAATGGTTACGCCAGAGTGGCCACCAATGACCGGGACTTCCACCTGGTCAGGCTGCTTGCCTTTCAATGCAGCCACAAAAGTATTGGCGCGAATGATATCCAGCGTGGTCACGCCGAACAGCCGATTTTTGTCGTAAACACCGTGCTTTTTCAGCACTTCTGCCGCAATGGCCACGGTGGTATTGACCGGGTTGGTGATGACACCAATCAACGCTTTAGGTGCCGTTGTGGCAACCTGTTCGATCAGGTTACGGACGATGCCTGCGTTAACGTTAAACAGGTCGGCGCGATCCATACCGGGCTTACGTGCGACACCCGCGGAAATCAGTACCACATCGGCACCCTGTAAGGCAGGCGTGGCGTCTTCTCCACTGAATCCCTGAATAGCCACTGCGGTAGGAATATGGCTGAGATCAACGGCAACACCCGGCGTAACCGGCGCAATGTCATACAGCGAGAGTTCTGAACCTGCGGGAAGCTGGGTTTTGAGCAGAAGTGCGAGCGCCTGGCCTATGCCGCCAGCGGCACCGAGAACGGCAACTTTCATTCTTAACTCCTTATTAAGGTGGGGCAGAGATGGGCCGAAATTCTATCTGTGTCAGACCTTAATCAACTGCTCAGGCGATGATAAATATCCGTTGTTAATTCTACGTGTTTTCACACTTAATCTCCGGATTCAAAAGTTACTTATCATTGCACCTGAATGACCGACAACTTTGCCGTCGTCAGACAGAGAACGGCTACGTGCGTTTTCTGTTACTACACCACCAATAATATAACAACTTTGCAACCTTCGCCTTCCGGGGCTGTGACGCGTGTTTTGGTCTGAGCGGATTTATTTGCTATTATCCCCGCCCGCTAGCCGCCCGGACGCTGCTCATCAATCGAACGATTGCATAAAAATGCATATAAATGCATAATCACCACTCTGCCGCGGGCGGATGCGCGGTTATTCTCTCTATTTATTGGTAACCTATGCGAAACCCATCGAAACAAGACGATCTGGTTAAGGCTTTCAAAGCCTTATTAAAAGAAGAAAAATTCAGTTCCCAGGGCGAAATTGTTCAGGCGCTTCAGGACGAGGGCTTTGAAAATATCAATCAGTCCAAAGTCTCGCGAATGCTGACCAAGTTTGGCGCAGTGCGCACCCGGAATGCCAGGATGGAGATGGTCTATTGCCTGCCCGCTGAGCTGGGTGTGCCGACCACCACCAGCCCGTTAAAAAACCTGGTACTGGATATCGACTACAACGATGCCCTGGTAGTGATTCATACCAGTCCCGGCGCAGCACAGCTGATTGCACGTATGCTGGATTCACTGGGTAAGTCGCACGGGATTCTGGGTACCATCGCGGGTGATGACACAATCTTTATTACCCGCGCGCGTGACTTCACCGTTAAGCAGCTGCACGGTGCCATCCTCACCCTGTTTGAACAGGAACTCTGATCGCGGACTGACGACCGGCCATCATGCGTCAGTTCGTCAGTTCGTTCTCTCTGCTCACCCCTTTCCACGACAGTTACCCGCTCTGGATAAGTAATAAGCCTGCTTTTACACGCCCGGCTGTTGGTCAGATCGATAACTCTGCTTCACTTTATGCGCTATTTTACACTGCTTTACATCACTGAACCGGCACCATTGCCCGGATCCAGATCAAACTCCAGCCCGATACACCCCCGACTTTCGCACTAAAAGTTAAAGTGATCTATCTCACTGTTTTTGCAATTAAAAGTGGCTTAAAGGTTACTTTTCATCCTTTTTTTATAACGTTAAGTTATTAAAAGTAGCCATAAGGATAAAGAATCACAAAAAAACATTATTAGCGGGGTATTAATTTCTGACGTTATTAGTTCTATACTTCTTTTCGTGATGCAAATCACACTAAATAAAAAGATAAAAATAGACGACGAGGAAAAATCTATGAACGTAAAAACTACCATTGCTACCCTGAGCATTCTCTCCGCACTCTCATTTGGTGCTGTGGCAGCAGAATCTATTGATGCGTCACAGGCGCAGAATCTGCAGGCTGTCGGCACCATCAGTGTCAGCGGCGTGGCGGGTTCACCGATGGATATCAAACAGAAACTCAGCGACAAAGCCGATCAGCAGGGCGCAAAAGCCTATCGCGTGATTGAGGCATACAACAACGGCAACTATCACGCTACCGCCGCACTGTATAACTAAGGCGTAACCGATAATGCCATCTGCTCTCTGTCTGACGCGCCCTTTTGCGCTCCGGAGAGCTGAAGCAGAAATTTCAGGAGAGTTGACCATGAAAATGAAATTAGCTATCGCTGCACTGAGTCTGGCATCCCTGTTCTCAGTGGGTGCTAACGCCGCCAGCCTGGTATCCAATGAACAGGCACAGGGTCTGCAGCCAATGAATCAGACCATCAGCATTGGTGGACGAAATGGCGACCAGACACATATCCGTCAGGTGCTGTCAGAGAAAGCGGATGCCCAGGGCGCAAGCCACTATCGCATCATCGAAAACAACCAGGATAACACCTGGCATGTCACCGCTGAGCTTTATAAATAATTAACCGTGATGACGCCTGAAGGGCGTCAGAAGATATCGACGACCCGCCTTTACGAGTAACCGCAGGTTGTTGAATGTATTGAGGAGATAATCATGAATATCAAAACAACCATCGCTACAGTCAGTCTGCTTTCCGTTATGGCGTTCGGCGCATCAGCCGCACAGCTGGTCACCGGCGATCAGACGCAGAACCTGCAGCCTGCGGGCACCGTGACCATCAGTGGAACCGCGGGATCGCCAATGGATTACCGCGCTGAGCTTTCTCAGAAAGCGGATGAACAGGGTGCCAGCGCCTATAAAGTTATTGAGGCGCGCACCGGTGATAACTATCACATCACCGCACAGCTTTATAAATAATTCCTCGTCAGATGTATGACGAACCCTTTGGCCCCGCTCGCCGGGGCCTTTTTTCATCTGACGTTTTATCTGACATTAAAGTGAAGCTGACCTTCCAGCTCCTCTTCCGCTTCATCAAATAACAGAATCAGCGCGCCATAACGCCGTCGCTGTCCCCTGCCCAGATTAACAAACTCAATCTCCAGCGGCAGCGGTAACAGATCGCCCGTCACCACATCCCATAATCCATCCAGATCGCAGATGCGGCGCTCCTCCAGCGCAAATCGCTCGCTGAACTGGCGGAAGAAATGGGCCTGATCGACAATTTCATTAAAATCAAAACGCTCGATTTTCATGCTGACGGCTCCCATGCTCCGTCTGCGGGCGACCTTCGCCGCCCGTTACTGTCCGCTAGCTCAAACCGCCCAGGTGCAGCGCTTTGACCTCCAGATACTCTTCCATGCCGAGTACCGAACCTTCGCGGCCCAGCCCCGACTCTTTCACACCACCAAACGGCGCCAGCTCGGTTGATACGGCACATTCATTAATGCCGATCATGCCGCTTTCCAGCGCGGCTGAAACACGGAACACCCGCTGCAGATTCTGGGTGTAAAAGTATGCGGCAAGGCCGAACGGCGTATCGTTAGCGCGGCGGATGACGTCATCTTCATCATCAAAGCGGAAACAGGCAGCCACCGGACCAAAGGTCTCCTCCTGCGCGAGCTGCATCCCTTCGTGCGCCTCAGTAATCACAGTGGGCTGCCAGAAGTTGCCACCCAGCGCATGTCGCTCGCCACCCGCCAGTAATTTGCCACCTTTTGCTACCGCATCATTGACGTGCTGCTCAACCTTTTCCACCGCCGATGCCTCAATCAATGGCCCGACAATCACGCCCTCTTCCATGCCGTTGCCCACCTTCAGCTTGTTCACTTCGGTAGCCAGCTGCTGAGTAAAACGATCATAGATAGCATTGTGAATGTAGAAGCGGTTTACGCTGACGCACACCTGGCCCGCATTACGGAATTTGTTGGCAATGGCGCCCTGTACGGCGGCATCAATGTCGGCATCGTCAAACACGATATAAGGGGCATTACCCCCCAGCTCCATCGACACTTTTTTCATGGTTTCGGCAGCATTGCGCATCAGCAGCTTGCCCACCTGGGTGGAGCCGGTGAACGAGATTTTACGCACCGCTTTGCTGGCCATGATGGCATCGCTGATAGCATGGGTATCACCGGCTACCGCATTCAGTACACCATCAGGCACGCCTGCCTCCTTCGCCAGCGCCAGCAGGGCAAAGGCGGAGAGTGGCGTGTTATTGGCAGGTTTAATAATGCCGGTGCAGCCGGCAGCCAGAGCTGGCCCCAGTTTGCGGGTCAGCATCGCCATCGGGAAATTCCACGGCGTAATGGCGGCCACAACGCCAATCGGTTCGCGGGTTGCCAGAATACGGGAGCCGGGTTTAGCTGGCGGAATAATCTCACCATTGGTCCGTTTCGCCTGCTCGGCGAACCACTGAATAAAACTGGCGGCGTATTCTACTTCCCCTTCCGCCTCTTTTAGGGGCTTGCCCTGTTCGGTCGTCATCAGCTGTCCCAGCCAGCGCTTGTTCTCAATGATCAGCTGGTACCAGCGAGTGAGAATTTCAGCGCGCGCTTTTGCAGTCTGCGCCCGCCAGGCGGGAAATGCGCGCTCCGCTGCGGCGATAGCCTGTTCCGTTTCAGCTTTACCCGCTTTTGCCACCTGTGCAATCACCTCACCGGTCGCCGGATTGGTCACGTCAAAGGTAGAAGCCGCCTGATGCCACTGACCGTCCGCTAAATAACCGGTCCGGAACAGTTCGCTCTCTTGCAGTGATTTCATTGATTCGCTCCTGTCAGTTTTGCTCTTCCGTCTGGAGAGTATAGTTGGCAAAAGCGACAGATTTTGTGATGGGTGGGGATTGCGCAGGCCGCTGCAGGTCACAGCGGCCAGATTCAGATTTGGATGAGCGTGTTCTGGTACTTATCCAGCATCATAGCCAGTCGTTTTACCGGTTCCGTTACGCTGGCGGGAGCCTCGTAATGGGCCAGTTTTTCCTGATAGACATCCAGCTCTTTCAGCAGACGTTCAAAGTAGTAACGCCGCTTGTCATCGCTGCTGGCGGAGATCACCCGGTCAGCGGTGTAACGCAACTGCCGGTGATAAGCAGAGAGATCGGCATTCACCGGCACTTCTGCGTCGCGTAACCGCTGATGACCGATGATCAGCGTCAGGGCGATGCGATATTTGTTGATATCGCCCGGAAACAGGTTCAGCAGCAGAAACAGTTGCTGATAGAGCGCTGGCAGATGGTTTTCACGCCGGCGCGCCTGATTGGTCGTCATGGCAGAGACAGCCGCATACATAAAGCGGTTCAGCAGCTTGCGGCCGGTGCGCGCTTTTGATTTATCACGAATCAGCAGGATCACCATCATCGCCACGAAGCAGCCGATGACCTGGCCCAGAACGTTATCGAGAAAGACGTTAATGTGGAATTCCATCGGATTATCCAGCACCAGAACGTTAAGGGTGCCAATCAACGCCCCGAGCGTGCCGAGCTGACGCCGCTGAATGAAGATACCACCGATAAAACCGAGCAGGCCGATTGCGATGCAGAGCAGCAGTGCGCTCTGCTGCGTCGCCGGGAGAACATACATAAAGTAGAGCGCGCCCAGCGGAACCGCGACCGTCATGCCGTAGAGAAAGTCCTTTGCCATCATCAGCGGGTTGGGCATGCGCATCGCCAGCGCGGTGATGACAGCCAGCATGACCATGCAGCCACTGCCAGAGGTCCAGCCGGTATAGAGCCAGAACAGCGAACCCAGCGCGGTCGCCACAAAGGTACGGATACCGTTGATCATCGCATGATGCGTTTCAGCGGAACGCGCCTGGATCACCACTTCGCGCTGCAGAATCTCCTCTTCCAGCGAGGTGATCCGGCTGTTGCTTTTGATCCCTTTCAGTAGCAGCAGATATTCGGTAGCAGTGCCTACCCAGCTGGCCAGCGTGACCGGCGTTGATTTGCCGCTGGCACCAATCACCCGCCGCATCACTTTCATCCGCTTATGCACCTCTTCAACGGTCGAGGCTGGTTTTTCAACCATCAGACGATACTGGGGCGGAATGTAATCAGGACGGGAATTCTGGATCAGAAAGGTTTCGGCTGCCTGTGTAATCAGCGTCAGTGACAGCGTATTGAGCATCTGCAAACGGCGATTGCTGTTCTTCCAGCGTGAGGATTCCATCATCAGCTGGCTGCGCATGCTGTTCAATGCCGTGGTGCGCCTTACCAGCGCGCTCCAGGCCTTGTCGACCTCTTCTTTATCACCGTGAGCGACGCAGAGTTGCAGCAGGTTATAGTGTGCTACCAGCAGCGAATCGACCTCAGCGTCGATCACTTTTTTAATCGAACGGGGTGAGAAAATCATGTCGGCCAGAATGGCGCACAGGATGCCGAGTACGATTTCACTGCAGCGCTCTACCGCATATTGTGGCACCAGCGTCAGACCGCCGCTGGCATTAGCCGTCACCACAATAATCAGCGCGGTGTAGCCCGCCAGTCCGAGCGCGTAAGAGTTTTCTACCTTGATCAGCGAAGAGAGCCAGACGCAGAGTCCTGCCCAGATGCAGCACAGCAGCAGCATCACGACCGGTGCACGCACGGTGGCAATCATGATGGTCAGCGCGGCGATACAGCCAATAAATGTCCCGATAATACGCAAAACGCCGCGATAGCGCAGCGCCCCTGAATAGGGGTCACCCCCGGCCGCAAACGCGGTGCCGCCGGCCACGATACCGGCGGTCATCACCGCCCAGCGCGGCGTTTCAAGGTTAAAGTGAAAACCCACCATCAGCGCTAATACCAGCGCAAAGGTGAGCTTTACCGGGAACCGCAGGAACTCGATCATATCGCCCTCTTAACCAAACTCACGCAGGCGATTAAACAGTCGGACCATCGGGGAAACCTGTTCAGGCTGACGATCGGCCTGACCGGTGATCACCACTGTCGCTGTCGTGCCCGCCGGGAAGCGATTGCCGGGCTGCTGATCAAGCCGGATGCGCACCGGCACACGCTGCGCCAGACGGACCCACTCCAGATTGGAATCTACCGTGGCCATGCCTTTGCTGTCGACCGAGCTGCTACTGTTGGTGACGCCAGCCGCCACACTGTCTACGGTGCCACGCAACACGATGTTGCTGCCAAGTGGGGTGACTTCCGCGCGGAAGCCCTTCTCCACGCCGTGCAGTTTGGTCTCTTCCAGGTAAGCCAGCACATAGAAAGAGTGCTGCTGAACCAGCGCCACGGCAACCGAACCACGGGTAATAAACTCACCCTGGTAGACATTCAGGTTGGTGACCCAGCCATCGGATGGCGCTTTCACCGTGGTGCGCTCAAGGTCAATCTTCGCCAGATCGCGTGTCGCCACCGATTTCGCCAACTGGTGCTCGCTGGTTTGCAGATCGTTATTGGATTGCTCGATAGCCTCGCGCGACATGGCGGAGGTACCCAGCTGGTTACGGCGCCCGGCTTCGCGACGTTTCTCACTGACCAGTGCCTGGTAATATTCAACATCCGCCTGCGCCTGATCGAGCGCTTTTTGATAGCGCGGCCGGTCAACCACAAACAGCGTATCGCCCTTCTTCACCAGTTGGTTGTCGTGTACCGGAACCTCGGTAATCAGGCCGGTGACGTCAGGGGAGATCGCCACCACATCAGCGGCGAAACGCGCATCACGGGTCCAGGGCGATTCGGTATAGAAGACCCAGGCACGGAAAATAATGACCACTGCGATGATGACCAGCAGGATAGTAATCGCGTAGCGCGCGATTTTTCTTATGAGTGCTTTCACTTAAACCTCAGACTAATAAACGGGAGACAAGGTAAAACACACAGCAGTAAAGCGCTGTATTAAAAAGTGCCGGATGCCAGACAAGATCGTAGATACCGCTCGGCGTAAGCACGCGTTTCACTAACCAGAACAGCATCAGTGAAATAATAAGTTCGATGAAAATGGGCGGAAAAGAGAGCCCAAACATGACAAATACCGGAAGCACACTCATCACAAATCCTTAGTTCGACCTTGCCGGGATACTCATGCCTCTTCAGATGTCGCAGGAAAACCCTCTGGAAACGTTATCCGAACCGCAGCTGGCTTAATAATAGCGTATCATCGAAGGGTATCAGGCAATGAAGAATCACCGGGAAATACCCCGGCGCGCTTATAATAACGCGCCTGACTATAAGTTTTCTACAGAATGTGATCTAAATCACTTTTAAGTCAGAGTAAATAATGGAACGACTGAAAGGCATGTCTGTCTTCGCTAAAGTGGTCGAACTGGGTTCGTTTACCGCTGCGGCGCGTCAGCTTCATCTGAGCGTCTCATCAATCAGCCAGATCGTCGCGAAACTGGAAGATGCATTGCAGGTAAAACTGCTGAATCGCAGTACCCGCAGTATCGGGCTGACCGAAGCGGGCAAAATCTATTATCAGGGCTGCCGCCGTATGCTGGCCGAAGCGACGCAGGTGCATGAACAGCTTTACGCTTTTAACAATACGCCCATTGGCGTACTGCGAATTGGCAGCTCCTCTACCATGGCGCAGAACGTGTTAGCCGGCATGACCAGCGATATGCTGCGGGAATATCCGGGGCTGAGTGTGAATCTGGTCACCGGCGTTCCGGCCCCGGATCTGATCGCGGATGGTCTGGATCTGGTGATTCGGGTGGGAGCGTTAAAAGATTCCAGCTTGTTTTCGCGTCGCCTGGGTGCGATGCCGATGGTGGTGTGCGCCGCAAAAAGCTATCTGGCGCAGCATGGTACGCCGGAGAAGCCGGGTGATATCGATAATTTTTCCTGGCTGGAATATAGCGTACGGCCCGACAACAATTTCGAACTGATTGCGCCGGAAGGATTAGTGACACGCCTGGCACCGCAGGGGCGTTTTGTGACCAATGATTCCCTGACGCTGATTCGCTGGCTGAAGTCGGGCAATGGCATCGCCTATGTGCCGATGATGTGGGTGATTGATGAGATCACCGCAGGCGAGATCGATATTCTGTTTCCGCAGTATCAGTCCGATCCGCGCCCGGTCTACGCGCTCTATACCGAGAAGGATAAGTTACCGCTTAAGGTGCAGGTCTGTATCGATTATCTGACCGGCTATTTTGAACAGGTGGCTGAACAGTATCAGCAGCATCGTAAAAGCTAACAATAGATTGTTGACAACATCTGTCCCGACCAGCTGTAAGACCCAGCCAGCGAAGGGAACACGGTCAGATCGGAAAGACGCAAAATCCGTCATCCCTGACACGCTCGGCCCGCGCCATCCGTGGCGCGGGACGCTTTCCTCCTCTGCCCGTGTTCCCTGCGCTTTCAGCTATTGCATTGCTGCCAGGTTCATCCGGCTATGGATTTGTCAGCATTCTGACAACCCGCCAGGCGGCGGGTTGTTGGGGTCACATCAGGCGGTGCCGCCGATGGTCAGTTTATTCAGCTTCAGGGTCGGCTGACCGACACCGACCGGCAGGCTCTGTCCCTCTTTACCACAGACGCCGACGCCTTTATCCAGCGCCAGGTCATTACCTACCATCGAGATCTGCTGCATCGCTTCAATGCCGGAACCAATCAGCGTTGCGCCTTTAACTGGTTTGGTGATTTTGCCGTTCTCAATCAGATAAGCCTCTGAGGTTGAGAAGACAAATTTGCCGGAGGTGATATCCACCTGACCGCCACCAAAGTTCGGCGCATAGAGGCCATACTCAACGCTTTCAATAATATCCTGCGGCGATGACTTGCCTGCCAGCATATAGGTGTTGGTCATGCGCGGCATCGGCAGATGCGCGTAGGATTCACGACGTCCATTACCGGTAGGGCTAACCCCCATCAGTCGCGCATTCAGCTTGTCCTGCATGTAGCCTTTCAGCACACCATTCTCAATCAGCATGTTGTACTGACCGGGAACGCCCTCATCATCTACTGCCAGTGAACCGCGCAGCCCTTCAAGGGTGCCGTCATCCACCACGGTACAGAGGTCAGACGCAACCTGCTGACCAATTTTACCGCTGAACACCGAGGTGCCACGGCGATTGAAGTCGCCTTCCAGACCGTGACCGACCGCTTCATGCAGCAGCACGCCCGGCCAGCCCGCACCCAGTACCACTGGCAACGCACCAGCAGGTGCGGCCACGGCGGAGAGATTCACCAGCGCCATACGCACTGCTTCACGCGCCCAGGCGTCAGCGCGGACTTCGCCATCTTCATCTGCCAGGAAAAACGCATAACCGGTACGCGCACCGCCGCCGCTGGCGCCGCGTTCACGTTTGCCCTGATCTTCCACCTGGACACTAATAGAGAGGCGAACCAGCGGACGGACATCTGCCGCCAGCGTGCCGTCAGTCGCGGCTACCAATACCTGCTCGTAAACGCCGGTCAGGCTGGCATTGACTTCCTGCACGCGCGGATCAGCAGCACGAGCCACTTTATCAACGCGATGCAGCAGGGCAATTTTGTCTTCACGTGTCAGGCTGCTCAGCGGATCGATAGCCTGATAGAGCGAACGGTTCATCACGGCAGAAAGCGTGTGTGCCTTGCCATTTCCCTGTTCGCGTACGATGCTGCGTGCGGCTTCAGAGGAGAGACGCAGTGCATTCAGCGTGATCTGGTCTGCATAGGCGAAGCCGGTTTTCTCCCCGCTGACCGCACGCACGCCCACACCCTGATCGATATGGTAGGAGCCATCTTTAATGATTTTGTCTTCCAGCACCCAGGATTCGTGAAAGCTGGACTGAAAATAGAGATCGGCATAATCCAGACGACGTTCTGAAAGCTGCCCTAACAGGGAAAATAGGTCCTGCTGATTAATGCCGTTAGCAGTCAGTAACTGCTCACTTACCAGGTTCAGAGTCATCGTTTCTCACTCATTATGTGCTCAGATAATCATAGCCTGCGGTAATTCCGGTACGGCGTCAAATTCACTTGTTGTCAGTTTCACGCGGTTTACGCAGCACTTCATTGATTTCCGGTTTATCCAGCGGGCCACTGATGTGATAACGCAGCAGCGATATCTTGTTCCACAGGGGTCCCAGAACTTTACTGGCGGCAAACACCGCCGCGCCAATTACCGGATTGATGGCAAAAGCTGTCGCCACACCGACCGAGGCGGATATTTCCGGCGCAACCACCGCTTCCATGTCGATCTGACGCTTCACCAGGTCGAGATTACCCTGCATCGCGATGTCCGCTTCCAGGCCATCCACCAGCAGATTATCGGTGCGCATCATGCCGTTTTCGATCCAGGCGGTGCCGTTAATCGAGTCGAAGTAGAAAGAATTGGTGAAGGTGTCGCTGAAGTCGAAGCGCAGCTTGCGCAGTAGCGCATCAAAACTCACCAGCCGCAGAATTTTCCCGGCGGCACCGGTATTCACATCGGCGATCTGGCCTTTGCCAAAGTGGGTCTTCAGGGTGCCGCTCAGCGTCTCTGCCGAGGGCTGCCAGGGGGCAGAGCGCCAGTGCAGGTCATACGCAATATCAAATGGCGCATCGCGCAGCGGCGTGTTGACCCCAAACCAGTTGGTCGCGTTATTAATATTCGGGCCTTTCAGCGTGCCCTTCAGCGAAGTGCGCTGGTCGTCCGGGCGGTTAACCCATTCCCCGTTGATTTTCAGCTGTGAGCTGCCAGTATCCACTTTTCCGTTAGTAAGCGCTAACGTATCTCCGCGGGGTTGCAGCATCGCGGAGACCTGACCATATTTCTGACCCAGCACCCAGCACTCTTTACAGCGCAACTGTAAAGCGGGCCACTGGCTGAAGTTAATGTTCGTGGCTTTTTGAGGTGGCGCTTTGCCGCCTTTGCCTTCACCGTTATCCCACTGCGGATTGTAGTAAAGGTAATCCAGGTTCACCTGCCACGGTGCTTTCGGTGCCATTGCCAGCGCACCACGCAGCTCTTTAGCCCTGACGCCGACCTGGCCCTTGCCGCCCGCACTCTGAGCCAGTGTGGCTTCAACCTCATGCCATTGCTGCCCGGCCAGGGTGACGGCCGGGCTACGAAGCGTGATATTGCCGGGCAGCGTGACGCCACCCGTTTTGAGGCCGCCGCCTGACTCGCTGCCCCCGGATGCTTCCCCTGCGGCCATCATCGCCACCCAGGCCTCGCCATCCAGCGCGGGCAGGTTCAGTACCATGCCGGGATGATCGGGCAGAGCAGGTGTTTTCTGCGCATCATTCAGCCAGATGCCACGATCGACGCGCAGCGTCGGCTCCAGCAACCAGCGGCTGTTAAAGCGATGGTTTGCATCGACGCTGCCACTGAGATCGAAATGGTGCAGGTCGCCACTGGCCTTGATTGCGACTGGCATCGCCTCACCGGCTTTCTTATCGAGCGGTGCAGGTAAGTGACTACTTACTTCTTTTGCATTGCCGTTCAGCGTCACGTCATAACGCGCCCCGCCATGATGGGGCAGCGTAATATTGACGTCGCCCTGCCATGGCAGATTTCCGCCCAGCTGCTTGCTGACAGCTGCAGGAAGCTGGCTGATTTTAGCGGGCTGCCAGTCGCCCTGAAGTTTGACGTTCACGCCAAAGTCGTCCGGATTCTCTTTGGTGCTGAAACGCACGCCCATTGGCTGACCAAACCAGTTCGCACGCAGATCCTCACTGGCCAGATTGCCGTTGTCGTAACGGAAGCGCCCGGAGAGATTGTTAATGGTGGTTTTTAACGGTTTGATAAACAACGAATTATTGTTCAGCTCCACATTGCCACGGGCGTGAACCTGCTCACCATCCAGCGGGATATCCAGATTCAGGTGGCCGCCGACGCGGCCTTTGATTTCCAGCTGCTCCAGCGCGGCACCCAGTGAAGGTTTCAGCGGAGTCTGCCCGAAATAGTCCGCGATTTGCTGGCCTTCACCACTGATATCACCCTCAATGATCAGTTTTTCTTTCAGGTAGTCGGGGATGACCGCAGTGACGTTGCGCGCGTCCACCTCGCCCAGTTTCGCCACCGGCGCTTTCATCCAGAGACCGTCATTCAGGAAGTTAAGGTCGATATCGAGATTGCTTAACGCTGGCCATTTGGGCTGAAACGCATAGGTTGCCTGGCGAAGCGGCACCCAGACCTGGAACATGCCATCATTATGCTTGAACGGGAACAGCGCCGGATTACCGGCAAACAGCAGTGTGGCGTTGTCCACCTTGCCACCCTTCACTGCCCCACTCAGATAGTGCGTCAGGCTGTTACCCAACAGCGGCACCGGGAAGTAACGCCAGGCATCGCCCGCATCGGTAAGCCGGATACCAGCCAGAATATCCAGACGAGGCTCACCGCCGCTATTCTGCTGGTAGCTGAAGTCGCCGCGCGCCCAGAGCGAGCGTGCCTCCAGGTCAAGATTTTCGCCCGCCAGCGTGAGGCCATGATCATCATTCAGCCAGCGCAGCGCACCGGTCACCCGCTTAATCTCTAACGGAGCCTGGAACATGTCGCCATAGGGAACGGTCGCCGCCCCCATATCCACACTGACCTGACCATTGCTCAGGCTGCCGCGCGCTTCACCGCTTAAATGGCTGATGCCCGGCAACAGTTTCCAGTGCTGCCAGCTGAAATCACGCCACTTCACCTGTACGCGGGTTTTTTCAGGCTGCTGTAACGGAATATCCAGCGCCAGGCCATCGATGGTGCCCTGTGGCTGCAGCGTCTGCCAGTTTTCAAACAGCGCCGGAGAGAGCGGCGCAAACAGCGGAACGATCGGCGCAATATGACTCAGCACCAGCTGTGTGGCGCGAACGCGCACTTCCGGCTGACCATCCGGTCCCAGCATCTGCTTATCTTCAGGACGCCATAACAGAGAGAAGTGACCGGCGGGCCAGGCGTGGCCGTCGGTGCTGAGCCGGGTTTGTGGCACATTGACCACCCAGCCATTCTGGAAACGTGACAGATGCGCGGTCAGCCCATCGACCTCAATGCGGTGTCGTCCGGTCTCGCCCTGCCAGCTGGCTCCGCCCTTGCGCAGCAGCAGATCACCGGCGTAGATGTCGCCATCGCGCAGGTTAACCCAGGCCGCCAGGCTAAATCGGGCGCTATCCAGCCGGGTATTGTCACGCACCCAACGGCCCAGCCACGGGCGCATATCGACGTCGTCGGCCTGCATCCAGATGCGGCCATCATTGAGTAAACCGTTGCTGTCGTTAAGATCAAGCCGCACCTGGACCACGCCGTGCTGGCCGGTGAAGCTCGACAGACTGACTTCGCCTTCGGCCCGGTGGCGGTTATCTTCATTGACCCAGGTGAGTCGCGGGATCGCCAGCTCAGCATGCTGACCGGAAGGGGTGCGGAAACGGATGGTGCTGTCACGCAGGTCAAAGTGGTCAAACTGACGCAGGAAGAGTTCGTTTATCTGCGCCGGACGGAAGCTGTTTTTCTCTTTGTCGTTATCCAGCAGCGGGCGATTAGTATCGAGGTGCAACTGCCAGAAGGTCAGATCGCGAAACTGCCACCGCCAGTGCAGCAGGGACTGCCAGACGTCGAGAGCCAGATTGATGCGTTTGATAGTGAGTTTGCCGTTCTCATGCAGATCGACGCTAAGATCGCGAACCTGCAGGGTTGGGCCAAAATTCTCCCATTTACCCTGTAACTGGCTGGCGTTGACCGGCACGCCGCTGCTGTCGGAGATGTATTGCAGAAGGTTGCTGCGATAGCTGTCGAGATGCGGCATCACCAGACGCAATCCGCTGACCAGCAGCGCGACAATCACGATGATTGCCGCGACCAGCAGTAACAAAATCCTCGGCAACTGCCTCACTCACGCCTCTCCTTGTGTTCCGTAAACGACGGATAGTTGGTTCTCATACCCGACCGTCTCCCGATAAAAGCGTTAAAACGCGCATTTTATCTCAAACAAGGGCGATTTTTCAGCCCGATATCCGAAGAAACCGGTGACCGGGCTGGCGTTACATCATCACCACGTCGAACTGCTCCTGAGTGTAGAGCGCTTCGACATGAACTTTAACCTGCTTGCCGACAAAGATTTCGACTTCAGCCAGTGCATGAGACTCGTCGGTTTTTAACGCCTCACCCACCGTCGGTGAAACATAGACCAGAAAGCGGTCAGAATCATAAGCGTGATGAACCCGGACAATCTCACGCATGATTTCATAGCAGACCGTTTCAACGGTTTTCAGCGTGCCGCGCCCTTTGCAGACCGGGCAGTCCTGGCACAAAACGTGCTCAATGCTTTCGCGGGTACGCTTACGCGTCATCTCCACCAGACCCAGCGCCGAGAAACCATTAATACCGGTTTTAACCCGATCTTTACTGAGCGCGCTTTCCAGCGAATGCAGTACCCGGCGGCGATGGTCTTCGTTGCTCATATCGATGAAGTCGATAATGATGATGCCACCAAGATTACGCAGTCGCAGCTGACGTGCGATCGCCTGAGTGGCTTCAACATTGGTATTAAAGATCGTCTCATCAAGGTTACGATGGCCGACAAACGCACCGGTGTTGATATCGATGGTGGTCATCGCTTCGGTCTGATCGATGATCAGATATCCGCCTGACTTTAGTTCAACTTTGCGATCCAGCGAGCGCTGAATCTCATTTTCGACGTCAAACAGGTCGAAAATAGGCTGTTTACCGTTGTAGAGCTCCAGCTTACCGGCCATTTCCGGGATATATTCACCGGTAAATTCCACCAGCATATCGCAGGTCAGGCGGGAGTCGACCCGGATGCGATCCAGCGCCGCGCCCGCAAAATCACGCAGAATACGCTGGGCCAGAGCCAGCTCACCGTAGAGCAGGCAGCGGGTCTGATTGCGCTTTTTACGCTCGCTGACTTTGGTCCAGAGTCGTTTGAGAAAAGCCGCGTCCTGCGCCAGCTCCTCTTCCCCGATGCCTTCTGCGGCGGTACGGATAATAAAGCCGCCCAGATCGTCGCAGTAGTCAGCCACGACCGCTTTAAGCCGATCGCGCTCTTTCTCGCTCTCAATACGCTGAGAGACACCCACATGCGATGCGCCTGGCATAAAGACCAGGTAACGCGAAGGCAGCGTGATGTCAGTGGTCAGCCGGGCACCTTTGGTGCCAAGCGGATCTTTGACGACCTGAACCACCAGATCCTGTCCCTGCCGCACCAGCTCGGCGATATCCCGCACGATAAAGTTTTTCTTTTCGTCGCCCGCCACACATTCAGTATGCGGCATGATATCTGAGGCGTGCAGAAAGGCCGCTTTCTCCAGACCGATATCAACAAAGGCGGCCTGCATGCCGGGCAGAACACGGCTTACACGGCCTTTATAAATATTGCCAACGATGCCGCGCCGCGCCTCACGCTCAATGTGAATTTCCTGCAGTATGCCGCCGTCGATATAGGCAACACGTGTTTCAGAAGGCGTGACGTTTACCAGTAATTCAGCCGTCATGTTGACCCCTTACGGCACGCAGTGACTCGAAATGGCTGATCAACTCCCCTGTCTCAACCAAGGGTAATCCGACCACTGCATGGTAGCTTCCATTAATTTTGCGGACAAAGTTTCCTCCCCTGCCCTGAATACCGTATGCACCCGCTTTATCCATTGGCTCGCCGGTCGCGATATAGTCGTCGATGTCGGTGGCGGTTAAGGTGCGGAATGTCACATCAGTGATTACGACGCAATCCAGCGCCTGCTGACTGTCGGCCAGCGCTACCGCCGTCATCACCTGATGCGTATGACCAGAGAGTTTGCACAGCATCGCGCGGGCATCAGCGGCATCGCGCGGCTTTTCCAGCACTTCGCCATTCAGCACCACAATCGTATCCGCGCCCAGCACCGGCAGATCCTGCGCGGCCAGTTTGACACCCGCCTGCGCTTTATCATTGGCCAGACGGCGGACATAGATCTCCGCCGCTTCGTTTGGCTGACGCTGCTCTTCAACGTCAGTCACGATGCGCTCGAATGTCAGACCAAGTTGAGTTAACAGCTCACGACGACGCGGTGAACCGGAAGCAAGATAGAGGGTTACCATAAATTTCCTTATTGAACAGCGAACTGACGACGAATTTTTCTCATTAATAAGAATAGCCAGGGCCAGAGAATACCGTCGACGACACTGCTCCAGAAAATTTCAGGTCGGAATGAAACGTTGATTACCAGGAATTCAGCCCAGAAGACAATCACATCCATCGCCAGCGACAGCACCATAACCATTAACGCTTGCTGCCACAACGCTAAGTTGCGGAATAACTGGAACTTAAAGGCAATCAGGTAGGCGATGATACTGAGCGCCAGCGCACGCACGCCGAGTGTGGAACCCGCAATCAGATCCATGATGGCACCCAGCACAAATCCGCTGCCGACATTGACCCGATGCGGCAGTGCGAGCACCCAATAGATAAGGATCAACAGCAGCCATGAGGGCCGGAACATATAAATTTCATCCGGCCAGGGCATGATCTGCAGGACAAGCGCAACCAGGAAGGAGAGCCAGATGACCCAACGTCCCTGGCTGCGATATCGACTCAAGGCTGCCCCCCGCGTGAACGCGAGGAGTTGCTTTGTCCACTGCTGCTGGTAGCTGACGGTGCAGGCGGTCCCATCTGTACGGCAGGCGCAGGCGGGCCCATTTCTCCCGCAGGCGGTAAGACCTGCGGCATCATCTGCATCAGACGCTCGTTCGCAACGCGATGAACTTCATCCTGCGGCAGCGGCATATCACCATTGCGATCGGCGCCCCACAGCAGCAGCAGGTAACGCAGACGCTGCAGACCCGCGGTCGGATGCGCCTGAATCACCGTATAGGCGCGTTGGGTATCCACTTTTACCGAGGAAACCACACCCACCGGATAGCCTTCAGGGAATCGGCCACCGATACCTGAAGTCACCAGCACATCGCCGACCCGAATGTCCGTATTACCCGGCAGATGCTCAAGCTGAAGATCTTCAGTACAACCGTTACCTGCGGCAATGACACGAATATCATTACGCAGCACCTGAATCGGCAGGGCATGTGACGCATCACAGATCAGCAGAACACGGCTGGTGAGTTGTCCGACAGCGATGACCTGACCGACTACCCCTTTATCACTGATGACCGGCTGGCCTTCATAGACGCCGTTAACGCTGCCTTTGTCGATTACCACCTGGTCGGTGTAAGGATCGGTGCCGGTAGAAATGACCTGTGTCACCATCTTTTGCTCATCCTGACGCAGCGGTGAACCCAGCAGTTCACGCAGGCGTGCGTTTTCCTGCTTATATTGCCCCAGCATTAGCAGGTTACTGTTTTTCAGGAAGAGCTCACGACGTAACGCTTTGTTTTCCTGCTCGAGTTGCTGACGCGACGCCAGCGACTCTGACACGCCATCCAGTAGCTGACGTGGCCCATTGGCCAGGAAGTAAAACGGACTGACCGACGTATCCAGATAGTTGCGTATTTGGGTGAAAGAACCCACACGGCTGTCGGCAATGATAATGGCAATCGCCACGATAACCGCCAGGAATAGACGCAACTGCAGGGAAGGTCCCCTGCTAAAAATCGGCTTCATATAATCTGCGTGATCCTCGACAACAGGAGAGGAAGCGACGGCATAACACCGTGCTTCCCTGGGCTGAACGCACTGCACCGGCACAGATTGCGCCGGTTCACATGCCACTCCCTCGCATGATCATTGCGTTCTTAGCCGGTTGAGGCAATTATTCTTCGCTGAACAAATCGCCGCCATGCATGTCGATCATTTCCAGCGCTTTGCCGCCACCGCGAGCCACACAGGTCAGTGGATCCTCAGCAACCACAACCGGAATGCCCGTCTCTTCCATCAGCAGACGATCCAGGTTGCGCAGTAACGCACCACCGCCGGTCAGCACCATGCCGCGCTCCGAAATATCTGAAGCCAGCTCAGGCGGACACTGCTCAAGGGCAACCATCACCGCGCTAACGATGCCGGTTAATGGCTCCTGCAGCGCTTCCAGAATTTCATTAGAGTTCAGTGTAAAGCCGCGCGGTACACCTTCTGCCAGGTTACGACCACGCACTTCGATCTCACGGACTTCATCACCCGGATAGGCTGAACCGATCTCATGCTTAATACGTTCTGCGGTCGCTTCGCCGATCAGTGAACCGTAGTTACGACGCACATAATTAATAATAGCTTCATCGAAACGATCGCCACCAATACGCACTGACGAGGAGTAGACCACACCGTTCAGCGAGATCACCGCCACTTCTGTGGTACCGCCACCAATATCCACCACCATTGAGCCAGTCGCTTCTGAAACGGGCAGACCCGCACCAATTGCTGCAGCCATCGGCTCTTCAATCAGAAACACTTCACGCGCGCCTGCGCCCTGAGCGGATTCACGAATCGCGCGGCGTTCAACCTGTGTTGCCCCGACGGGTACGCAGACCAGCACACGCGGGCTGGGACGCATAAAACTGTTGCTGTGAACCTGCTTGATGAAGTGTTGCAGCATCTTTTCGGTCACGAAGAAGTCAGCAATAACGCCATCTTTCATCGGACGAATCGCTGCGATATTGCCTGGCGTACGGCCAAGCATCTGTTTGGCCTCATGACCCACGGCCGCAACACTTTTCGGTGAACCGGCACGATCCTGTCGAATAGCGACGACGGAGGGCTCGTTCAGTACGATGCCCTGTCCTTTCACGTAAATCAGGGTATTCGCGGTACCCAGGTCAATGGACAAGTCGTTGGAAAACATGCCACGAAATTTTTTAAACATACTAAGGGGTAATCCTGCAAGCTGGGGGCGGAAAATAAAATCCGCTTACTTTACCAACCACACGAAGCTGCCACAAGGCGCAAAAACGTTCTGCTTCGGTGAAAAAAGACGCCTGATTGCGTTTAAGTCATCTGAACTGGCGTTCCACAACAGCAGAATGGCGACCAGACGCCATCAGCACTGCATTTCACGCTATTTCCCCTCGCCCTGTCCGACATAAAATCTAACATTTCCGGCAGTAAGTTCAGAGGTTCAGACGCGGATAAACATTAAAAAAAACCGTAAATTTCCGTCAGTCCGACCGCAATTCATTAAATACGGTAACGTTGTGAATACTTCTTCACGTTACTGTTAACCGGAAGCGAGGGAGCAAAAAAGTCGCCCTGCCCACCTGCTACGCCCAACGCGACTAAGGTTTGCCACTCCGCTTTAGTGCGGACACCGGTAGCAAACACCTGAATGCCCGTACATTTACAGACTTCCAGCAGACTCTGCACAAACAGCTGATTTTCAGTCCGTCGCTCAATATTGCGTACCAGACCGGCATCAAGCTTGATCAGTTCCAGCGGCAGCTGTCGTATATAGGCGCTGCTTACCACGGTTAAACCCGCCTGATTTACCGCAACCCGACAGCCAAAAGCCTTAAGTGCGCGGAAAACTGGCGTTAAACGGTTGATGTGTTGACAAACATCTGCCTCGGCAAGTTCAAATAAAAATCGTTTTCTTTGCGCTTTCGGGCACTGCAGCAGCATGTTCTGCAGCCAGAGGACAAAAGAGCGCTGCAGAAGCGAGGTAATCGTCACCGGGATCACCAGCGTCTCTTCTGGCCAGAGTTCAGAGAGTGCCGCAATGCGAGTCATTAACTGGCGATCCCAGCCATCAGCCATGCCGAGCTGCTGTACCAGGGGCATATATTCTGCGGCCAGCACTTCTTTATCGCCGTCGAAGATGCGGGTCAGCATCACCCGGTGCTGTACCTTACCCTCAATATTGACGGTGGGTTTATGATAGAGCCGCGGGCCGCCACGGCTAAGCGTGTTCTCCAGCAGGGTTCGCCAGCGCACACTACCCCGCCCGGCGTCCTGCGGATTTCCGGCACCATTGGTCCAGTTGTTGCCGCCCAGCAGTGCCGCACGTCGGGTAGCCATTTCGGCATTTTCCATCACCTGCGGCACAGTCTGCCCGCTGTGCCAGGCGCTGATACCGATATGGATGAGATCATCACGATTAACCAGCCGCATCGGCGGCAGGGAATCAACGGCATTGATCAGCTGATCCGCAATACTGTTTGCCTCTTTGAGACTGCGATGCGGCAGTAGCACGGCAAAATCACTGCGGAAATAGCGTGCCAGCAGGGCGCCAGGATAGCGCAGCACAAAGGTGGAAAGCATGTTGACGAAATTGAAGAGGTACTCCTCAACCAGCCCCGGCTCCAGCGAATCCTTCAGCGTGTCCAGATCGGGCAGGCGCACCATCATCACCACACCATGGGTGCCGACTGCTTCCTGATCCTCCAGCAGGGTGGCGAGCTGGTTATCAAAGAACAGCCGGTTGTTGAGACCGGTGCGTCCATCCTGCGCAGCAAAGGTGCGGATCAGCGTGTCGATACGCAGACGCTGCTCGCCCGCCTCCTGCAGATCCGCCAGCAACACATCCAGTGCGCGGCTCGCTCTCGGTGGCCACTCATCCGCACCGCGTTTCGGCATTACACCGCGCTCACCGCTGATAATCGCCTCTGCCCGTACTTCAAGATGCTCCATACCGCGCCACTGCCGACTGAGCCAGCGATGCATCAGCAGCAGCACCAGACTCATCACCAGCATGACGGTAAACAGCATGCCCAGCGTAGAGGTGCCGGTAATGGAGCGCAGCCAGGTTTTGGCAGGATCAAGGGTGACGACCCGCAGCTCTAACCCCGTCTGGTGCATTAAAGGCACATCGACCTGGATAAAACGATTAGGCTCGTCTTCCAGCATCTGGTTTTCGTGTCGGGAGAGGGTAAGGAAAGTCTGCCTGCCGTTGTGAAGAGAAATCTGCTCGGCATTCATTATCGGCATCATACGCGTGAGCCAGACATGCAGCTCTGCCGGCGTCTGGGTGAACATCGCCTGATCCACTTCGGTCGCCAGTATCTGCGCCCGATGTTCAACCCGCTGATGACTGAACCAGAAAACACTGAATGCACAGCCTGCCAGCATCAACGACATGGCCAGCAGGCTTAAAAAGGTAATAAACGCAGATAATTTTGTGGTTAATCGCATCCCTGTGCCTGTATTACTGCGGTGATAACCGGATCACCCAACCTTGTACCGTCAGCCTGACGAAAACGCGAGCAAAAATAGCATAATTTGCCGTTGCCGACAGCGCCGGGACGTATGAAGCCGAAGTATATCGTCGGGATATCATCGCTGACGTTGATCCTGGCACTTTTCGGTGCATTCTCATCGTACCGGTCAGCCAGGAAATTTCACATTTTCAGGGCGAAACTGGCTGATATCAGTAATAGTCATCATGCTGGTTAATGACATCCTGTCTGGAGAAGGCACCATGAAACGCACACCCCGTCTGACAGAAGCCGACGTAACGCCGGAAAGCATTTTTAACATGAAGCGCCGCCAGGTGCTGAAAACGCTGGGACTGAGCGCAGCGGCGATGGGTATGCCGGGCGTGGCGCAAGCCGATATTCTCAGCTGGTTCAAAGGCAACGATCGCCCACCCGCGCCAGCAGGCCGGCCGCTGGACTTTACCAAACCAGCGCAATATCAGGCCGATCTGACCTTAACGCCTGCGGATAAAGTTTCCGGCTATAACAACTTCTATGAGTTCGGGCTGGATAAGGCCGATCCGGCCGCCAATGCCGGTACGCTGAAAACAGAGCCCTGGAAACTGACCATTGATGGCGAAGTGGCTAAGCCCGTGACCCTGGATATGGATGACATCTTTAAACGGTTTGCCATGGAGCAGCGAATCTATCGCATGCGCTGCGTGGAGGCCTGGTCGATGGTGGTGCCCTGGATAGGCTTTGAGCTGAATAAGCTTATCTCTCTGGCGGAACCCACCAGCAAAGCGCGTTTTGTCGCCTTCCAGACGCTGTACGATCCTGAGCAGATGCCAGGTCAGAAAGATCGCTTTATTGGCGGCGGACTCAATTATCCCTATGTCGAAGGTTTACGTCTGGATGAAGCCATGCATCCGCTGACCATTCTGACCACCGGCGTCTATGGCAAAGCGCTGCCGCCGCAGAATGGCGCGCCGATTCGCCTGACGGTGCCGTGGAAATATGGTTTTAAGGGCATTAAGTCGATTGTCAAAATCACCCTGACCGCAAATCAGCCACCAACGACCTGGAGCCAGATCGCCGCAGATGAATATGGTTTTTATGCCAATGTGAATCCGCATGTTAATCATCCACGCTGGTCGCAGGCCACTGAGCGATTTATTGGCCCGGGCGGCAGTCTGAAGGTCGAACGTCAGCCAACGCTGCTGTTTAACGGCTATGCCGAACAGGTTGCGTCGCTCTATCGTGGCCTGGATTTACGGGAGAATTACTAGGTGGTACGCCTGTCGATAAAACAGATCACCTGGCTTAAGGTGATTCTGCATCTGGCGGCCCTGTTGCCGCTGGTTTATCTGGTTCTTGCCGCGATGCAGGGCGGCCTGAGTGCGGATCCGGCAAAAGATATTCAGCATTTTACCGGCCGCATGGCGCTGAAACTGCTGCTGGGTACGCTGCTGGTCTCACCGCTGGCACGTTATGGCAGGCAACCGCTGTTAATCCGCACCCGGCGTCTGCTTGGCGTCTGGACGTTTGTCTGGGCTTCTCTCCATCTGCTGAGCTATTACCTGCTGGAGCTGGGCGCTGACAATCTGCGTCTGCTGGGCAGCGAGCTGATTTCCCGTCCCTATCTGACACTGGGGATTATCAGCTGGCTGATATTACTGGCCCTGGCGCTGACGTCGTTTCAGCGCGCTCAGCGCAAGCTCGGTAAGCGCTGGCAAACCCTGCACAACGCGGTCTATCTGGTGGCCATTCTGGTGCCGATTCACTATATCTGGTCAGTGAAAACCGTGTCACCCCAGCCACTTATCTACGCACTACTTGCTGCAATACTGTTAGCCTGGCGTTACAAAAAATTTCTCAAATGGTGGCCTCGCTAGCGCTTCACCCGTTGTTTTCCTCTGCACTTTTCTGATAAAAGATGTGGCCCGCAGGCCACATCCGATCATCTTCGCAGATAAGACCAGTATTTTGCTGCGAAATGACACGAAACGGATATAATGCCCGGCTTTATTGCTCGTCGGGTCTTCTTTTTCATTCTCAAAGGTGACAAATGAAGATTCGCAAGGTATTTTACGCGATGCCTCAATGATTGCGGGAGATGGCAGCACGATGGCGCATAAATTACATATTCTGCTTTTAAACGGACCCAACCTGAACCTGTTGGGAACGCGTGAACCTGAGAAGTATGGTCATACCACGCTGCGTCAGATCGTTGACGATTTGACACGTCAGGCAGACCAGTTGAATGTGGAATTGAGCCACCTGCAAACCAATGCTGAATTTCAGCTGATTGATCGCATTCATGAGGCCAAAGGCAATGTGGATTACATCATTATTAATCCTGCCGCGTTTACCCATACCAGTGTCGCACTACGTGATGCCCTGCTGGCGGTAGAAATACCGTTTATCGAGGTTCATCTCTCCAACGTGCATGCCCGCGAGCCCTTCCGCCATCACTCCTATCTTTCTGATGTCTCTGCTGGCGTGATCTGTGGGCTTGGCGCTGACGGCTACACATGGGCTTTACAAACGGCAGTAAAACGCCTGTCTCAAACTAATTAATCAAACTGAGTACGGAACCCCACTCATGGATATTCGTAAAATTAAAAAACTGATCGAACTGGTTGAAGAGTCTGGCATTTCAGAGCTGGAAATTTCTGAAGGTGAAGAGTCCGTTCGCATCAGCCGTGCACCTGCAAACGTGGGTTACCCGATGATGCAGCAGACTTACGCTGCGCCGGTTCAACAGCCTGCTCTGGCAACAGCTGTTGCTCCTGTTGCAGCGGTTGCCGAAGCGGCACCGGCTGAAATCAGCGGTCACATCGTGCGTTCACCAATGGTAGGGACCTTCTACCGTACGCCGAGCCCGGATGCGAAAGCCTTTGTGGAAGTCGGCCAGAAAGTGAATGCCGGCGATACCTTGTGCATCGTCGAAGCCATGAAAATGATGAACCAGATCGAAGCTGACAAATCAGGTGTAGTGAAAGCTATCCTGGTTGAAAGCGGTCAGCCGGTCGAATTTGACGAGCCACTGGTTATCATCGAGTAACGGGGCAGATCATGCTGGATAAAATTGTTATTGCTAACCGTGGTGAGATTGCGCTGCGCATTCTGCGTGCCTGTAAAGAACTGGGCATCAAGACTGTTGCGGTACACTCAAGCGCGGATCGTGACCTGAAGCACGTGCTGCTGGCAGACGAAACCGTCTGCATCGGCCCGGCGCAGTCAGTTAAAAGTTACCTCAACATCCCGGCGCTGATCTCTGCTGCAGAGATCACCGGCGCGGTGGCGATTCACCCTGGCTACGGCTTCCTCTCTGAGAATGCCGATTTTGCTGAGCAGGTTGAGCGCTCCGGCTTTATCTTTATCGGTCCGAAAGCAGACACCATTCGCCTGATGGGCGACAAAGTCTCTGCGATTAATGCGATGAAGAAAGCAGGCGTCCCAACCGTACCCGGTTCTGACGGTTCGCTGACCGATGATATGGAAAAAAACCGTGCCTTTGCGAAGCGCATCGGTTATCCGGTCATCATCAAAGCCTCTGGCGGCGGCGGCGGTCGTGGTATGCGCGTTGTGCGCAGCGACAAAGATCTGGAACAATCCATCAACATGACGAAAGCGGAAGCCAAAGCGGCTTTCAGCAACGACATGGTTTACATGGAGAAGTATCTGGAGAATCCGCGCCACATCGAGATTCAGGTTCTGGCTGACGGCCAGGGCAACGCGATCTATCTGGGCGAACGTGACTGCTCTATGCAGCGTCGTCACCAGAAAGTGGTTGAAGAAGCGCCAGGCCCAGGTATTACTGAAGAACAGCGCAGCTTTATCGGCAATCGTTGTGCCAAAGCCTGTATTGAGATTGGCTATCGTGGCGCAGGTACCTTCGAGTTTCTGTACGAAAACGGTGAGTTCTACTTCATTGAGATGAACACCCGTATTCAGGTGGAACATCCGGTGACCGAGATGATCACTGGTGTGGATCTGATCAAAGAGCAGCTGCGCATTGCTGCGGGTCAGCCACTGTCGATCAAACAGGACGAAGTGGTTATTCGCGGACATGCGGTCGAGTGCCGTATTAACGCTGAAGATCCGGTCACCTTCCTGCCAAGTCCGGGTAAAATCACCCGCTTCCATGCGCCAGGCGGTTTTGGCGTGCGCTGGGAGTCGCATATTTACTCAGGCTACACCGTACCGCCGTATTACGACTCCATGATCGGTAAGCTGATCACCTATGGCGAAACGCGCGACGTGGCTATCGCCCGCATGAAGAATGCGCTGGCGGAACTGATCATCGACGGTATCAAAACCAACGTTGAACTGCAGATGAAAATCATGTCCGACGAAAACTTCCAGCACGGTGGAACCAATATCCACTATCTGGAGAAAAAACTCGGCTTGCACGAGAAGTAAACGCAACGCTGAGTCAGTCAGAGGCCGGTTAATCCGGCCTTTTTCTTTTGCCGCTGGCGTTAAGGTTGAATCATGGATGCTCGTTTTATACAGGCACATAAAGAGGCGCGCTGGTCGCTCTACCTCACCCTGCTCTGGCTCGCTGCCTGGGGGCTTTCTGCCTGGCTGGGTGGCAGTGAAATTGGTATCACCGGCCTGCCGCGCTGGTTTGAACTCTCCTGCCTGTTTGCTCCCCTGTTGTTCATATTCCTGTGCTGGATGATGGTGCGGTTAATTTTCCGCGACATGCCGCTGGAGGACACAAATGAACAGTGAAATTATCCTGCCGTTACTGATTTATCTGGTGTTGATTGCCGCGCTGTCGGTGTTTGCCGTGCGCAAAAGGCGCGAGGGTAGCTTCCTCACTGAATATTTCCTTGGCAGCCGCTCCATGGGCGGATTTGTGCTGGCGATGACGCTCACCACCACCTATATCAGCGCCAGCTCGTTTATTGGTGGTCCCGGTGCCGCCTACAAATATGGGCTGGGATGGGTATTGCTGGCGATGGTGCAGGTGCCCGCCGTCTGGCTCTCGCTAGGTGTGCTGGGGAAAAAGTTTGCCATCCTGGCGCGTAAGCATAATGCGGTGACGCTGAATGACATGCTCTACGCCCGCTATCAGAGCCCGCTGCTGATCTGGCTGGCAAGTCTGAGCCTGCTGGTTGCCTTTATCGGTGCCATGACGGTGCAGTTTATTGGCGGCGCGCGGCTGCTCGAAACCGCCGCAGGCATCCCGTATGACACGGGTCTGCTGATTTTTGGCGGCACTATTGCGCTCTACACCGCTTTTGGCGGGTTCCGTGCCAGCGTTCTCAATGACGCCATGCAGGGCATCGTGATGCTGATTGGCACATTTCTGCTGCTGTTCGCGGTGATTCATCAGGCTGGCGGCCTGAGCACGGCCGTGCAGAAACTGCATGACATTGATCCCGCTCTGCTGTCGCCGCAGGGACCGGGTGAGATTATAACGCCGACCTTCCTTAGTTCATTTGTCGTGCTGGTCTGCTTTGGGGTGATTGGCTTGCCGCATACTGCGGTGCGCTGCATCTCTTATAAAGACAGCAAGGCAGTCCATCGGGCCATTATTCTGGGTACCATTGTGGTGGTGATCCTGATGCTGGGAATGCATCTGGCCGGTGCGCTGGGCCGGGCGATACTGCCGAATCTGACCGTGCCGGATAGTGTTATACCCACCCTGATGATCACTGTGCTGCCACCGTTAGCTGCCGGACTGTTTCTGGCAGCCCCCATGGCCGCCATTATGTCGACCATTAATGCCCAGCTGTTACAGGCTTCGGCTACGCTGATCAAAGATCTCTATCTGCGTGTTGCCCCACAGCAGATGGAAAATGAGACGCGGCTGCGGCTGTTATCTGGCACCATTACGTTCGCACTGGGTCTCCTGCTGCTGATTGCGGCCTGGAATCCACCCGATATGATTATCTGGCTCAACCTGCTGGCCTTTGGCGGCCTTGAGGCGGTTTTCCTCTGGCCGCTGGTACTGGGTCTCTACTGGGAACGCGCTAATGCCGCAGGCGCCATCACCGGCATGGTGGTGGGTGGAGGCTGCTACGCTTTTCTGGCGAGCCTGAACCTGCAGATTCTGGGTTTTCATCCCATTGTGCCCTCACTGCTTTTAAGCCTGCTGGCATTTTTAGTGGGCAACCTGTTTGGACGCGCGCCGCAAACGGTCGACGCGCCGCAACATTGACGGAAAGAGAGACGTTATGCCGTGGATTCAAATCAAAATTAATAGCTCAGGTGAACACGCGGAAACACTGAGCGATGCGCTGATGGACATCGGTGCGGTTTCAGTGACCTTTCAGGATACCAACGACACGCCGGTGTATGAGCCGCTGCCAGGTGAAACCCGCCTGTGGGGCGATACCGATGTTATCGGCCTGTTCGATGCAGAAACTGATATGGCCGCGATTACCGCCGAACTGGCGCAGCATCCGTTGCTGGGCGCCGGTTTTCGTCACCGGATCGAGCAGATCGAAGATAAAGACTGGGAGCGCGAATGGATGGAAAACTTCCATCCGATGCGCTTCGGTGAGCGGCTCTGGATCTGTCCGAGCTGGCGTGATGTGCCGGATCCTGATGCCGTCAACGTGATGCTCGATCCCGGCCTGGCGTTTGGGACCGGCACGCATCCGACCACCTCACTCTGCCTTACCTGGCTTGACGGGCTGGATCTGGTGGGCAAAACGGTGATCGATTTCGGCTGTGGTTCGGGGATCCTGGCGATCGCCGCACTGAAGCTGGGTGCGGCTCAGGCGATCGGGATTGATATCGATCCGCAGGCTATTCAGGCCAGCCGGGATAATGCTGAGCGCAACGGCGTCTCTGATCGCCTGTCGCTCTATCTGCCCCACCAGCAACCCGAAAATCTGCAGGCTGATGTGGTGGTGGCCAATATCCTGGCCGGCCCGCTACGTGAACTGGCCCCGCTGATCAGCGTTCTGCCGAAGTCTGGCGGTCATCTGGGCCTCTCGGGCGTGTTAGAGAGCCAGGCAGAGAGCGTCTGCGAAGCGTATGTCAGCGAGTTCACGCTCGACCCGGTTGCGGTTAAAGAGGAGTGGTGCCGGATTACCGGGATTAAATCCTGAATATGGCGCCTGTCTGCCGCCTCTGATACCGCTCTGCCCGGAACAAAGTGCCTTAACAGAACATTCAGCCAGCCCGTAGCGTAAGTTGCGGGCTTTCCCGATTTGAAATGGATGCTTGTATCGTTAATCACGGCATGTGACGTTTTTTATCTGGCGAATTGACGTACTTTTCTGGAAAAACTTTTGCTCACAATTTCAGCATAAATTGTTAAGTGATTGATATTTAAGCTTAATAAATATGCGCATCGATCATGGCCCGGATTTCATTGATCTTTCTTGCTGATTGTTCAAAGTTTGGCCTTTCATCTTCCTGCAAAAATGCGTAATATACGCCGCCTTGCAGACACAGTATGGCCATTCTGACTTCATGCGTATTGGAAACCTCCAGCTGAGAAATCGACTGATTGCAGCACCGATGGCCGGTATTACCGACAGGCCGTTCAGGGCGCTGTGTCACGAAATGGGTGCAGGCATGGCAGTTTCTGAGATGTTGTCTTCAAACCCGGAAGTCTGGGCTAGCGACAAATCTCGATTACGTATGGTTCACAGCGATGAGCCAGGCATTCGCGCCGTGCAAATTGCCGGTTGCGATCCCAGTGAAATGGCGCAAGCTGCACGCATTAATGTTGAGGCTGGTGCACAGGTCATCGACATTAATATGGGATGCCCTGCCAAGAAGGTTAACCGCAAAATGGCGGGTTCAGCCTTGCTGCAATATCCCACCGTGGTGGAGTCAATTCTCTCCGCAGTGGTTAATGCAGTGAATGTGCCGGTTACGCTGAAAATTCGTACTGGCTGGGATCCTGAAAACAGGAACTGTGTCGCGATTGCCCAATTGGCTGAACGCTGCGGTATACAGGCTCTGACGATACATGGTCGCACTCGTGCCTGCCTGTTCAACGGAGAAGCTGAATATGACAGCATTCGGACAGTTAAGCAGAGTGTCTCCATTCCGATTATCGCGAATGGAGACATAACTGACCCGCATAAAGCCAGAGCGGTGCTCGACTATACAGGGGCCGATGCTCTGATGATAGGACGTGCTGCTCAGGGAAGACCGTGGATCTTCCGGGAAATCCAGCATTATCTGGACACTGGGGAGTTGCTTGCCCCGCTGCCGATGGCAGAGGTCAAGCGCTTGCTTGTTTCGCATATACGTGAGCTGCACGACTTTTACGGTTCAGGCAAGGGATACCGTATAGCGCGAAAGCACGTCTCCTGGTACCTGCAGGAGCACGCCCCGAATGACCAGTTTCGGCGCACATTCAACGCCATTGAGGATGCCAGCGAACAGCTGGAGGCGTTGGAGGCATACTTCGAAAATCTTGCGTAACGAAATAAAGAGCTGAAAGAACTATGTTCGAACAACGCGTAAATTCTGACGTACTGACCGTTTCAACCGTTAACTCACAGGATCAGGTAACTCAAAAACCTTTGCGTGATTCGGTTAAACAGGCACTGAAGAACTATTTTGCTCAACTGAATGGTCAGGATGTGAGCGACCTGTATGAGCTGGTTTTGGCTGAAGTCGAGCAGCCTCTGTTGGACATGGTGATGCAGTATACCCGTGGCAATCAGACCCGTGCTGCCCTGATGATGGGTATCAACCGCGGTACGCTGCGTAAGAAATTGAAAAAATACGGCATGAACTGATTTTTAGTTCTGTCTGTAAATCACGCCAGCCTTCGGGCTGGCGTTTTTATTTGTGCGTCGACGCACAAAGCCACGGTAATGATAGTGAAACAGTTTCCGGTAATATGGTAACTGTAGTTGCAATCGCTGGCGTGATATTTCACCCTCTCGCTTTCGCCCGCTGTGATTTGACTTAGTGCCTGCCTGGCCCTCACCTTGCTTCACATCCCCGCCACTGCTGGGTATGTGACTTTCTGCGCATTAAAAAGCAACGCAATCTCTTCATACATTTCTGCCTGAGTGAATGCTCACACTGCTCCCACATAGTGAAACTATTTGCACTAAATGTGATCGGGTCGACTCGCATTGCTTCCTTTTGGTGCGCCATATTAGCGGAACTTTCTAAGTGCTTCCGATTATTAACCGTTCTTTCATACGAATTCAGGAACCTGCAAACCTGGCATCAGCTTTGCAGAGTCGTGGATGGCTGACCGCCACAGACAGGAAAAACGCACACTAAAGTGCGCAAACATAACAACATGATCCCGCCACACAGGATGCTTTATGAAAAAGATGATGCTCTCTACGCTGATCGCTGCTGCCTCGCTGGTTGCCGTTGCTCAGCAAGCACACGCAGGCACCACACTGGATGCGATAAAGAAAAAAGGTTTTGTTCAATGTGGTATCAGTGACGGCTTGCCGGGCTTCTCCTATGCAGATGCTGGCGGCAAGTTTACCGGTATCGATGTGGATGTGTGTCGTGCGACGGCTGCCGCTGTGTTTGGTGATGCGACCAAAGTGAAATATACCCCGCTGACCGCGAAAGAGCGTTTTACCGCCCTGCAGTCCGGCGAGGTGGATGTGCTTTCACGTAATACCACATGGACCTCATCGCGCGATGGCGGCATGGGCTTCCTGTTTGCGGGCGTGAACTATTACGACGGTATCGGCTTCCTGACTCACCAGAAGGCCGGCCTGAAAAGTGCGAAAGAGCTGGATGGTGCCACCGTCTGTATTCAGGCGGGAACCGACACCGAGCTGAACGTAGCGGACTTCTTTAAAGCCAACAAAATGCAATATACGCCTGTAACCTTCGACCGCTCTGATGAATCGGCTAAAGCGCTGGATAGCGGACGTTGCGATACGCTGGCGTCTGACCAGTCTCAGCTTTACGCATTACGCATTAAGCTGGGCAAACCGGACGAATTTATTGTTCTGCCCGAAGTGATCTCCAAAGAGCCGCTGGGGCCGTTGGTGCGTCGTGGTGATGATGACTGGTTCACCATCGTGAAGTGGTCGCTCTACGCCATGCTGAATGCGGAGGAGATGGGCATCTCCTCGAAGAACGTTGACCAGATGACGGCCAAGCCAACCACACCAGACATGGCACACTTCCTGGGCGCCGAAGGTGATTTTGGTAAGGATCTGAAGCTGGATAACAAGTGGGCCTACAACATCGTCAAGCAGGTGGGTAACTATCAGGAAAGCTTTGACCGTAACGTCGGTAAAGACAGCGCACTGAAGATTGCACGTGGTCAGAATGCGTTGTGGAACCAGGGCGGTATTCAGTACGCACCACCGGTACGTTAACAGACCTCACTAATCGGGCACCCTATTCTGTGGTGCCCTACCCCAGCTTTCGTTACTGAGGTTTCAACATGTCACAACGCCCAACCGTGAAAAGGGATATTTCATTTGGTAATCCCACGGTTCGCGCCTGGATTTATCAGTTCATCGCCGTCGTCGCGGTGCTTGGTGTGGTGGGTTATCTGGTGCATAACACCATTATTAACCTTGCCAACCGCGGTATTACATCGGGGTTTGGATTTCTTGAGCGCACTGCCGGTTTCGGCATCGTTCAGCATCTGATTGAGTACACTGAGGGAGATACCTACGCGCGCGTGTTTCTGGTCGGATTAACCAACACGCTGCTGGTCTCTGCACTCTGTATTGTTTTCGCTTCGGTTCTCGGATTCGCGGTCGGTCTTGCCCGCCTTTCTGACAACTGGCTGCTGCGGAAACTCTCGAATATCTATATCGAAACCTTCCGTAATATCCCACCCCTGCTGCAAATCTTCTTCTGGTACTTTGCAGTCTTACGCAATCTGCCGGGCCCACGTCAGGCGCTGAATGCTTTTGACCTGGCATATGTCAGTAATCGCGGACTCTACGTTCCGTGGCCGACCTATGCAGCAGGCAGCTGGCCATTTGTTATTGCACTGCTTCTGGCCGCGGCTGTGAGCTATGGCCTGTACCGCTTTAACCGTAAACATCAGCTGAAAACCGGTCAGTTACGTCGCACATGGCCCGCTGCCGTTGTGATGCTGATTCTCTTTCCTTTGCTTGCACACATTGGGTTTGGCCCAGCCACGCACTGGGATGTGCCACAACTGCGCGGTTTCAATTTCCGTGGCGGCTCGGTGATGATACCGGAGCTGGCAGCCCTGACGCTGGCACTGTCGATTTATACGTCGTCGTTTATTGCTGAAGTGATCCGCTCCGGGATCCAGTCGGTACCCTATGGTCAGCATGAAGCAGCGCGGTCGCTGGGGCTGCCTAATCCGGTTACGCTGCGCCAGGTGATTATTCCTCAGGCCATGCGCGTCATTATTCCGCCACTGACCAGCCAGTATCTGAACATCGTGAAGAACTCCTCACTCGCCGCCGCTATCGGTTATCCCGATATGGTGTCGCTGTTCGCCGGATCGGTACTGAATCAGACCGGTCAGGCCATTGAGACGATTGCTATCACGATGGGCGTTTACCTGATTATCAGCCTGCTGATATCAATGCTTATGAACTTCTACAACCGCAAAATTGCGCTGGTTGAGCGTTAAGAGAACGGGATAACTATGTCTGTGACTACGCATGAAACGCCCCCCGTCCCGACGACTCTGGTCAGTCGCGCCTGGTTTTGGGCTCGTAAAAACCTGTTTTCCAGCTGGTTTAATACGCTACTGACGCTGTTTTGCATCTGGGTTATCTGGCACGTCATTCCGCCCGCGCTGAACTGGCTGGTCTTTCAGGCAAACTGGATCGGCACCACGCGCGCCGATTGCACCAAAGAGGGTGCCTGCTGGGTCTTTATCCATGCTCGTTTCGGCCAGTTCATGTATGGGCTTTACCCGCATGAGTTGCGCTGGCGTATTAACCTGGCGCTGGTGATCGGCCTGTTGTCGATTGTGCCGATGTTCCTGAGGAGCCTGCCGTATCGTGGACGCTACATTGCTGCCTGGGCTGTCATCTATCCGGTGATTGTCTGGTTTCTGCTGTATGGCGGCTATCTGGGGCTGGAACGTGTCGAAACACGTCAATGGGGCGGATTAACGCTGACGCTGATTATTGCGTCAGTGGGTATTGCCGGTGCGCTGCCGCTGGGTATTTTGCTGGCGCTGGGCCGTCGCTCACGAATGCCGGTCGTACGCACGCTATCGATTATCTTTATTGAGTTCTGGCGCGGCGTGCCGCTGATTACCGTGCTGTTTATGTCATCCGTGATGCTGCCGCTGTTTATGTCTGAAGGCACTAACATCGACAAGCTGGTGCGCGCGCTGGTCGGCGTCATTCTGTTCCAGTCCGCCTATGTGGCAGAGGTGGTTCGCGGTGGCCTGCAGGCACTGCCGAAAGGTCAGTACGAAGCAGCCGAATCTCTGGCGCTGGGCTACTGGAAGACGCAGATGCTGGTTATTCTGCCCCAGGCGCTGAAGCTCACTATTCCCGGCCTGGTCAATACCATCATCGCACTGTTTAAAGATACCAGCCTGGTCATCATCATTGGTCTTTTCGATCTGTTCAGCAGCGTCCAGCAGGCAACGGTCGATCCGACCTGGCTGGGGATGTCAACCGAAGGTTATGTCTTTGCTGCACTGGTCTATTGGATCTTCTGTTTTAGCATGTCGCGCTACAGCCAGTATCTGGAAAAGCGCTTTCACACCGGGCGTACATCGCACTGAGGTTTTACATGACTGACTCTATGACACACTCTTCCGACGCGTTGATGATCTCGCTTGAGAACGTGAATAAATGGTACGGGCAATTCCATGTACTGAAAGACATCAACCTGCAGGTTAAACCCCGTGAACGCATCGTACTGTGCGGACCTTCCGGCTCCGGCAAATCGACGACGATCCGCTGTATCAACCATCTGGAAGAGCATCAGCAGGGCCGCATTGTTGTTGACGGTATCCATCTTAATGATGACGTTCGTAACATTGAGCGCGTGCGCACCGAAGTCGGTATGGTCTTCCAGCACTTCAATCTCTTTCCGCATCTGACCGTACTGCAAAACTGCACGCTGGCACCTTCCTGGGTAAGAAAGATTCCAAAGAAGGAAGCTGATGAGCTGGCCATGCACTATCTGCAACGCGTACGTATTGCCGAGCATGCACATAAGTTTCCGGGCCAGCTCTCTGGCGGACAGCAGCAGCGTGTCGCCATCGCCCGCTCACTCTGTATGAAGCCCAAAATTATGCTGTTTGATGAGCCCACGTCAGCGCTGGATCCTGAGATGGTTAAAGAGGTGCTGGATACGATGATTGGTCTGGCTGAGGATGGAATGACTATGCTATGCGTCACCCATGAGATGGGCTTTGCCCGAACGGTGGCTGACCGGGTGATCTTTATGGATCGGGGAGAGATCGTCGAAGTCGCGCCACCGCAGGAGTTCTTTGCGAATCCAAAATCGGAGCGTACCCGGGCGTTTCTATCGCAGGTTATTCACTGATCAGACGTTCAGTTATCTCACTACCCGGCCTGGTGCCGGGTTTTTTTATGGCCTGAACAGCCGCTTTAATATGCTTACTGACCTGTTGCTGTTATGAATAGACAGACAGATACGCTGTGAAGAGGGAGTTTTATCGCGGTTTGCCACAACGAAAAAAGCCCTTCGCATACGCAAAGGGCTCTCTCTTATTTGATGCCTGGCAGTTCCCTACTCTCGCATGGGGAGACCCCACACTACCATCGGCGCTACGGCGTTTCACTTCTGAGTTCGGCATGGGGTCAGGTGGGACCACCGCGCTACAGCCGCCAGGCAAATTCTTTTATTTACCGAACTCGTGTCTTAACTGGTGCTGATACCCAGAGTCGAACTGGGGACCTCACCCTTACCAAGGGTGCGCTCTACCAACTGAGCCATATCAGCACACTAA
>NZ_JAPCIM010000021.1:0-28205 GCF_025910055.1 Pantoea sp. JV6 | reverse complement strand
TCCCGTTTCAGAGCACAACCCTTTTTTTGGATCTTTTATCTGAACGGTTATAAATGATCCAGATTGATGAGATCGCCAGCGATCCAGGCCAGAATTGGCTTGTCAGCTGCCTGAAATCGCATCAGGCTGCATTGAAAACAGAACAAAGGAGAACATGATGACTTCCGCCTTACGTCCATATAAAGACCTTTTCCCGCAAACCGGCCAGCGCGTTATGGTCGATCCAAGCAGTGTTGTGGTCGGTGATGTCATAATGGAGGACGACGTGAGCATCTGGCCGCTGGTTGCGATCAGGGGTGATGTGAATCAGGTGCGCATTGGTGCCCGTACTAATGTACAGGACGGCAGTGTTCTGCACGTTACGCATAAATCAGCGTCTAACCCGCAAGGCTTCCCTCTTATTATTGGCGAGGATGTCACGGTCGGGCATAAAGCGATGTTGCACGGCTGTACCATTGGCGATCGCGTGCTGGTCGGAATGGGATCGATTCTGCTTGATGGCGTAATAGTAGAAGAAGAGGTGATGATTGGTGCCGGAAGTCTGGTGCCGCCAGGTAAAAGACTGGAGAGCGGCTATCTCTATCTGGGTAGTCCGGTCAGGCAGATCAGGCCGCTGAATGACAATGAGAAGGAAGGTTTACGCTATTCCGCTAATAATTATGTCGCCTGGAAAGATGATTACCTGGCGGGAGATAACCAGATCCAGCCCTGAGCATCAATATTATCCTGACGGATAGCCGCTTCAGCCTCATCTTCCAGATCCCAGCGATGGTGCTGAAACAGCGCCATCGCCTCCCCTTCACCAAAACGTGAAGCCAGCGACTTCCCGCTGATTGCACAGGTCAGCCGCATGCCGTTGACCAGCACCGGGAAACAGACCGCGTTCAGTTCAGCATTATAGGTTTCATCATCAGGAAACTGTATCGCCTGATTCATGGCTGCATGGACTGTTTAAGCTGAGTAATCACCGGCGCGATTTCCGGCATCACACCGTGCCACAGATAGAAGGCATGAGCAGCCTGCCCCACCAGCATGCCCAAACCATCTGCCAGATGAGCCGTGCCCTGCGCCTGACACCAGCGCAGGAAAGGCGTCAGCCCGCTTTGATAAAACATGTCATAACAGCGCACATCAGCATGAATGACTGCTGCAGGTAAAGGAGGGGTTTCGCCATTCACGCCGCTTGAGGTCGCATTAATGATCAGATCAAAGTGCTGATCTGTCAGCTGCTCAAAACCACATGCGCGGGTAGTGCCGCTCGCTGCAAACAGGCCAGCCAGCTCTTCCGCCCGCGCGGCGGTACGGTTAACAACAGTGAGTGTCACGCCTGCTGAGAGAAGCGGCAGAATGACCCCACGTGCAGCACCACCCGCCCCCACCAGCAATACCTTGTCACCAGCGTTGATCATCTTCAGCCGTTCAAGATCGCTTAACAGCCCGATACCATCCGTGTTGTCACCCAGGATCTGCCCATCGCTGAGTTTTTTCACCGTGTTTACCGCGCCGGACAGGGCTGCACGTTCGCTGAGCTGATCGGCAAATTCCCATGCCTGCTGTTTAAAAGGTAACGTCACGTTGGCACCACGACCTCCCTGTTCGAAAAAGGCAGAGAGCGCCTGAGGAAAACCATCTATCGGGGCACAAATCCGACCATAGCGATGTTCAATGCCCGTCTGTTCAGCGAAAGCCTGATGGATCAGCGGAGATTTACTGTGGTTGATCGGATTACCGAAAACGGCGAATTGATCCATGAATTAGCCCTGACGTATAAGTTCGCCGCTGATGACATCGCGGATTTCAGAGGGATTGAGCCGCCCACCTGTTTTTCCCGACAGAACCGGGAACTGCTCACCAAACTGCTGCTTCACTTCTTCAGCCGTTCGGCAGGGAGGCAGGCCTGACAGATTTGCACTGGTTGAGACCAGCGGTTTACCAAATGCGCGGCAAAGGGCCTGCACATCAGGATGGTCACTGACGCGAATGGCCAGTGAATCAAACTGTCCGGTAAGCCAGCGAGGCGTTTGTGGCGGAACGGGTACGACAAAGGTCACCGGGCCGGGCCAGCATGCAAACATCCGCTCACGCTGGATCACAGACAGTTCCCGAGCGGAGATGTAAGGTTCCAGCTGGGTGTAATCAGCCGCAATCAGGATAAGCCCCTTTTCTACCGGACGCTGTTTCAGCGCCAGTAAAGCCATGACGGCAGATTCACTGTCAGGGTCACAGCCCAGACCAAATACGGCTTCAGTAGGATAGGCGATGACCGCCTGTCGATTCAGCTGCTCTAGGCAGGTTTCAAGTGAATCGGCGAGGTGTTGATTTTCCATGGTCTATGAATTCTCTTCAGCAATGGCTTTGCCACAACTTTTACTGGCGCAAAAGCGTTTGATCCCTTGGGCCGTCTTTTTTTCAACTAATAGCGGATACTGGCAATAAGGACAGATTCCGGCAACGGGTGTCAGATTCACAACAAACTGGCAGGCTGGATAGCGATCGCAGGAGTGAAACGTTTTGCCGTAACGGGAGCGCCGCTGAACTAACCGGCCTTCATGGCACTGTGGACAGGCCAGCGAGGTTTCATCTGGTTTGTCGATGGTTTCGGTGTATCCGCATTCCGGATAGAGGCTACAGCCAATGAACATGCCAAATCGCCCCTGCCGCAACACTTTATCCGCACCGCATTCGGGACAGGCGTGGCCTTCCAGCACTTTGACCACATGACCATCGGCCTGACCCTTTAAGGGTCGAATGTAGTCGCATGCCGGGTAGTTCGCGCAGCCCAGAAAAGGACCGTGTTTACCGGAGCGGATAACCAGTTCTGCCCCGCAAGCGGGGCAGGGATCCTGTTTACGCACGGTGAAGAGTGCAGCTTTACTCATAGCGATCAATGCATGAAAGGAAATTTAATGCAGCATACCTTCATTGGCGTCGAATAGCAGTTCTTCCATCTGCTGATAGGCATTTTCACATCCGGGAATGTTGAACAACACCATCAGTACCACCCATTTGAGATCCTCCAGGTCAAACTCAGAGGTATCCAGCGCCATAATGCGTTCGATGACCATTTCACGCGTTTCCAGGTTCAGCACCTGAATCTGCTCCAGGAACAGCAGGAAACCACGGCTGTCAGCATCTAAACGTTTGCTCTCTTCATCGGTATAAATACGCATGGAGAGCGGATCATTTGTCAGTAAAATTGGCGCAACCAGTCCTTCCTGATAGTCAGCCAATCTTTCTAACCAGTTCAGCGCACTGTAAATATCTTCACGATGGAACCCGGCATCCGTCAGGTCGTCTGTCAATCTGTCCTGATCAACACCCATTTCTGCTTCGTTGTGGATATATGTCTCAAACAAATACATCAGTACGTCGAACATGGCATGCCCTCCTCAATCGGACATAGCCGCCGGGTACAGCTGCGATCCATCCTGCTAACTCCAGTTCCAGCAACTGAGCTGAGATAACTGGCACAGATTGGCCGGCACGTTCAGCGACAACGTCAACAGGTGTAACATCATCACCTACGTTAGCCAACACATCAGCAAATGGCAATGGAGCATCGTCACTCACCTCAGAATAAATTTCACCGGCCGGTGTCATCGGCAGCCAGTTAAGTGCACTTGCCAGATCTTCCACGATGTTATGGGGATGGGCCACCAGCAGCGCCCCCTGCTGAATCAGCCAGTTTACGCCTTCGCTTAACGGGTTACCGAGCGCGCCAGGTAAGGCATAGACATTACGATTTTGCTCCAGCCCATACCGCGCCGTTACCAGGGAACCACTCTTCAGCGAGGCTTCTACCACCAGCACCCCATGGCTCAGGCCGCTGATAATACGATTACGGCGCGGAAAATTAAGCGGATGCGGCAGGGTCGTCAGCGGAAACTCAGAAACCACCGCCCCACCCTGTTCAACGATCTCTGCGGCAAGATGGGCATGATTGCTGGGATAGAGCTGCTGCAATCCACTACCTAACACGGCCACCGTTTTACCGCCCACGTTGAGTGCTGCCTGATGCGCAACACCATCAATACCCCTTGCCAGTCCGCTGGTAATGGTCAGACCGCTGAGGCTTAAGTGCTGAGTAAACCAGTCGCACCAGTAGCGGCCATAGTGTGAACAGTTTCGGCTGCCCACCACCGCTAACTGTGGTGTGCTGATAAGCGCAGGATCGCCATCAATATAGAGCAGCGGCGGAAAGCGGTTGGTTTCTTTAAGACGGGCAGGATAGGCCGCGTCCAGAGCAGTCACCAGATGATGAGCCGGGCTCTGAGCCAGCCAGGAATAGACTTCTGTAAGATTTTTTTCATTATAATCATCATATTGCTGGCACTGGCTCTCATCTAAGCCAAGCCGGATAAGCTGCTCCCTGTCTGCCTGTCCGGCACCTATTTGCTGCGCCACATCAACCCAGCGTTTTCCTGTCATTCCAGTGACGGCGGCCAGCCGTACAGACTGCGCTATTTTGTCCATCTTCAGCTCCCTGATCGCCCTTGCTTCCTGCCGCAGAATGCTGTCAATCAGGCCTCGAAAAGTCTACAATATAAGGTAGTAATCTTTTCTTAACCGAATACAGATCTGGATATTTATGTCAGTTTTGCAGGTATTACATTTCCCTGACGAGCGTCTTCGCAAAGTTGCTGCGCCCGTTAAAGAAGTTAACGCAGACATTCAGCGTATCGTTGATGATATGTTCGAGACGATGTATGCCGAAGAAGGTATCGGTCTTGCGGCTACGCAGGTCGATATTCATCAGCGCATTATCGTGATTGACGTCTCTGAAAGTCGTGAAGAGCGTTTAGTGCTGATTAACCCTGAGCTGCTGGAAAAAAGCGGTGAAACCGGCATTGAAGAGGGCTGCCTCTCTATTCCGGAACAGCGCGCATTTGTTCCGCGTGCCGAGCGGGTAAAGGTCCGTGCACTGGATCGCGAGGGTAAAAGTTTCGAACTGGAAGCCAGCGAGTTACTGGCCATCTGTATCCAGCATGAGATCGATCATCTGGAAGGCAAACTGTTTATCGATTATCTGTCGCCTTTAAAGCGGCAACGGATCAAAAATAAATTAGAGAAACTGGCGCGTCAGAACGCGCAGGCTTCCTGAGATCTTAATAAGGGATAAACGTGTCTGCCCCGCTAAAAATCATCTTTGCTGGCACACCTGACTTTGCAGCGCGTCATCTTGACGCGCTGCTTGCTTCTGAACATCAGGTTATCGGCGTATTCACCCAACCCGACCGTCCTGCTGGTCGCGGTAACAAATTAACGCCAGGCCCGGTCAAAACGCTGGCGATGGCACATGACATTCCGGTTTATCAGCCTAAGTCACTGCGACCTGAAGAAAATCAGCAACTGGTTGCTGACCTCAAGGCCGATGTGATGGTGGTTGTGGCCTACGGATTAATTCTGCCCAAGGCCGTGCTTGATATGCCACGTCTGGGATGCATCAATGTCCATGGCTCACTGCTGCCACGCTGGCGTGGAGCTGCGCCTATTCAACGTGCGCTCTGGGCTGGCGACAGCGAAACCGGCGTGACCATCATGCAGATGGACGTGGGACTGGATACCGGCGATATGCTGCATAAGCTGGCCTGTCCGATTACTGCCCAGGATACCAGTGCCACGCTGTATGACAAGCTGGCACAGCTTGGCCCACAGGGGCTGCTGGATACGCTGACATTACTGACCACTCAGCAGGCTTCACCTGAAAAACAGGATGAAACGCTGGCCAACTATGCTGAGAAACTCAGTAAAGAGGAGGCACGTCTTGACTGGACACTCTCTGCAGAACAGCTTGAGCGTTGTATTCGCGCTTTTAACCCGTGGCCGATGAGCTTTTTCACCATTGAAGATCAGCCGGTTAAAGTCTGGCAGGCAAGCGTTCTGCCCCACAGCGATCGTGCGCCTGGTGAAATTATCCATGCTGACAAGCATGGCATCCAGGTGGCGACGGCTCAGGGTGTACTGAACCTGCTCCAGTTGCAGCCCGCCGGTAAAAAACCGATGTCGGCTCAGGATCTTCTCAACTCGCGCCGGGAATGGTTTGAACCTGGAACCCTTCTGGACTGACTCTCAGGCCCGGTCCCTCACCGGGCCTTTTGTTTGATGACAAAACCCTATGACTAAATCTATCAACCTGCGTAGCCTCTCAGCTCAACTTATTGAGCGTGTGGTCGACAAGGGCGAATCCCTGAATACGGCACTGCCAGCCGCCCAGAAAAAGCTCTCTGACAAAGATAGCGCGTTAGTGCAGGAGATCTGTTTTGGCGTATTGCGCACATTACCGCAGCTGGAAGCGCTCATTGGCAAACTGATGGAGCGTCCACTTACCGGCAAACAGCGGGTTCTGCACTATCTGATCATGGTCGGGCTTTATCAGCTGGAATATACCCGAGTGCCCGCCCATGCCGCACTGGCAGAAACCGTCGCGGGCGCCGAAGTACTGAAGCGCACCAGTATGAAAGGCTTATTAAATGGCGTATTACGCCAGTTTCAGCGGCAGCGGGAAGAGCTGCTCGCCACTGTTCAGGATGGCCCGCAGCGCTATCTGCATCCGGGATGGCTGCTAAAGCGTTTGCAGCATGCCTGGCCGGAACAATGGCAACAGATTGTCGAAGCAAATAATCTGCGTCCGCCGATGTGGCTGCGGGTTAATCGCCAGCACCACGATCGTGACACGTGGCTGGCAATGCTGGCCGAAAGCGGCAGGAATGCACAGCCTGCTGTCGATGTGCCGGATGCGCTGCGGCTTGACGCCCCTGCCCCGGTCAGCCAGCTACCAGGCTTTGATCAGGGTTGGGTTACCGTGCAGGATTTATCTGCTCAGCGCTGTGCCTTGCTGCTTGAGCCCCAAAACGGCGAACAGATTCTGGATTTATGCGCTGCGCCCGGCGGTAAAACGACCCATATCCTTGAAATCGCGCCTCAGGCCGAAGTTATGGCCGTCGACGTGGATGCGCAGCGTCTTAAACGCGTAAATGAGAATCTGCAACGACTGGGTATGAAAGCAGACGTGAAACAGGGTGATGGACGAACGCCGCAACAGTGGTGCGGCGATCGTCAGTTTGACCGTATTCTGCTGGATGCACCCTGCTCTGCTACCGGTGTGATCCGACGCCATCCCGATATTAAGTGGCTGCGTCGCGATCGGGATATCGCCGAGCTGGCAAAACTTCAGGGTGAAATTCTTGATGCTATCTGGCCGCACCTGAAACCTGGCGGTACACTGATTTATGCCACCTGTTCCATCCTGCCTGAAGAGAATCATCAGCAGATAGATGCTTTCCTGCAGCGCCAGCATGATGCGCAGGCTGAGCCCCTCGGAGATGCGCCCGCGAACGGCTTACAGGTATTCCCGGAAGCCGAGGGCGGAGATGGTTTCTTCTACGCTAAGCTGATAAAAAAATCGGGTACAAACTGAAATGAGTATTGATAAGCGATGAAAATAATCATTCTGGGCGCAGGACAGGTTGGCGGAACCCTGGCAGAAAATCTGGTGGGTGAAAACAACGATATCACGGTGGTTGATACCGACTCTTCACGCCTGCGTCACCTGCAGGATAAGTTCGATCTTCGCGTCGTGCAGGGTCATGGTTCTCATCCACGCATTTTACGTGAGGCGGGTGCAGAAGATGCCGACATGCTGGTTGCCGTAACCAACTCCGATGAAACCAACATGATTGCCTGTCAGATTGCTTATTCGCTTTTCAATACGCCGAATCGCATCGCCCGTATTCGCGCAGCCGACTATCTGCGTGATGCGGACAAGTTATTTATTCCTGAAGCGGTGCCTATCGATCACCTGATCTCGCCTGAACAGCTGGTGATCGACAATATCTATCGTTTAATCCAGTACCCTGGCGCATTGCAGGTCGTCAACTTTGCTGAAGGCAAAGTCAGCCTCGCCGTGGTGAAAGCTTATTATGGCGGGCCACTGGTAGGAAATCCGCTGTCGATCATGCGTGAGCATATGCCACACATTGATACCCGCGTAGCCGCTATATTTCGTCAGGATCGCCCCATTCGCCCGCAGGGTTCAACCATCGTAGAAGCGGGTGATGAAGTCTTTTTCATTGCAGCCAGTCAGAACATTCGTGCGGTAATGAGTGAAATGCAGCGGCTGGAGAAACCTTATAAACGGATTATGCTGGTAGGTGGCGGTAATATCGGTTTCGGTCTGGCACAAAAACTTGAGAAAAATTACAGCGTGAAGCTGATTGAACGTAACCCCCAGCGCGCAGCAGAACTGGCAGAGCATCTTCACGACACAGTCGTCTTTTATGGCGATGCGTCAGATCAGGAACTTCTCGCTGAAGAACATGTTGATCAGGTTGATCTCTTTATCGCCGTCACCAATGATGATGAAGCCAATATTATGTCAGCCATGCTGGCAAAAAAGATGGGGACGAAGAAGGTTATGGTGCTGATTCAGCGCCGCGCCTACGTCGATCTGGTACAAGGCAGCGTTATCGATATCGCTATTTCACCTCAGCAGGCCACGATTTCTGCCCTGCTTGGTCATGTGCGCAAAGCGGATATCGTGGGCGTTTCATCGCTACGACGCGGTATTGCAGAAGCGATCGAAGCGATAGCGCACGGAGACGAATCAACTTCACGCGTGGTCGGCCGCTCCATTGATGATATCAAACTACCGCCAGGCACCATTATTGGCGCAGTGGTTCGTGGAGACGATGTGATGATTGCCAATGATAACCTGCGAATTGAACAAGGTGATCATGTCATCATGTTCCTGACCGACAAGAAGTTTGTATCAGATGTGGAACGTCTCTTCCAGCCGAGTCCATTTTTCCTGTAAATGCCGCGTTTACAGGCGAACAGAACACAAGGAACGCAAAACTGCCGCTTAATTCGCTGTGTTGATGGCAAAACCAGTAGGGTTTGTTAGACTTTATGGCATTGGCTTGGGCAAGGAGATAAGTATGAGTTTAATCAAAGAGTTTCGCGATTTCGCAATGCGCGGCAATGTGATGGATTTAGCCGTCGGTGTCATCATCGGTGCTGCATTCGGTAAAATTGTTTCATCGTTAGTCGCCAACATCATTATGCCGCCTTTAGGCTTACTGATTGGTGGTGTCGATTTTAAATCATTCGCCTGGGTACTTAAGCCTGCAGTTGGTGATGCTCCAGCCGTTGTAATGCAGTACGGTATCTTCCTTCAGACCATCTTCGATTTTGTCATCATCGCTTTCGCAATCTTTATGGCGATCAAGTTAATGAATCGTCTGTACAAGAAAAAGGAAGTAGAGAAGCCAGTTGCTAAACCGTCAAACGAAGAAGTTCTGCTGACTGAAATCCGCGATCTGCTGAAACAGCAGAATACCCGGGTCTAGTAAATAAGCCGCCGCACAGGCGGTTTTTTTAACCGTAAAAGCAGAAGGGCAGTGATAAGACGCTTTCTTATCACTGCCCTCCCATCCAGTCCCCTTGCCATGTTTCTCTTTCCGCTTGAAACTACCTTTACCCTTTTGCTTCTGCTCTATGCGTTGCCGAAATAGTGGGTCGTGTAACAGAGCCTGAATCGCGTTATCGCGGATTTGCCCTTTGGTGTGCTGATATTTACTCATGACGCCTCCTGTTGAGATGGTCTGATACTCTATTCCTTTGCAGCAAAATAACAATATGCTTATTTGCTCGAAGCCTCTCCCCGCTCCAGCGCCTCAAGAATTGAGCACGAAATGCTACTGTGACTGTCACCACAACAGGCATCGGAAAGGTGTCGCAGGGAACGCTGCATCGTTTCTAACTCTGCGATCATCTGAGCAACTTCACTCAGCCGTTTTTCAACGATCGCTTTTGATTCCTGACAGGTGTGATGCGCAGGATCAACCCGGATCGAAAGTAGCTCTCTGATCGCTTCCAGACTGAAACCCAGTTTACGGCCATAGCGAATAAATTTCAGACGCTGAAGATCGCCCTCGCTGTAAAGGCGAAAACCACCTTCCGTCCGACCATCATGATCCATCATCTGCTGCTTTTCATAAAAACGGATAGTGTCTGGCGTCACCTCCGCAAGCTTAGCTAACTGACCGATGCGAAACATTTACTCCTCCTCGCGGAAACGATGCTGAATAGCAGTGGAATAACTACCATGAAGAAAATCGGTACTGATACCAGCCTGGCGTAATCTTAGCTCCAGCACCTGAAGCCGATGGCAATGATCCTGATAGTGTTGATCCGCAGGATCGAGGTTGCGAATAAGATCGTTAACTTCCATGGCTTCCCGTCTGAGCTCAAGCTCTGGCGGCAGAAAGCCCGCATTCTTCAGTAACCGGTAGCCCGCTCTTAACTCAGGCGGAACATGACTGTCATCATCCAGCTGCAGCGGCTTACCGGAGCCGGGAAGATTACTTAGCTCGCCTTTTTCCAGCGCCGCTTTGATATGCTGTTCAGCAAGTTCATCAACCAGCCACATAGTTGGCTCCTTTGAACATGAAAAGAGTAAGTTCTAAGGTAGTAAATTTCAGGCAATAAAAAACCCGCCGAAGCGGGTTTTTTACGTTGCTACAGATTACTCTGCGGCTGCTTCTGCTTGAGCTTCTGGACGATCAACCAGCTCGATGTAAGCCATCGGAGCGTTGTCACCAGCACGGAAGCCACACTTCAGAATACGAGTGTAACCACCGGCACGGCTCGCGAAACGCGGGCCCAGCTCATTAAACAGTTTTGCCACGATCTCGTTATCACGAGTACGGGCGAATGCCAGACGACGATTAGCTACGCTGTCGGTCTTGGCAAGAGTAATCAGCGGCTCAACTACGCGACGCAGTTCTTTGGCTTTCGGCAGAGTCGTTTTGATGATCTCATGACGAACCAGAGAACCGGCCATGTTGCGGAACATAGCCTGACGATGGCTGCTGTTGCGGTTCAGTTGACGACCACTCTTACGATGGCGCATGACCTTATCCTTCTCAGTGAAACCTTAACCTGTGATCTGATTATTCATCAGCAATGCTTGCTGGCGGCCAGTTCTCGAGGCGCATGCCCAGAGAAAGACCACGCGAAGCCAGCACATCTTTAATCTCGGTAAGAGATTTTTTACCAAGGTTAGGCGTTTTAAGCAGCTCAACCTCGGTACGCTGTACCAGATCACCGATGTAGTGGATAGCTTCTGCCTTAAGGCAGTTAGCAGAGCGGACAGTCAATTCCAGATCGTCAACAGGGCGCAGCAGGATCGGATCGAATTCTGGTTTCTCTTCTTTAACTTCCGGCTGACGTACATCACGTAAGTCAACGAAAGCTTCAAGTTGTTCTGCCAGAATGGTTGCCGCACGACGAATCGCCTCTTCAGGATCGATTGTGCCGTTGGTTTCCATTTCGATGACCAGCTTGTCCAGGTCGGTGCGCTGCTCTACACGCGCTGCTTCAACATTGTAGGCGATACGGTCTACAGGGCTGTAGCAAGCGTCAACTAACAGGCGGCCGATTGGGCGCTCATCTTCTTCCGAATGAATTCGGGCAGAAGCCGGCACATAGCCACGACCACGCTGAACTTTGATACGCATGCTGATAGCAGCGTTCTCATCGGTCAGATGGCAAATGACATGCTGAGGCTTGACGATTTCGACATCACCATCATGGGTAATGTCGGCTGCAGTCACAGGGCCAATGCCAGATTTATTCAAGGTCAGAATAACTTCATCTTTCCCCTGAACTCTTACCGCCAGCCCTTTCAGGTTGAGCAGGATTTCCAGGATATCTTCCTGTACTCCCTCTTTGGTGCTGTACTCATGAAGTACACCATCAATTTCAACCTCGGTCACCGCGCAACCCGGCATGGATGAAAGCAGAATACGGCGCAGTGCGTTACCAAGAGTATGGCCAAAGCCACGCTCTAAAGGCTCAAGGGTCACCTTGGCGTGCGTCGAACTCACTTGCTCGATATCTACCAGGCGCGGTTTTAGAAACTCTGTCACAGAACCCTGCATTGTGTCCTCTCTTTGGTACTAAGCCTTACTTGGAGTAAAGCTCGACGATCAGGTGTTCGTTAATGTCCGCAGACAGATCAGTACGTTCAGGAATACGCTTGAACACACCTTCCATCTTAGTCGCATCAACTTCCAGCCAGGTTGGCTTTTCACGCTGCTCAGCCAGCTCCAGAGCGGCCTTCACGCGAGATTGCTTTTTGGCTTTCTCACGGATGCTAACGACATCATTCGGAGATACCTGATAAGAAGCGATGTTAACAACGCGGCCATTTACCAGAACAGACTTATGGCTAACCAGCTGACGTGCTTCTGCACGAGTGGCACCAAAGCCCATACGATAAACTACGTTGTCCAGACGACCTTCCAGCAGAGCCAACAGGTTTTCACCGGTGTTGCCTTTCAGACGAGCTGCTTCTTTATAATAGTTACGGAACTGACGCTCCAGCACGCCGTAGATACGACGAACTTTTTGCTTTTCACGTAACTGACCGCCGTAATCAGACAGACGCGGTTTACGCGCACCATGCTGACCAGGGGCTTGTTCAATCTTACACTTGGAATCAATCGCGCGAACGCCAGACTTAAGGAATAAGTCAGTGCCCTCACGACGGCTCAGCTTGAGCTTAGGACCCAAATATCTTGCCATTTTCTTTCTCCAACTATCCTAAAAAAACGGGCGTTATACGCGACGTTTTTTCGGCGGACGACAACCGTTATGAGGGATCGGAGTCACATCAGTAATATTAGTGATGCGGAAACCAGCGGCGTTTAAAGCACGAATCGTAGATTCGCGACCTGGACCCGGACCCTTTACCATAACTTCCAGGTTCTTAATTCCGTAATCTTTTACCGCTTCTGCACAGCGCTCTGCAGCGACCTGAGCAGCAAACGGAGTGGATTTACGTGAACCGCGGAAACCGGAACCACCGGCGGTTGCCCAACCCAGTGCGTTACCCTGACGATCAGTAATGGTAACGATGGTGTTGTTAAAAGAAGCATGGACATGAGCCACGCCATCTGAGACTTGTTTTCTTACACGCTTACGTGCACGAACTGGTGCCTTTGCCATTATTTACTCACCCCGATTATTTCTTGATCGGTTTACGCGGACCCTTACGGGTACGTGCGTTGGTCTTAGTACGCTGACCGCGAACCGGAAGACCACGACGATGGCGCAAACCACGGTAGCAACCAAGGTCCATAAGACGCTTGATGCTCAGGGTGATTTCACGGCGCAGATCACCTTCTACAACGAATTTCGCAACTGCATCACGCAGCTGATCAATTTGTTCTTCAGACAGCTCACTGATCTTAACATTTTCAGCAATACCCGTTGAAGCGCAGATGGCTTTAGAACGAGTTTTACCGATACCGAAGATCGAAGTTAATGCGATAACGGTATGTTTTTGATCAGGAATGTTAATGCCTGCTATACGGGCCACTATGCACTCCTATAATTAAACAAGCACGTCCCATGCTGAAAAGCCCGTTTTCAGGATACTCAAATGGAAACGCACTGACATACAAAAGATTGGCTGGCTAATCTAGCCAGCTCAACCCGACTTTGCAAGAAAAATATGTGACAAAATCAGCCTTGGCGCTGTTTATGCTTTGGCTCGGCGCTGCAGATCACACGGACGACACCGTCGCGACGAATGATTTTGCAGTTACGACATAATCTCTTGACGGAAGCACGAACTTTCATTTTTACTCTCCGTAACTTCTCAACCAACTGAATTAACGGCCGTAGCCTTTCAGGTTAGCTTTCTTCAGTGCCGACTCGTACTGACTTGACATCATCAGAGTTTGCACTTGAGCCATAAAGTCCATGATGACGACAACTACGATAAGCAGTGAAGTACCGCCAAAGTAGAAGGGAACCTTCATCGCATCACGCATGAACTCCGGGATAAGGCAGATAAACGTAATGTAGAGAGCGCCGATTAAGGTCAATCGCGTCATTACTTTATCAATATACTTCGCCGTTTGCTCTCCCGGACGAATTCCCGGTACGAATGCACCAGACTTCTTCAGGTTATCTGCTGTTTCACGTGGGTTGAAAACCAACGCCGTATAGAAGAAACAGAAGAAGATGATTGCAGTCGCATAGAGTAGCACATAAAGCGGCTGTCCTGGCTGCAAATACAGCGAAATTGTTGTCAGCCAGTTCCAACCGGTACCGCCCCCAAACCACGATGCAATCGTTGCCGGGAACAGAATAATGCTGGAAGCAAAAATGGCTGGAATGACGCCTGCCATGTTCACTTTCAACGGTAAATGTGTGCTCTGTGCAGCGTAAACGCGACGACCCTGCTGACGTTTTGCGTAGTTCACCACAATGCGGCGTTGACCACGTTCAACAAAGATAACAAAGAAGGTCACTGCGAATACGAGTACTGCAACCAACAGCAACAGAAGGAAGTGCAGGTCGCCTTGCCGCGCTTGCTCGATGGTATGGCCAATGGCCGGCGGGAGACCCGCAACGATACCTGCGAAGATAATGATCGAAATACCGTTACCGATACCACGTTCAGTAATCTGTTCGCCCAGCCACATCAGGAACATCGTTCCTGAGACCAGACTCACAACAGCGGTAAAGTAGAAAGCAAAGCCTGGATTCATTACCAGGCCTTGCATCCCTGGCATATTCGGCAGACCGGTAGCAATACCGATCGACTGAAATATGGCCAATACCAACGTACCGTATCGGGTGTACTGGCTAATCTTACGACGGCCAGCCTCCCCTTCTTTCTTAATTTCCGCTAACGCTGGATGAACCACCGTTAATAACTGGATGATAATCGATGCCGAAATATACGGCATGATGCCCAGTGCGAAAATAGAAGCACGGCTCAGAGCACCACCAGAGAACATGTTAAACATTTCAATGATGGTGCCACGCTGTTGCTCAAGCAGTTTGGCAAGTACAGTGGCATCAATACCAGGGATTGGAATAAAAGAGCCAATACGGAAGACAATGAGTGCGCCGATTACAAACAGCAGTCTGCGTTTCAGCTCACCAAAGCCACCCTTGGCACTTTGAAAATCTAATCCCGGTTGTTTAGCCATCTGCTACTTATTCCTCGATTTTACCGCCAGCAGCTTCGATTGCAGCACGTGCACCTTTGGTGACACGCAGACCGCGAACCGTTACCGGTGTAGAAACTTCACCAGACAGAATTACTTTAACGAATTCAATCTGAACACCGACAATGTTGGCTGCTTTCAGCGCGTTCAGGTCGACGATACCGCCTTCAACTTTCGCCAGATCAGACAGACGAATCTCTGTGGTGATCATTGCTTTGCGAGAGGTGAAACCGAACTTCGGCAGACGACGGTACAGAGGCATCTGACCACCTTCGAAACCGCGACGTACGCCACCGCCAGAACGTGAGTTCTGACCTTTGTGACCACGACCACCGGTTTTTCCGAGGCCAGAACCGATACCACGACCCAGACGCTTGGTAGCGTGCTTAGACCCTTCGGCCGGAGACAGAGTATTTAAACGCATCTCTTACTCCTCCACTTTAACCATATAGGAAACCGCGTTAACCATACCGCGTACTGCAGGCGTGTCTTCACGCTCAACGGTGTGGCCAATACGACGCAGACCCAGGCCAACCAGAGTGGCTTTATGCTTAGGCAAGCGGCCGATTGAACTACGGGTTTGAGTGATTTTAATAGTCTTAGCCATCGTGATTACCCCAGAATTTCTTCAACGGATTTACCACGCTTAGCAGCGACCATTTCCGGAGATTTCATATTGCCCAGGCCGTCGATAGTTGCACGAACCACGTTAATCGGGTTAGTAGAACCATAGGCTTTTGCCAGTACGTTATGAACTCCAGCGACTTCCAGAACGGCGCGCATTGCACCACCGGCAATAATACCGGTACCTTCTGAAGCCGGCTGCATGAACACGCGGGAACCCGTGTGTGCACCTTTAACTGGGTGCTGCAGGGTGCCGTTGGTCAGCGCGACGTTAACCATGTTGCGACGGGCTTTCTCCATCGCTTTCTGGATCGCTGCTGGAACTTCACGCGCTTTACCGTAACCAAAACCTACGCGACCATTACCATCGCCTACCACAGTCAGTGCTGTGAAGGAGAAAATACGACCACCTTTAACAGTTTTAGAAACACGGTTTACCGCGATCAGTTTTTCCTGCAGTTCGCCAGCTTGTTTCTCGATGTGTGCCATCTTAGACCTCTACCTTAGAACTGAAGGCCAGCTTCACGGGCAGCATCTGCCAGTGCCTGGACGCGACCATGATATTGGAAACCGGAACGGTCGAAAGAAACACCAGTGATGCCTTTTTCGATTGCGCGTTCTGCGATAGCTTTACCTACTGCAGCTGCGGCTTCTTTATTACCGGTATACTTCAGTTGTTCAGTGATAGCTTTTTCTACAGTAGAAGCAGCGACCAGAACTTCGGAACCGTTCGGGGCGATTACCTGTGCGTAAATATGACGCGGGGTACGATGTACCACCAGGCGAGTAGCACCCAGCTCTTTGAGCTTGCGACGTGCACGGGTCGCACGACGGATACGAGCAGATTTCTTATCCATAGTGTTACCTTACTTCTTCTTAGCCTCTTTGGTACGCACGACTTCGTCGGCGTAACGGACACCCTTGCCTTTATAAGGCTCAGGACGACGGTAGGCGCGCAAGTCCGCTGCAACCTGACCAATCAGCTGTTTATCAGCGCCTTTCAGCACGATCTCAGTCTGAGTTGGACATTCTGCAGTGATACCCGCGGGCAGCTGGTGATCGACTGGATGAGAAAAGCCCAGAGACAGGTTAACCACGTCGCCTTTAACGGCTGCACGATAACCTACACCAACCAGCTGCAGCTTCTTAGTGAAGCCTTCGGTAACACCGATTACCATTGCGTTCAGCAGCGCGCGAGAAGTACCCGCCTGCGCCCAGCCGTCAACGAAACCTTCGCGCGGAGCGAAAGTCAGAGCGTTGTCAGCATGCTTAACTTCAACAGCATCATTGATAGTACGAGTCAGCTCGCCGTTTTTACCTTTAATCGAAATTACCTGACCGTTGAGTTTTACCTCTACGCCGGCAGGAACAACGACAGGTGCTTTAGCAACACGAGACATATGTATCCTCCGATTACGCTACGTAGCAGATAATTTCGCCACCAAGACCTGCCTGGCGCGCTGCACGATCAGTCATGACACCTTTAGATGTAGAAACTACAGCGATGCCCATACCAGCCATTACCTTTGGCAGCTCATCTTTTTTCTTATAGATGCGCAGACCAGGACGGCTTACTCGCTGAATGCTTTCTACAACAGCTTTGCCCTGGAAATACTTGAGAGTAAGTTCCAGTTCCAGCTTGATGTCGCCTTCGATTTTGAAATCTTCAATATATCCTTCTTCCTTCAGAACGTTGGCAATTGCCAATTTCAGCTTGGAGGAAGGCATGGTGACCGCAACTTTGTTTGCGGCCTGACCGTTACGGATACGGGTCAGCATATCCGCGATCGGATCTTGCATGCTCATCTGTGTTACTCCCGTGATTCAATTGGTGACAATTACCAGCTAGCCTTTTTCAGGCCCGGGATTTCACCGCGCATGGCGGCTTCGCGGACCTTGATACGGCTCAACCCAAACTTCCGCAGGAAACCGTGCGGACGACCTGTTTGACGGCAGCGGTTACGCTGACGCGAAGGGCTGGAATCACGCGGCAGACTCTGCAGCTTCAGAACAGCATCCCAACGATCTTCGTCGGAAGCGTTCACATCAGAGATGATCGCTTTCAGTTCAGCGCGTTTAGCGAAGAATTTGTCTGCTAATTTTGCACGCTTAACTTCGCGTGCTTTCATAGATTGCTTAGCCATTAAGTAACCCTACCTTACTTACGGAACGGGAAGTCAAAGGCAGCCAGCAGAGCACGGCCTTCATCATCAGATTTCGCAGTAGTGGTAATGGTGATATCCAAACCACGAACGCGATCGACTTTGTCGTAGTCGATTTCTGGGAAGATGATCTGCTCACGTACACCCATGCTGTAGTTGCCACGACCATCGAATGACTTAGCGGACAAGCCACGGAAGTCACGGATACGTGGAACAGCAATGGTGACCAGACGCTCAAAGAACTCCCACATGCGCTCGCCACGCAGAGTTACTTTACAGCCGATCGGATAGCCCTGACGGATTTTGAAGCCTGCAACTGATTTGCGTGCTTTGGTGACCAGCGGTTTTTGACCGGAGATTGCTGCCAGGTCAGCTGCTGCGTTATCCAGCAGTTTCTTGTCAGCGATCGCTTCACCAACACCCATGTTCAGGGTGATCTTCTCGACCCGAGGGACTTGCATGACAGAATTGTAGCCAAACTCTGTCATGAGTTTCTGGACTACTTCGTCTTTGTAGTAATCATGCAGTTTCGCCATCGTACTACTCCAAATTACTTGATAGTTTCGCTGTTAGACTTGAAGAAACGGACTTTTTTGCCGTCTTCGAATCTAAAGCCTACACGGTCAGCCTTACCAGTTGCCGCGTTGAACAGTGCAACGTTAGAAACCTGAATAGCAGCTTCTTTTTCAACGATGCCACCTGGTTGGTTCAGAGCCGGAACCGGCTTCTGATGTTTCTTCACCAGGTTGATACCTTCAACGATGACCTTACCAGAAGACAGGACATTCTTAACTTTACCGCGCTTACCTTTATCTTTACCGGTTAACACGATAACTTCGTCGTTACGACGGATTTTAGCTGCCATTGTTCGCTCCTTAGAGTACTTCTGGTGCCAGAGAGATAATTTTCATGAACTTTTCAGTACGAAGTTCACGAGTTACCGGCCCAAAAATACGCGTACCGATAGGCTGCTCACTGTTATTGTTCAGAATAACGCATGCATTACCATCGAAGCGAATGACAGAACCGTCCGGGCGACGAACACCCTTCCTGGTGCGCACCACTACCGCCTTCAGGACATCACCTTTTTTGACTTTACCACGCGGAATTGCTTCCTTGATGGTAACTTTGATGATGTCACCGACGCCTGCGTAGCGACGGTGCGAGCCACCCAGAACCTTGATACACATTACGCGACGTGCACCGGAGTTGTCGGCGACGTTCAGCATAGTCTGTTCTTGGATCATTTTAGTGCTCCGCTAATGTCAACTACTACTTCGGGACCTAAACCTCAGGTCGTTAGAAAGCCCCATAATTGAGGGCGCGGCATTGTAACACCGGTTCTCACAGATGGGTAGAAAAAATAAACGGCTCTCAATCGAGCCGCTGATTTCCCCTGATGACAGGGAGGGCGTATTCTAGGGAATAGTGCGAACAGTAGCAAATGTAATCTGCCTTATTTTTCGTCGCCTCCCAAATAAAGTGCCCTTCTGACTCAACCAGCCAGTTTCCTGGCCAGTTGGTTATGCTGACGCAACACGGCTGGCAGTTCAATTCCGGCCACTTGTCCGTCCCGTACCCGGACTTTTCCGTTAATGATGCTATAGGCAACCTGTCCCGGATTACAGAACACCAGGGCGGCGACAGGATCGTGCCCTGCCCCGGCAAGTCCAATTCGGTTCAGGTCAAAAATGGCCAGATCGGCCATCATGCCCGGCGCAATGGTGCCCACATCATCGCGGTTTAGCACCTTTGCTCCACCCAGCGTCGCCAGTTCCAGTGCCTGACGTGCCGTCATCGCATCCGGGCCGAAGCCAACGCGTTGCAGCAGCATCGCCTGACGAACCTCGGCCATCATGTCTGAGCTGTCATTGGAGGCTGAGCCATCCACACCCATACCCACGTGTACGCCGGCATCACACATATGGCGTATCGGCGCAATACCGGAACCGAGACGCATGTTCGAGCAGGGACAGTGTGCGACGCCGGTACCGGTACGTGCAAAGAGTTCTATGCCATGCTGATCCAGTTTGACGCAGTGTGCATGCCAGACATCCGGTCCTACCCAGCCGAGGTCTTCAACATACTGTGCTGGCGTCATATTGAATTTTTCACGGCTATAACGGATATCGCTGTCGTTCTCCGCCAGATGGGTGTGCATTGAGACGTTGAAGCTGCGTGCCATCGCTGCGGATTGCTTCATCAGCTCACGGCTGACTGAAAACGGCGAACATGGCGCAACCACGATGCGTAACATCGAACCGTGGCTGTCATCATGGTAGCGCTCAATCACACGCTGCGTATCTTTAAGAATGGCGGCTTCATCCTCTACCAGTGCATCGGGTGGTAAGCCACCCAGGGACTTACCGACGCTCATGCTGCCCCGGCTCGCATGGAAACGCATGCCCATTAAGGCTGCAGCCTCAATACTGTCGTCAAGCTTACAGCCATTCGGGTAGACGTAGAGATGGTCACTGGTGGTGGTGCAGCCGGAGAGCATTAACTCAGCCATAGAGATCTGAGTTGAGATATGAATCATCTCAGGCGTCAGATTCTGCCACAGTGGATAGAGGTGGGTTAGCCAGTTAAAGAGCTCGCCGTTTTGCACTGCAGGAATAGCGCGGGTCAGGCTCTGATACATGTGGTGATGCGTATTGATCAGGCCAGGGATGACAATGTGTCCTCGCAGATCGATGATCTCATCCGCGCTATCAGGTAACGAGCGTGCTTCCCCGACTGCAACGATCTTATTTCCTTTTATCAGAATAGAAGCGTTACCTATTTCCCGACGGTCAGCATCCATGCAGACCACACATTCAGCATTCTTCAGTAACAGAGTTCGTTCCATGCTATTGCCTGTGGGTAGTGGTTGTGTGTTACCCGATAATAGCGGCAAGCTTTTGGCAGAGCTAATCGCAGGTAACGCAGCTAACAGTGGCAATTTTAACAGTGACCGGCGTAAGCGGTCATGACTCTCCATTTTCACGGCACATTTCCTTGTACAGTTATGATAACCCCGGCGTTTATAGCCTGGCGCTTTCAGGCCACCTCGCCTGAAGAGAGGCAGCTTAATCCCTGCAAATCCCTGAATTTGTGAGCACCATCAAATCCGTATTGCCACGGGCACAAATGGATCAAGCCCGAATCGCAGGCAAAAAAAACCCCCTGCCGAAGCAGAGGGTTTCCTCAGAAAAAACGATTCTTATTACAGAACAGCTTTCTCGATTACGCGAACCAGGGTCCAGGATTTAGTCTTGGACAGTGGACGGCATTCGCGGATTTCTACCACGTCACCAATTCCACATTCATTGTTCTCGTCATGGATGTGCAGCTTGGTCGTACGTTTAATGAATTTGCCGTAGATCGGGTGTTTCACGAAACGTTCGATAGCAACAACTGCAGATTTCTGCATTTTGTCACTTACTACACGACCCTGCAGAGTACGGATTTTATCGGTCATTACGAACCCGCCTTCTCAGTCAGTAAAGTCTTAACGCGTGCAACATCACGGCGAACCTGTTTCAGCAGATGAGTCTGCTGCAGTTGGCCAGATGCTGCCTGCATGCGCAGGTTAAATTGCTCACGCAGCAGATTAAGCAGCTCAGTGTTCAGCTCTTCAACGCTTTTTTCACGCAGCTCAGTTGCTTTCATTACATCACCGTCTTAGTTACAAAGGTGGTTTTGATAGGCAGTTTTGCTGCTGCCAGCTTGAATGCTTCACGGGCCAGCTCTTCTGGTACGCCGTCCATTTCATACAGGACTTTACCAGGCTGGATCAGGGCAACCCAATACTCTACGTTACCCTTACCTTTACCCATACGCACTTCCAGCGGCTTCTCGGTGATCGGTTTGTCCGGGAATACTCGGATCCAGATCTTACCTTGACGCTTAACTGCACGGGTCATAGCACGACGTGCTGCTTCGATCTGACGAGCAGTCAGACGACCACGGCCAACAGCTTTCAGACCGAAAGTACCGAAGCTGACATCCGTACCCGCAGCCAGACCGCGGTTACGGCCTTTGTGCACTTTACGGAATTTCGTACGCTTTGGTTGTAACATCAGCGACTCTCCTTACTTACGGCCTTTACGCTGCTGCTTTTTAGGTTGAGCAGCCGGTTCCGGTTGTTCAACAGCAGCCATACCACCCAGGATCTCACCTTTGAAGATCCATACCTTAACGCCGATTACACCATAAGTGGTGTGCGCTTCAGAGGTGTTGTAGTCAATGTCAGCACGCAGTGTGTGCAATGGCACGCGACCTTCACGATACCATTCGGTACGTGCGATCTCGGCGCCACCCAGACGGCCGCTAACTTCGACTTTAATACCCTTCGCGCCAAGACGCATGGCGTTCTGAACTGCACGCTTCATAGCACGACGGAACATCACACGACGCTCCAGCTGTGAAGTGATGCTGTCAGCTACCAGTTTCGCGTCCAGTTCCGGCTTGCGGACTTCGGCGATATTAATCTGTGCAGGAACGCCAGCGATATTCGCGACGACCGTGCGCAGTTTTTCTACATCTTCGCCTTTCTTACCGATAACGATGCCCGGACGAGCGGTGTGAATAGTCACACGGATGCTCTTCGCTGGACGCTCGATAACGATACGAGAGACAGATGCTTTAGCCAGTTCTTTAGTCAAAAACTGACGTACTTTAAAATCGCTGTCCAGGTTGTCAGCGAATTCTTTGGTGTTCGCAAACCAGGTAGAGTTCCATGGTTTTACAATACCCAGGCGAATACCATTAGGATGTACTTTCTGACCCATTGCTAGTCTCCAGAGTCTCAGCGATCGGACACAACCACAGTAATGTGGCTGGTGCGCTTCAGGATGCGATCTGCACGACCTTTGGCACGCGGCATAATGCGTTTCATGGTCGGACCTTCATCAACGAAAATTTTCGTGATTTTCAGATCGTCGATATCAGCGCCATCGTTGTGTTCGGCGTTAGCAATGGCAGATTCCAGAACTTTTTTGACCAGTACAGCCGCTTTCTTATTGGTGTAGGTCAAAATGTCCAGTGCCTGCGACACTTTCTTACCGCGAATCAGGTCAGCAACAAGGCGAACCTTCTGAGCAGAAGAACGAGCGTGGCGATGTTGAGCTAAAGTTTCCATCTCTTCCTCCTACTTATTTCTTCTTGGCTTTTTTATCAGCCGCGTGACCGCGATAAGTACGTGTCGGCGCGAATTCACCCAGTTTGTGACCAACCATTTCGTCGGAAACAAAGACAGGAACGTGCTGACGACCATTATGGACAGCGATGGTCAAACCGATCATGTTAGGAAAGATCGTTGAACGACGGGACCAAGTGCGCAAAGGCTTCTTGTCACCGCTTTCCACCGCTTTCTCTACCTTCTTCAGCAAGTGCAGGTCAATAAAAGGACCTTTCTTGAGAGAACGTGGCATGGCTTATCCTCTAATATTATTTGCTACGGCGACGTACGATAAACTTATCGGTACGCTTGTTGCTACGGGTCTTCTTACCTTTGGTCTGAACGCCCCACGGAGTTACCGGGTGCTTACCAAAGTTACGACCTTCACCACCACCGTGCGGGTGATCAACTGGGTTCATCGCGGTACCACGAACGGTAGGACGAACACCACGCCAACGGGCTGCACCAGCTTTACCCAGAACGCGCAGCATATGCTCAGCGTTGCCGACTTCGCCCAGTGTTGCGCGGCAGTCAGACTCGACTTTACGCATTTCACCTGAACGCAGACGCAGGGTAACGTAAGAACCTTCACGCGCAACGATCTGCACGTAAGCACCGGCTGAGCGAGCAATCTGACCGCCTTTGCCTGGTTTCATTTCTACGTTATGCACGGTTGAACCCACCGGGATGTTACGCATCGGCAGAGTGTTACCTGCTTTAATCGCAGCATCAACGCCAGATTGGATCTGGTCGCCGGCTTTCAGGCCTTTAGGGGCCAGGATGTAACGGCGCTCGCCGTCTTTGTACAGAACCAGTGCGATGTTCGCAGAGCGGTTCGGATCGTACTCAAGACGTTCAACAACTGCCGGGATACCGTCTTTGTTGCGTTTGAAGTCAACAATACGATAAGCCTGCTTGTGACCACCACCGATATGACGGGTAGTGATACGACCATTGTTGTTACGGCCACCGGATTTGCTGTTTTTTTCTACCAGCGGGGCAAATGGTTTGCCCTTGTGCAGCTCCGCGTTTACCACTTTAACTACATGGCGACGACCCGGAGATGTCGGTTTACATTTAACAACTGCCATTGTCTTTCTCCTCCGACTTACTCAGCGCCGCCAGCGAAGTCCAGATTCTGGCCTTCTTTCAGGGTGACGTAAGCTTTTTTCCAGTCGCTACGACGACCGATACGCTGTCCTTGACGCTTAACTTTGCCCTTAACTACCAGGGTGTTTACGTCTTTAACTTCTACTTCGAACAGTTTCTCAACAGCAGCAACGATCTCTGCTTTGGTCGCGTCATTAGCAACTTTGAGAACGATGGTATTGGTTTTTTCCATCGCGCTAGATGCTTTTTCAGATACGTGCGGCGCGCGCAGTACTTTCAGCAGACGTTCTTCACGGATCATGCCAGCATCTCCTCAACTTGCTTAACTGCATCAGCAGTCATAACGACTTTGTCGAAGGCGATCAGGCTAACTGGGTCGATACCGGATGCATCACGTACGTCAACCTTGTACAGGTTGCGCGCAGCCAGGAACAGATTCTCATCCAGTTCACCGGTGATGATCAGCACGTCTTCCAGAGCCATGTCTTTCAGTTTCTGTACCAGCAGCTTGGTTTTCGGTGCTTCTACAGCAAATGATTCGACAACGATCAGACGATCTTGACGTACCAGTTCGGACAGGATGCTTTTCAGCGCGCCGCGGTACATCTTTTTGTTAACTTTTTGACTGTGGTCCTGCGGCTTCGCAGCAAAGGTCACACCACCTGAACGCCAGATTGGGCTCTTTACAGAACCTGCACGCGCACGGCCGGTGCCTTTTTGACGCCATGGCTTTTTGCCTGAACCGGTTACTTCGGCGCGAGTTTTCTGCGCGCGAGTACCCTGGCGGGCGCCAGATGCGTAAGCAACAACAACCTGGTGAACCAGCGCTTCGTTGAAATCACGACCGAAGGTAGTTTCGGAAACAGTCAGCGCGCTCTGCGCGTCTTTCAATACTAATTCCATTGCTATCCCCTTACGCCTTCACAGCTGGTTTAACGATCAGGTCGCTACCGGTAGCACCGGGAACTGCACCTTTAACCAGCAGCAGGTTGCGCTCAGCGTCAACACGTACTACGTCCAGACTCTGAACGGTTACGCGCTCATTACCCAGCTGACCTGCCATTTTCTTGCCTTTGAACACTTTGCCCGGAGTCTGGTTCTGACCGATAGAACCCGGAACGCGGTGAGACAAGGAGTTACCGTGAGTAGCGTCCTGGGTACGGAAGTTCCAGCGCTTAACGGTACCGGCGAAACCTTTACCTTTAGAGGTACCGGTTACGTCAACTTTCTTAACTTCAGCGAAAATCTCAACGCTGATGCTCTGACCTACAGAGTATTCTTCACCTTCAGCGGTGCGGAATTCCCACAGGCCACGGCCAGCTTCAACGCCAGCTTTAGCAAAATGACCAGCTTCAGGTTTGGTCACACGGTTTGCTTTTTTAGCACCGGTGGTAACCTGAATTGCCTGGTAACCATCGTTTTCCAGGCCTTTGACCTGAGTAACGCGGTTCGCTTCAACTTCGATTACGGTGACGGGGATAGAAACGCCATCTTCAGTGAAGATGCGGGTCATGCCCACTTTTTTACCGACTAAACCAATCATTGTTTCAACCTCTCAATCGCTCGATGACCTGATTAACCCAGGCTGATCTGCACGTCAACACCGGCAGCCAGATCCAGACGCATCAGAGCATCAACGGTTTTTTCAGTTGGCTCAACGATGTCTACCAGACGCTTGTGAGTGCGGATTTCGTACTGATCACGCGCATCTTTGTTAACGTGCGGAGAGATCAGAACAGTAAAACGCTCTTTGCGGGTTGGCAGCGGGATTGGACCACGAACCTGCGCACCAGTGCGCTTGGCGGTCTCAACGATTTCCGCGGTTGATTGATCGATCAGACGATGATCAAACGCTTTAAGACGGATACGGATTCTTTGGTTCTGCATGAGACCAGAGCTCCAAACTTTTTATAGACGAAAAAAATTACTACTCGAGCCCATTACGATTGATGGGAGAGTGTAATCGTTCAGCATATAACTCCACAATTGGGAGTATTGTCAGGCGGCCTAAATTTCAGCCGTCTGCGATTCTGCTCGAATCGCGCCTGCAATATCTGCAGGCCCGCGCATTATACGTAAATCTGTTCAGGAAGCAACCCGTGTTGAGGTTTTACCCATTAAATTGTGGCCGGTTCGTGAAGCGTGCGTCGCATTGCACTGCCGTATCGCTGATAAATCAGTTATTCAGTTGTGAGTCTGTTTCCGCCCTTCTTCATTCATAGGTGACACAGAACCCGTTGCCCTCGAGAGTGCATCTAACCTTTCGTCCGGAGCATAATCATGTCGCCCACTCTGATAACTCACATTGCTGCACTCGCAGGCGGAGGTGCATTGGGAAGCTTTCTTTCGCTGACCAGCCAGCGCTTCACCCCCGCCCTCTCACCCGCTCAATGGTTTGCCCTACTCTGCTTTCCGGGTTCGCACTGTAATCATTGCCAGCAGCGCCTGCTGTGGCGAGATGCGCTGCCGTTAGTCAGCTGGCCTGGCTTAAAAGGACGGTGTCGCTTCTGTCATCGCGCGTTCGGCGCAGAAAGCGTTGTCATTGAATGGCTGTTCGCCCTTCTGTGCCTGCTGGTGCTGCAGAGTTTTGACCACTCTGCGGAGGCTGTTTTTATTATTACTGCCTCCGGCCTCTTGCTGCTCGTGGCTGCCATCGATCGTCGCCACTTCTGTATACCTGACCCGCTCAATTATCTGCTGCTCTGGTCCGGATTATTCCATGCCACGCTGTCCGGAACCGAAACAACGGCGATATGGGGTGCTGTGGCGGGCTACTGTGCGTTGTGGCTGCTCGCCTGGAGCTATCGGCAGATGCGGGGGTACGAGGGATTAGGTTATGGCGATATCAAGCTTTTCGCAGCGTTAGGTGCCTGCTGTGGCTGGCAGGCATTACCCTGGATTGCGCTGGGTGCCACCGTTATGGCGCTGACGTCGATTGTGATGCTGCAACTGCGGGGTTTTATTCAGGGGGACAGCCCGCTGCCGTTTGGCCCTTTCCTGGCCATTGCGGGCTGGGTAACGATAGTGCTGCAGACCCGATTCACTCTTGTTTGATTTGAGCCTGCAGATAGTTCTGGATGCCCATCTTCTGGATTAACTCAAGTTCCGTCTCAATCCAGTCGATGTGATGTTCCTCATCAGCCAGGATTTCAATCATCATGTCACGGCTGACATAGTCATGCACTTTGTCAGCATAGGAGATAGCTTCACGTAGGTCTTTCGCGCCCTCCAGCTCCAGATTCAGGTCTGAACTCAGCATCTCTTCAACATCTTCACCGATACGGAGCCGTCCCAGATCCTGAAGATTTGGGATCCCTTCAAGGAAAAGAATACGCTCAATATATTTATCGGCATGTTTCATCTCATCGATTGATTCATGGTATTCCACATCATTGAGGCGCGTCAGACCCCAGTTTTTGAACATGCGCGCATGAAGAAAGTACTGATTGATAGCAACCAGTTCATTTCCAAGCAGTTTGTTGAGATGACTGATAACTTTAATATCGCCCTTCATTGTTAACCCTCCGCGTCTGGTTTATTAGAGCGTAGATGCGGTTAAAAAGAAGTCAAAAAAACGCGACAGATATTGTGGGTATTCACGCACCGATCGTCGGTCAGGCTATCTCTTTGTAGAGTGGTGCATGCTGCATCTCTTCATCCATAATTTCACGCGCAGCACGAATGCATTTGCCGCATTGCTTGCCGACCGGCACAAGCTGGCGCAGTTGCTGAATAGATTTGGGCTGATAGCGACGCACGACTTCACGAAGGGTTTTATCACTGATGGCATTACACAGGCAGACGTACATTGATTCATCACTCGGGTACATTTTCTGTACATAGTGTAAATGCGAATCGTTTTTATTTCAAACCCACCCTTTGCAGGGTTATGGCGTTTTCAGAGCAAAAAAAAAGAGCACCGAAGTGCTCTTTTTACTGTGTTGCAGTGGCCATTTACACAGCCACAGCAGATATCACAATTAAGCGATAACTTTAGCAACAACACCCGCGCCAACGGTACGGCCGCCTTCGCGGATTGCGAAGCGCAGACCTTCGTCCATTGCGATTGGGTGGATCAGGGTAACAACCATTTTGATGTTGTCGCCTGGCATTACCATT
>NZ_JAPCIM010000020.1:0-238512 GCF_025910055.1 Pantoea sp. JV6 | reverse complement strand
CGCATAGTGGCGAGTCGGGGTTTCATACTCAACGTGTGAAGTGTTGATGGTGATACCACGTGCTTTCTCTTCTGGTGCGTTATCGATCTGATCGAATGCACGAGCCTGGCCGCCGTAAGTTTTAGACAGTACGGTGGTGATAGCTGCAGTCAGGGTGGTTTTACCGTGGTCGACGTGACCGATGGTGCCCACGTTTACGTGCAGTTTGTTACGCTGAAATTGCTCTTTCGCCATGGCGATAATTCCTTACGTTGTGCCTTCACCATCTGGGTGAAGGCATCAGTTCAAATTTAAACCGTAGCTTATTTGCTACGAGCTTCAATAACGGCCTGCGCTACGTTGTTTGGCGCATCGTCATACTTCAGGAACTCCATGGAGTAAGAAGCACGACCTTTGGTCAGAGAACGCAGCTGAGTTGCGTATCCGAACATCTCAGACAACGGAACTTCAGCGTGAATCTGAACGCCAGTAGCGTTAGATTCCTGCCCTTTGAGCATACCACGACGACGGCTAAGGTCACCGATGACATCACCCGTGTTCTCTTCTGGCGTTTCAACTTCAACCTTCATGATAGGCTCAAGCAGAACAGGTGTCGCTTGTTTAAAGCCTTGTTTGAAGGCAAGAGACGCGGCCAGTTTAAACGCCAGTTCTGAGGAGTCGACATCGTGGTAAGAACCGAAGTGCAGACGCACGCCCAGATCCACAACCGGGTAACCAGCCAGAGGGCCTGATTTCAGCTGCTCCTGGATACCTTTGTCAACCGCAGGGATGTATTCACCAGGAATCACACCACCTTTGATGTCGTTGACAAATTCGTAGCCTTTCGGGTTCGAACCTGGCTCCAGTGGGTACATGTCGATAACAACATGACCATACTGACCACGACCACCAGACTGCTTGGCGTGTTTACCTTCAACATCGGTAACTTTGTTGCGAATCGCTTCACGGTAAGCAACCTGTGGTTTACCCACGTTTGCTTCAACGTTGAACTCACGCTTCATACGGTCAACGATGATGTCGAGGTGCAATTCACCCATACCGGCGATGATGGTCTGGTTAGATTCTTCATCAGTCCATACGCGGAATGATGGGTCTTCTTTTGCCAGACGGCCCAGAGCCAGACCCATTTTTTCCTGGTCAGCTTTGGTTTTTGGCTCAACGGCGATAGAGATTACCGGCTCCGGGAACTCCATGCGCTCAAGGATGATGACGTTATCTGGGTCACACAGGGTGTCACCAGTGGTCACATCTTTCAGGCCGATCGCAGCTGCGATATCACCCGCACGAACTTCTTTAATCTCTTCACGCTTGTTAGCGTGCATCTGAACGATACGGCCCAGACGCTCACGGTTTGACTTAACCGGGTTGAACACGGTGTCACCCGTGTTAACAACACCAGAGTAAACGCGGAAGAAGGTTAAGTTACCCACGAACGGGTCGGTAGCGATTTTGAACGCCAGTGCAGCAAACGGCTCGTTGTCATCAGAGTGACGAACAGCCGGCGTGTCTTTACCGTCGTCCAGCATACCGTTGATCGCGGTAACGTCAGTCGGTGCTGGCAGATATTCAACAACTGCATCCAGCATCGCCTGAACACCTTTGTTCTTAAATGCAGAACCACAGGTTACCAGGATAATTTCGTTGTTCAGAACACGCTTACGCAGAGATGTTTTGATCTCTTCTTCAGTCAGTTCTTCACCACCGAAGAATTTCTCCATCAGCTCATCAGAGCCTTCAGCAGCGGCTTCAACCAGCTTCGCATGCCATTCTTCAGCCAGTTCCTGCATATCAGCTGGGATATCTTCGTAGACGAAGGTTACACCCTGGTCTGCGTCGTTCCAGTTGATTGCTTTCATTTTCACCAGGTCAACAACACCGGTGAATTTCTCTTCTGCGCCGATAGCCAGCTGCAGAGGAACTGGAGTTGCGCCCAGACGAACTTCCATCTGTTTAACAACTTTCAGGAAGTTAGCACCCATGCGGTCCATTTTGTTAACGAACGCAATGCGTGGAACTTTATATTTGTTAGCCTGACGCCATACGGTCTCAGACTGTGGCTGAACGCCACCAACTGCACAGTAAACCATTACCGCGCCATCAAGCACACGCATAGAACGTTCAACTTCGATGGTGAAGTCAACGTGTCCTGGGGTGTCGATAATGTTTACGTGGTGTGGTTCAAACTGCTTGGCCATACCAGACCAGTAACAGGTGGTCGCAGCGGAGGTGATGGTAATACCACGTTCCTGTTCCTGCTCCATCCAGTCCATGGTTGCTGCGCCGTCATGTACTTCACCGATTTTGTGGTTTACACCGGTGTAGAACAGAACGCGTTCGGTAGTGGTAGTCTTACCGGCGTCGATGTGCGCACTGATACCGATATTACGGTAGCGGGCAATGGGTGTTTTACGAGCCATTTGATTCCTCTGATTCTCGGACGTTCAAGGTAAGTCGACCCCAGCGGGTTGGCTGATTGAGCGCCCGCTGGTTTAACAACTACGTGGTGATTACCAACGGTAGTGTGCGAACGCCTTGTTGGCTTCTGCCATGCGGTGAACGTCTTCACGTTTCTTAACTGCTGTACCTTTGTTCTCTGCAGCATCAGAAAGTTCGTTCGCCAGGCGAAGAGCCATTGATTTATCACCGCGTTTACGAGCAGCATCTACGATCCAGCGCATTGCCAGAGCATTACGACGAACCGGACGGACTTCTACTGGTACCTGATAAGTAGAACCACCAACGCGACGTGACTTAACTTCGACAGTCGGACGCACGTTTTCCAGGGCTACTTCAAAAGATTCCAGCGCGTTTTTACCTGAACGCTGAGCCAGGGTCTCAAGCGCGGTATAAACGATTGATTCTGCAGTAGATTTTTTACCATCTACCATCAGGATATTTACAAATTTGGCCAGCAGCTCTGATCCGAACTTAGGATCTGGCAGAATTTTACGCTGACCAATGACGCGACGACGTGGCATGGAAATACTCCGTTGTTAATTCAGGATTGTCCAAAACTCTATGAGTTTATTATGACATTTAATTTAAAACGTTTGGCCTTACTTAACGGAGAACCATTAAGCCTTTGGCTTCTTCACGCCGTACTTGGAGCGAGCCTGCTTACGGTCTTTAACACCTGAGCAGTCAAGCGCGCCACGAACGGTGTGGTAACGCACACCTGGCAGGTCTTTTACACGACCGCCACGGATCAGGATCACGGAGTGTTCCTGCAGGTTATGACCTTCACCACCAATGTAGGAGGTAACTTCAAAACCGTTGGTCAAACGCACACGGCAGACTTTACGCAGTGCGGAGTTTGGTTTCTTAGGAGTGGTGGTGTACACACGAGTACAAACGCCACGTTTTTGCGGGCAAGCTTCCAGCGCCGGCACGTTGCTCTTTGCAACTTTGCGGACGCGTGGTTTGCGAACCAGCTGGTTAACTGTTGCCATTAAATAGCTCCTGGATTTGCTTTTGCTTCGTAAACACGTAATAAATCGCCTCGTAGAATTACGAGGAGGCAGAATTTTAGGGCTGAGTCAAAGGGGTGTCAAGAAATAACCAGGTTTTAGCCGATTACCAGACCATTTGTTGCTGATGCCTGATCGTTAGCGTGACAAACCCAGTATAGTCTACTGACTGCACACGGGTCGAAATTTGTCCAGCGAGACCGCGAGCCTGGACATCTTCGTCCAGCACCCAGAGCGTCGCTTCGCTCTCTGACAGTCGCATCAATGCGTGGCTGCCAGCTAAAGCGGCCAGCACGCCATCCTGCAACAGCAGCAGGTCATCACCCGCACCCGCCATTAAAAGCAGGCTCTCAAGGTCACAGTGTGCCGGTGAGTGCAGTAACGTATGCAGCATTAACGTCTCTTAAAAAGTAAGAATGCGATCGTAGCTGGCCAGCGTCTGTCGCAGTGCCGGCGCGTCCAGTAGCGTAACATCCAGCAACCGGTCAGCGTCAACCTCTAATCCACGCGCTATCAGCGATGTCCGGCAGAGATAGCAGTGTTCAATCTCATATAGTGCCAGCACGCCAAAGGTCGCGGCATAGTGACGGCTCTTAATCGTCTCAGGTTGCTGGTGCAGATTAAGCTGCAGCACGCCATCACCGATAAAAAACAGGCCGATATCCTCACTGAGCGCGCCCGTGGCCAGCGCGGCATCCAGCCCCTCACGTCCTGCGCTGCTGCCGTGCGGCGCCCGGGTAAAGACAAACGCGACCCGATTCATCAGAACTGCACCATGCGTTCACAGCTCAGCGCCGCTTCCGCCAGCGCGCCCAGCCCGCTCAGGGTAAAGCCCGGCTGCAGGTTACTGCCCGCCAGCTGGAGTCGTGCCGCTTCCTGCTGGTCGCTGACGCCACGACGCAGCGCGGCCGCCACACAAATATTCAGTGCCACACCCTGCTCCTGATGCAATGTCTGCCATGCGCGCACCAGATCAAACTCATCACTGGCGGGCGACGTCAGTTGGTTAGCGTTCAGCACCCCTTCGCGATAGAAGAAAACACTGTCAAGCTGATGGCCTGCCGTCAGCAGTGCGCAGGCAAACAGCCAGGCACTGGTCGCCTGTTGCGTACCGTAAGCCGGGCCGGTGACCAGCAGGGTGTAACGCATTACCGCTCCTGCCCCTGGAAGTCGCCATTTTTAAACTGACGGATATAGAGATAGACGGTGTGTTTGGAAATATTCAGCCGATCGGCCACCTGGTTGATGGCATCCTTGATGTCGAAGATCCCCTTCTCATACAGGTTCAGCACAATCTGACGATTCTTGGCGTTGTTCGATACATTACGGTCAGCACTCACCTCTTCAATGGTGAACTCCAGCGTCTGCATCACCAGATCGTCTACCGAACTGGCGAAGTTGACGTTGGAGTCAACCTGCTGCATCTCGGGCGGCATAAAGGTCGACATGATCTGTGAGAACGGCACATCAAGGTTCATGTTGATGCAGAGCAAGCCAATGACCCGCTGCTGACGGTTACGAATCGCAATCGTGACCGATTTCATCAGCACGCCGCTTTTGGCACGTGTGAAGTAGGCACGGGAGACATTACTGTCCGCGCCATGCATATCATGCAGCATACGCAGGGCTAAATCGGTAATAGGCGAACCGACTTTACGTCCAGTGTGTTCACCATTAGCGATACGCACGGCCGAACACTTAAGATCTTCAAGCGAATGCAGGACAATTTCACAATGCGAACCGATCAACATCGCCAGGCCATCTACGACAGCCTCGTACGATTTCAGAATATCGTAATCACTTTGTTCGAACGGGCGCTGCTCCAGAAGATCGAAGTCGCTCAGTTCACCCGGATTGAATGGATTAGACATTGAAGAGTATCACCCTGAATGGCTGGAGCCTGTCACAGCGGCTTATGGGCAGACTCAATATTGGGATAATTAGGCAGGCATTAGTCTGGCAAATGTCGTCGGCTTATGCCAGAGGTTTGTCGTGAAGCCGAAATGAAACCGCCGCCCGGAGGCGGCGGTCAGCAGATTACTGCGCTTTTTCTGCAGCAGCAGGCGCAGGAGCCTGTGCTTTTTCATCTGCCTTTGGCGCTGGTTTGATATCAAGCAGCTCGACATCAAACACCAGGGTGGAGTTAGCCGGGATGCCCGGAACGCCATTTTTGCCGTAAGCCAGATTTGGTGGGATCACCAGCTTGATCTTGCCGCCTTTCTTCACGTGCTTCAGACCTTCAGTCCAGCCCGGGATGACACCATCCAGACGGAATGAAAGTGGCTCGCCACGGGTATAAGAGTTGTCGAATTCAGTACCGTCAATCAGCGTACCTTTGTAGTTTACTACTACAGTATCGCTGTCTTTAGGTGCATCGCCGGTACCCTCTTTCTCAACTTTATACAGCAGGCCGCTTTCGGTTTTCTTCACGCCGCTCTCTTTAGCAAATTTGGTTGCGTAAGCTTCGCCCTTTTCAGAGTTCTCTTTCGCATCTTTTTCCATTTTCGCTGAGGCTGCGCCTTTCACGCGGCCTTCAAAGGATTGCAGCGTCTGCTCAATCTCTTCATCAGAGAGTTTGCTTTTGCCACCAAATGCATCCTGAACACCAGCGATCAGCTGCTGCTTATCCAGTTTGATGCCCAGTTTTTCCTGCTCCTTCAGGGAGTTGTCCATGTAGCGACCCAGCGAAGCACCCAGCGCGTAGGCAGACTGCTGGTCTTCATCTTTGAAGGCAGCATTTTTCGGTGCCTGAGGCGCAGACTGTGGCGCGGCGGCTGGTGCAGCCTGTGGCGCCGCAGCGGTATCTGCCGCCATTGCCAGCGGAGCATTCAGCGCAACAGCCATGGTGGTAGCTAACAATGTGACTTTAAACAGTGATTTCATCCATTCTCCAAAACCGAAGCGTCTAACCTCGGGAAACATTGCGGACTTCAGGGTCCACACTATAACTTTACGTGGCAGTGTCGAACACTCCCACAATGTAATTACCCGGTTAACCTCCGACCTTTATAACATCGGGAAGTTTCATCAGAGATGATGCCGCGCTGCCTTTTTTCAAGCGCAACGCCTCCGGGCGTGAAAAAAACAGGTGATTCCTGGCATTCAGATCGTAGAATCACGCCCCGAGTCGCACCTTAACAGAGGAACAGGTCATGCAACAATCTGAGTGGGAACAGCGTCTGGAGACGCTGGAGAGCAAACTGGCCTTTCAGGAGATGACTATCGATCAGCTGAACAGCGCGGTCGTTCAGCACGAGCTGGAGATGAATAAGATGCGTGAGCAGATGCGCATTTTAACCGACAAGCTCAAAGCGAATGCGCCATCGATCGTCGCCTCACAATCTGAAGAGACGCCACCACCGCACTACTGATCGCGGGCTATCTGGCCCCGGCTTACCCGGGCAGAACCAGAATACGCGACAAAAGAAAGGCCACCCGAGGGTGGCCTTGAAAGGTCTGTTGAGACTTAGTGGCTGCAGCCGCAGCCGCCAGTGCCACAACCGCCTTTACCCTGATCATGGTCGTGGTCGTGATCATGGCCGTGATCGTGGTCATGATGATGGCCATCTGCACCGTGAACGTGGCCATGAGCCAGTTCTTCCGGCGTGGCTTCGCGGATAGCAACCACTTCAACGTTGAAGTTCAGGTTCTGACCCGCCAGCATGTGGTTACCATCAACCACGACGTGATCATCTTCCACTTCGGTGATTTCTACCGGTACCGGGCCCTGATCGGTTTCTGCCAGGAAGCGCATGCCAACCTGCAGTTCGTCAACGCCCATGAAGACGTCTTTAGGAACGCGCTGCACCAGGTTATCGTCATACTGACCGTAGGCATCGTTTGCCGGGATATGCACGTCAAACTTGTCGCCGGCAATGTGGTTTTCCAGCGCATTTTCCAGACCAGAAATCAGGGAACCATGACCGTGCAGGTAGTCTAACGGTGCACTCACCGGTGACTCGTCAACTAACACGCCGTCTTCTGTACGTACCTGATAGGCCAGGCTTACCACCAGGTCTTTTGCTACTTTCATGATATCTCCTAACCGTTGAGAGCTGAGATCCCGTCTCATTGGTCTATTCTTTCGTGCAATAACACCAACCAGAAAGGTTCGGGGCTGAGTACAAGAGGGTTTTCACTTTCTCTTGCGACTACAGCGTTAATGGCGACAATTGTAACGGAATTCAATCCCGCTGTAAGTCCAGGCGTAAAAAAAGCTGCGCCATTCCGCTACTCAGGATGAAAAATACCGATAACCTGCTCATTAGTGCGAACCTGATCGCGCGCCTGCTTATCGGCCTCACGCATCTGGTGACCACACTTCACGCACTCCACCACATCGACATTATTTTCACGCCACATTGCCAGCGTGTCCTTCTCCTGGCAGTGCGGGCATGTCGCACCAGCAATAAAACGTTTACGCATTAGCTTCTGCCTGTTTAAAGAGGTTATTCATCATCGTCCCAGCCGTCGATCTGCCGCTTTTCGCGCTGCATTTCGCGCTGGAAGATATCTTCCAGTTCACGCCGCGCTTCACGGACGCGCGAAGCCTGCGCGCTTTCAGAGAGATTGGGCATCAGCTCGCGCAGCATCCGCATATCAAGATGGCGGAAATACTGCTGGGCGCGGTGCGCCTGATGCGGATGCATCCCCAGCGTCATCAGCGTTTTACGTCCCAGCTCCAGCGCACTGGAGAAGGTCTCACGCGAGAACTGCGTGACGCCCGCCTGAAGCAGTTCATGCGCTTCTACACGGCCCCGGGCGCGCGCCTGAATCTGCAACTGCGGAAAATGCTGCTGGCACAGATGTACAATCGTCATCACATCTTCGGGCTCGTTACAGGTGATCACAATCGCCTGAGCGCTGGCCGCACCAGCTGCCCGCAGCAACTCCAGTTCGGTGGCGTCGCCGTAATAGACCTTATAGCCATATTTCCGCATCAGACTGACTGCACTGATGTCGCGCTCAAGCACGGTGATGCGTTTGTTGTTCGCCATCAGCAAACGACCCACCACCTGCCCGAAGCGACCAAAGCCCACCACAATCACCTGCGGCTGATCGTCTTCGACAAAGTGTTTCTCTGCCTCGTCATCCGGCTCATTGAAGCGGCGTGCCAGCAGACGATCGATTCCCTTCATCAGCAGCGGTGTGGTCATCATCGACAGGGTCACCGTCACCAGCAGCATCGGCAGTTGTTCGCCAGAGAACAGCTTTGCCGAAGAGGCCGCTGAAAAGAGCACAAAGGCGAACTCGCCCCCCTGACTCAGCACGCCAGCAAACTGCTGCCGCTCAGAGCTGCGCAAGCCATAAATGCGCGCCAGCAGATAGAGCACCAGCGTTTTCACCGCCACCAGCGTCACGACACCCAGCAGGATGGTCACAATATGGGTATAGAGCACACCGAGGTTGAGCGCCATGCCAACCGAAATAAAGAACAGGCCCAGCAGTAAACCTTTAAACGGGTCGATGGCGACTTCCAGCTCATGCCGGTACTCGCTCTCCGCCAGCAGGATCCCGGCAATAAAGGTCCCCAGCGCCATCGACAGACCCAGCGCATCCATAAACAGCGCGGAGCCCAGCACCAGCAGCAGCGAAGCGGCGGTAAAGACTTCGCGCACGCCCGATGCAGCGATGTAACGGAAGATAGGCCGCAGCAGATAGCGTCCGCCTACCAGCATGCCGGCAAACGCCAGTACTTTCATGCCGACCTTCATCCAGTCGATATGACCGCTGTCGGTTCCGGCCAGCAGCGGGATCAGCGCCAGGGCTGGGATCACCGCGATATCCTGAAACAGCAACACCGAAAAGCCCAGTTGCCCCGCTTCGCTGCGGTTCATGCCTTTATCCATCATCAGCTGCAGGGCCATGGCGGTCGAGGACATCGCCAGACCAATCCCGCCAATGATCGCCGCCTGCCAGCTAAAGTTGGTCAGCCACAATAAGCCGCCCAGAATCGCCGCTGAGAAGATCACCTGCGCCGCGCCGACGCCAAAAATGGAGCGGCGCAGCGCCCACAGCTTTGCCGGGTTCAGCTCCAGCCCGATAATAAACATCAGGAACACCACGCCGAGCTCAGAGAAGTGCAGAATCTCGTCGACGTCGCTGATAAAGCCTAATCCCCACGGGCCGATAGCGATACCCGCCACCAGATAACCCAGAACTGCACCAATACCGAGGCGCGCCGCCACCGGTACAATCAATACCGCCGCGACCAGATAAATCACCCCGGCGGTCAGCAGCGTTTGCCCTTCCATCTATACCCCTCCATTCGGCAGCGGTGCCGCCAGCCAGTCGCCATAGGCGCGGGCGTAATTTTTCATTAATTCAGGACTCTGACGACGCGCCCAGTAGACGATCATCGGCGGCATCCAGTGCATACGGCACATCTGCGCGGTCAGCTCAAAAGGACGCATAATGTCATTGAGCGAATAGCGGTTCAGACCCTGATGTCTGAAGGCACTTTCCGGTTCTCCGGTGGTGACGACACTGCGCCAGTACTTTCCTTCCAGCGCATTGCCATCCACGCCATTGGCGAAACCGCGCGACAGAACTCTGTCCAGCCACTCTTTCAGCAGCGCCGGACAGCTATAGGTATAGAGCGGATGCTGAAAAATGATGACATCATGTTCACGCAGCAGCTGTTGTTCATGGTGAATATCGATAAAAAAATCCGGATAGGTTGCGTACAGATCGTGCACGGTAACGTGTTCCAGTGCCTGAGCCGGCTGCAGCAGAATCCGATTGGCGATCGAATCCTGTGATTCCGGATGAGCATAAAGCAGCAAAACCCTGGGTGGCTGCGACATCCTTTCCCTCCAAAGCGTCGTCATTGGTGCGGTTTTCCGCTACCATGCACGACGCAGCAAAATCTCATTATGTTGCCAGTAAATTAACATATTCTGACGATACGGCGCTTACATGATTGTCTTCTCAGCCTTACAAATTCGCCGCGGCATCCGCGTCCTGCTCGACAATGCCACCGCCACCATTAATCCCGGCCAGAAGGTCGGGCTGGTGGGTAAAAACGGCTGTGGAAAATCCACGCTGCTGTCGCTGTTAAAAGGTGAAATCACCAGCGATGCCGGTACCGTCACTTTCCCCACTCACTGGGCGCTGGCCTGGGTGAATCAGGAAACCCCTGCGCTGGATAAAGCCGCGCTGGAGTACGTGATTGATGGCGATCGCCAGTTTCGCCAGCTTGAAGCAGAACTGGCGGACGCCAATCTGCGTGACGATGGCAATGCCATCGCGCTGCTGCATGGCAAGCTGGATGCGGTGCAGGCGTGGAGCATCCATGCGCGCGCATCAAGCCTGCTGCATGGTCTGGGCTTCAGTCAGGAACAGTTGCAACGCCCGGTCAGCGACTTCTCGGGTGGCTGGCGCATGCGCCTCAACCTGGCACAGGCGCTGATTTGCCGTTCCGATCTGCTGCTGCTGGATGAACCGACCAACCACCTCGATCTCGATGCGGTGATCTGGCTGGAGCGCTGGCTGAAGAGTTATGAAGGCACGCTGATCCTGATCTCGCACGATCGTGACTTCCTCGATCCCGTCATCGACAAAATTATTCATATCGAACAGGAGTCGATGTTCGAATATACCGGCAACTACAGCTCCTTTGAGCGGCAGCGCGTCGCCAAACTGGCTCAGCAGCAGTCACTGTATGAGAGCCAGCAGGAGAAAGTGGCGCACCTGCACAGCTACATTGATCGCTTCCGCGCTCAGGCCACCAAGGCGAAGCAGGCGCAGAGCCGCATCAAGATGCTGGAGCGCATGGAAATGATTGCGCCCGCCCATGTCGATAACCCGTTCAGCTTCACTTTCCGCAAGCCGGAGAACCTGCCTAATCCGCTGATGAAGATGGAGAAGGTCACCGCGGGTTATGGCGATCGTATTATTCTCGACGCCATCAAGCTCAACCTGGTCCCCGGCTCGCGCATCGGCCTGCTGGGACGTAACGGTGCCGGTAAATCAACCCTGATTAAGCTGCTGGCGGGTGAGCTGGAGGCGATGGACGGCAAGATGGGTCTGGCGAAAGGGATCAAGCTCGGTTACTTCGCCCAGCATCAGCTGGAGTATCTGCGGGCCGATGAGTCACCGCTGCAGCATCTGTCGCGTATTGCGCCTGAGGTACTGGAACAGCAGCTGCGCGACTATCTGGGCGGCTTCGATTTCCGCGGCGATAAAGTCACTGAAATCACTGAGCGTTTCTCCGGCGGAGAGAAAGCGCGACTGGTGCTGGCGCTGATTGTCTGGCAGCGCCCTAACCTGCTGCTGCTGGATGAACCCACCAACCATCTCGATCTCGATATGCGCCAGGCGCTGACCGAAGCGTTGATCGACTTCGAAGGTGCGCTGGTCGTGGTATCGCACGACCGACATCTGCTGCGCGCGACCACCGACGATCTCTATCTGGTGCATGATGGCAAAGTGGATGTGTTTGAAGGCGATCTCGAAGATTATCAGAAGTGGCTGAGCGATCTGCAGAAGCAGCAGGCGCAACAGGATGCCGCGCCGAAGCAGGATAACGGCAACAGTGCCCAGGCGCGTAAAGACCAGAAGCGTCGTGATGCTGAACTGCGCACCCAGACGCAACCGCTGCGCAAAGAGATAGAGAAGCTGGAAAAGCAGATGAGCAAATGGCAGAGCCAGCTGGCCGAAGCCGAAGCTCAGCTCTCAGACAGCGCTATCTATGAACAGAGCCGTAAAGCGGACCTGACCACCGCGCTGCAGCGTCAGGCGGAGAGCAAATCTGCGCTGGAAGAGGTGGAGATGGCGTGGCTGGAAGCGCAGGAACAGCTCGAACAGATTATGGCCTCATAAAAAAATCTCCCCGCTCGCGGGGAGATTCTCTTTTAACGGGGTTTATCGCCCAGCACCGTTGCCCGCTGCATAATGCGCCGGGCAGGATAATAGTCAGCATTGGCATAATGCTGCGTGACCCGATTATCCCAGATAGCCAGATCGTCTGGCTGCCAGCGCCAGCGCACCTGAAACTCCGGTTTGGTGGCGTGCGCAAACAGAAAGCCCAGCACCGCATCACTCTCTTTCTCGCTTAAATCGACGATCCGCGTGGTAAAGCCCTCATTCACAAACAGCGCTTTTTTGCCGCTGACCGGATGGGTGCGGATGACCGGATGCTGCACCGGCGGATGTTTTGCTACCGCCTGCTGCCAGCGCTGATGCTCCTCCTCCGTTTTGCGGTACTTATACTCCTGGAATGACTTTTTGAAATCATGCTCGGCATGGAGACCTGCCAGCAGCTGCTTAAAGGGTTCAGAGAGCGCTTCGTAAGCCGCAATGCCGCTGGTCCAGAGCGTGTCACCCCCCGACTCCGGTAACACCTTCGAGGCCAGCAAGGCGATCGCTGGTGGCGTATCAATAAAGGTGACATCGGTATGCCAGTTGTCATTATCCGGCGGATTATCCTGATGGGTATCCAGCACGATAATCTCCTCGACGCCTTCCGCATGCGGATAGACCGGATGGATATGCAGATCGCCAAAGCGGATTGCCAGCGCGCGGTGCTGTTCCGGCGTTATTTTCTGGTCACGCAGAAACAGCACCTGATGACGCAGCAGGCCATGATAAAGCTGCTCAAACTGAGCATCACTCAATGGGCGAGACACATCCAGGTTTGAGACCTGCGCGCCAATGTACGGGCCAAGCGGGGTAAAACTGAGACGTTCGTTCATGATTGTTCTCCACTCCAGGGCGTCAGACGGCGCTGCAACGCGCGGAGCCCGAGTTCTAAGCTAAAAGCAATAAAGGCGATTACCGCGATACCCGCCAGCACCACATCGGTGGCGAGGAATTCTCCTGCTGACTGCACCATAAAACCCAGACCCCGCGTGGCAGCAATCAGCTCAGCGGCCACCAGCGTTGACCAGCCAACCCCCAGACCGATGCGCAGACCGGTGAGGATCTCCGGCAACGCGCCTGGCAGAATCACCCAGCGCAGCAGTTGCCAGCGGTTAGCCCCCAGCGAGCGCGCCGCACGAAGGCGGACCTGCTGCGTGTTACGCACACCGGCCAGGGTGGAAAGCGTCACCGGCGCGAAAATCGCCAGATAGATCAGCAGGATTTTCGAGATTTCACCAATGCCGAACCAGATCACCATTAATGGCAGATAGGCGAGTGGCGGAATCGGGCGATAGAGTTCAATCAGAGGATCGAGCAACCCGCGAGCGACCGGGCTGAGGCCCATCAGGATCCCTACCGGAATACCGATGGCGGCAGCGGCAGTCAGCGCAATCAGCATTCGTGTCAGGCTGGCGGCCAGATGCTGCCACAGCGTGGCATCCATAAAGCCCTGCGCGCTGGCAATCAGCAGCAGCTTGCTTAACACCTGCTGCGGCGACGGCAGGAACAGCGGGGCAATCAGGCCCAGCGCGGTCACGCCCCACCAGAGCAGCAACAGCAGAGAGAGACTCAGCATGCTCAGCGTAAAGGCGGTTGAAAACGGCCAGCGCAAACGACGGCGCACCGGCAGAGACTTGTCATTGATGAGTGCACTCATGCAAACGCCTCCCGCTGATCAAAGACCCGGCTCAGCACATACTCGCGCTGGGCGATAAACTGCGGATCGGATTTGATACTGCGGCACGACTCCCCTGCGGCAAAGCGCTGGCCAAAGCCAGGACGCAGCCGCTCTACGATGCGGCCCGGTCCTGGCGACAGCAGAATCAGTTCGCTGGCGAGGAAAATCGCCTCTTCTATGTCGTGCGTAATCAGCAGAATCTGTTTACCGCTGTCGCGCCACAGCGTCAGCAGCAGGGTTTGCATCTGCTCGCGGGTAAAGGCATCCAGTGCGCCGAAAGGCTCATCCAGCAGCAGCAGTTGTGGATCGGTAGCCAGCGCGCGCGCAATGCCCACCCGCTGACGCTGACCACCGGACAACTGCCAGATGGCGCGCTTTTCCGCACCTTCAAGCCCCACCTGCCTGATTAACCGGCGGGCAATCGCGTCGCGATCCGGGCGTGACATCCCCGCCAGCTGCAGGCCAAAGGCGACGTTATCCAGCACGTTGCGCCACGGCAGTAATCCTTCATGCTGAAACACCACGCCGCGCTCCGCACCAGGCCCGGTCACCGGCTGGTTATCCAGCGTGATGCTGCCCGACTCCACCGGCAGGAAACCGGCAACCAGATTGAGCAGTGTGGTTTTGCCGCAGCCGGAGGGGCCGAGCACCACCAGCAGTTCATGGCTATCCAGCTGCAGATTGATATCCTGCAACACCGGCTGTCCGGCATAACGGGCATTAAGGTGAGCGATGCGCAGCATAGTGCCTCCTTAAGGTTTAACTAATGGCTCGACGAAACGGGAGGTCACATAGCTGCTGTAGTCGTTATCCGCCTGCGGCACCCGGCCCTGTGCTTTTAGAAACTGCGCGGTATCGACGATCGCTTTATTGACCGGTTTGCCCAGTTGCTCAACCTGCTGCTGCGCCGTGAGGTAGGTATTGCCCTTCACCAGACCGGGCACCTGTGCTTCCGGCACACCGCTGAGGCGAGAGAGTTTGCTGAGGTTATCGGACTGTTTCAGCCAGCTGTCGGGGCTGTTCAGGTAGGCCTGCTGCGCGTCAAGCGCGCTGCGGGCAAAAGCAGTCACGATCTCCGGATGCTGCTGAGCAAAATCTTTGCGTACCACCCAGACATCCAGCGTCGGCGATCCCCAGCTTCCCACTTCCGCAGAGTCGGTTAACACCTTGCCCTCTTTTTCCAGCTCATTAACCGCCGGTGCCCAGACGTAAGCGCCATCAATGTCGCCACGCTGCCAGGCCGCGATAATCGCTGGCGGCTGCAGATTGATCAGTTGTACCTGTGACGGTTTGATGCCCCAGTGTTTCAGCGCAGCCAGCAGGCTGTAGTGGGTGGTAGAGATGAACGGCACCGCGATGCGCTTGCCAATTAAATCTTTGGGCGTGGTTATATTCTTCTTCACCACCAGCGCTTCAGAGTTGCCCAGCTGAGAGGCGAGTAAAAAGGCTTCAATCGGCAGCTTCTGCGCCGCCGCGACCGCTAACGGGCTGGAACCGATATTGCCAATCTGGACGTCACCGGACGCCATCGCACGTAATACCCCGGCGCCGCTGTCAAACTTGCGCCAGTCAACGCTGGCCCCGCTCTCTTTCGCAAAGCTGTTGTCAGCCTGCGCCACTTTCGCCGGCTCAGCTGAGGTCTGGTAAGCCACGGTGACATTGACCGCATCAGCCCGAAATGCCAGCAGCGCCAGCGCTGCGGCTAATAAAGTTAAACGTGTTGCTGCCATGATCACTACCCCACCGTTTTTATAGTGGAGGCAGTGTCTCTGCGCGCTATAGTTTCATAAAGGAATTAAAAATTATCCCTAATAGAAATAAGTTCTTAGATCACTATCTGCAAAACTAAGTCAAAAATCGCAAATGCTGAAAATAGCTAAAGTAAGCAAAAATGTCAGGCGCTCACATTGTCCCTGTGCTATTCATATGCGTTCCCAATTATTGCCTGTTAAGGTTTCTGAATCCGATGTCGATCGAGAAAGTCGCTCAGCTGGCTGGCGTCTCCAAAGCCACGGTATCGCGGGTTCTCAACGCGCATCCCGGCGTGAAGCCCGATACGCGTGAGAAAGTTCTGGCGGCAATCTCTGCCTGCGACTATCAGCCCAACTTACTGGCGCGTCAGCTGCGTACGTCGCAAAGCAACATGCTGCTGGTGCTGATCTCGGATATCACCAATCCCTTCTGTTCACGCGTGGTTCAGGGCATCGAGGCCGAAGCGGAACTGCACGGCTATCACATCCTGCTCTGTAACTCCGCTTCGCAGCTCCAGCGTGAAGCCGCTTATCTCTCCCTGCTGACCGGAAAAGTGGTGGATGGCGTGATTACGATGGATGCGGCCTCCGGTTTACAGGATTTGCAGGCGCTCATTGCCGGGGCGCCCTGGGTGCAGTGCTGCGAATTTGATCCGGATATTCCCGCCTCCTCGGTCAGCATTGATCACCTTGAAGCCGCGCGCGACACCGTCCATTACCTTGCCGGTAAAGGGCGTAAACGCATCGGGCTGATCAATGGCGACATGCGTTACCTTTACTCACATCATCGTGAAAAGGGCTACCGGCAGGCGATTGAGGAGCTGGGGTATGCGTGGTCCGGCGTCTCCTACACTTACGAAATCTCCTGTGAGGCGGGCAGTCAGGGGCTAAGGGAGTTGATGGCGCTGCCGGAACCGCCGGATGCGGTGTTTGCGGTTTCAGATGTGCTGGCGGTAGGCGTGGTGCATGCGGCGCTGGAAGCGGGTCTGCGCGTGCCGGAAGATCTGGCGGTGGTCGGGTTTGATGGCGTGTCGTTTACCCGCAGCCTGAATCCGCCGCTGACGACCATCGAGCAGCCGATGAACCAGCTGGGCGCGCGTAGCGTGCAATTGCTGCTGCAAAAGATCCGCAATCCTAATGCGCCAGTCATCCGCGAGGTGCTGCCGTGGACGCGCGTTGAACGCGCATCCAGCTAACTTAGTGCCAGATTAACAGCACGCAGGCAGCGGTCAGCAGCCCCATGGCGAGGTTAAAGATTTTCCAGGCGCGACGGCTGCGCAGAATGCGGCCGATCATCGCACCAAATCCCATCCAGATAACACCCGACACCAGATTAACCAGAAACATGCCGATACTTATCGCCATCACTGAATGGCGATACGCGTCACCGGCCAGGCTGAAGCTGGCGACCGCGCCCAGCGCCATCAGCCAGGCCTTGGGATTGATCAACTGTAACAAGCCGCCCTGCCAGAAGGGCATCGGCGCATCCGGCGCCTGATCGGTTTCCAGCTTCTCATAACTGGCGGTAGCGATTTTCCATGCCAGCCAGAGCAGATAGAGGCTACCGGCGATTTTCAGCACCAGGTGAAGCGAAGGATAGAGCAGGATCAGCCCGCCGACGCCAAAGGCCACCATCAGCAGCATCACCTGCATTCCGATCATGATGCCAATCATCAGCGGAATGGTGCGCATAAAGCCAAAATTAGCGCCCGAGGCAGTGAGTAACATATTATTAGGCCCGGGCGTAATGGCCGCGACCCAAAGAAATCCCAACATTGATAAGAAAAGACTCAGTTCCATGGCAATCGGGTACTCCTTACCCTGCAAGAAAAAACTTATCGAAGCTAACAGTGTGATATGGAACAGACAAGCTTTTACCACATGAAATTTACCGGACCGGAAAACGAGCACTTCACGCCTCCTGAGAGTCTGCGTAACGCGCACCTGCAGACCCTGCTGCCGCGCCTGCTACGTCGTCGTATCACGGGCGATCCCCACTGGCAACGTCTCGACCTGCCGGATGGCGACTTCGTCGATCTCGCCTGGAGTGAAGATCCGCAGTTCGCGCAGCATAAACCGCGCGTGGTGCTGTTTCATGGGCTGGAGGGCAGTTTTCATAGCCCCTATATTCATGGACTGATGGCGATCTGCCGCGCGCGCGGCTGGCTGGCGGTGGTGATGCATTTTCGCGGCTGCAGCGGCGAACCGAATCGGCTCAACCGCATCTATCACTCCGGCGAAACCGAAGATGCCCGTTTTTTTCTGCACTGGCTGCGCACCCGCTGGGGCCGCGTACCCACCGCCGCGGTGGGTTTCTCGCTGGGCGGTAACATGCTGGGCTGCCTGCTGGGCCAGCAGGGCGCAGCCGCTGAGGTAGACGCGGGCGTCATTGTCTCCGCTCCGCTGCTGCTGGAGCCCTGTAGCGTAAAACTGGAACGCGGCTTCTCACGCGTCTATCAATACTATTTGCTGGCGCAGCTCAAGAAAAATGCCCGCCGCAAACTGCACGCCTGGCCGGATACGCTGCCGGTCAATCTGGCGCAGCTGAAAGCGCTACGTCGACTGCGCGATTTTGATGATGCCATTACCGCCCGCGCCCACGGTTTTCTGGATGCGGCCGATTACTATCATCGTGCCAGCGCCATGCCCTGGCTGAAGCACGCAGAGAAACCGCTGCTGATCATTCACGCCAAAGATGATCCTTTTATGAGTGATGAGGTGATCCCGCACAGCAGCCAATTATCTGCCACTATTACTTATCAACTGACACCACACGGCGGCCATGTAGGTTTTGTTGGTGGGACATTACGCCAGCCTGACATGTGGCTGGAACAGCGTATCCCCCAGTGGATCGCCCCTTTTCTGGATAACTGAACTCGTGATTATTCCCTGGCAACAGGTCTCACCTGAGACCCTTGAAAATCTGATTGAAACCTTTGTGCTGCGCGAAGGCACGGACTATGGCGAGCAGGAACGCAGCCTGATCGACAAGGTGGCCGATGTGCGACGTCAGCTGGAAACGGGTGAAGTGGTGCTGGTGTGGTCGGAACTGCACGAATCGGTCAATATCATGCCGCGCAAAGAATTTCGTGGCTGATGCACCCAACGGCATTTCGTGTTAACAATGCCTATTGCCCGACCTCACAGGGAGCTTTTCTATGTCTGCACGTCATCCCATTATCGCGGTGACTGGTTCCAGCGGCGCAGGGACCACCACCACCAGCGTGGCGTTTCGCAAAATCTTTCAGCAGCTCGATCTTCATGCGGCGGAGCTGGAAGGTGACAGTTTTCACCGCTTTACCCGCCCTGAAATGGATATGGCGATTCGTAAGGCGCGCGATTTAGGACGTCATGTCAGCTACTTCGGCCCGGAAGCCAATGACTTTGGCCTGCTGGAGCAGAGCTTTAAAGAGTATGGTCAGAGCGGACAGGGCCAGTCGCGTAAATATCTGCATACCTATGATGAAGCGGTGCCGTGGAATCAGGTGCCCGGCACCTTTACGCCGTGGCAACCGCTGCCGCAGAACACCGATATTCTCTTCTACGAAGGGCTGCACGGCGGCGTGGTGACGGCGCAGCACAACGTAGCAGAACAGGTTGATCTGCTGGTTGGCGTGGTGCCGATTGTGAACCTGGAGTGGATTCAGAAGCTGGTGCGCGACACCGGCGAGCGCGGCCATTCACGTGAAGCGGTCATGGATTCGGTGGTGCGCTCTATGGAAGATTACATCAACTTCATCACACCACAGTTCTCACGCACTCACCTCAACTTTCAGCGCGTCCCGACGGTCGATACCTCAAACCCGTTCGCTGCCCGCGCTATTCCGTCACTGGATGAGAGCTTTGTGGTGATCCACTTCCAGGCGCTGGAAGATATCGACCTCCCCTACCTGCTGGCGATGCTGCAGGGCTCGTTTATCTCGCACATCAATACGCTGGTGGTGCCTGGCGGCAAAATGGGTCTGGCGATGGAGTTGATTATGGGCCCGCTGGTGAAGCGGCTGATGGAAGGCAAACGAATAGAGTAAGAGGTCAAAAGGGCCTTTCCAGACTAATGCCAATGCCAATGCCAATGCAGGATGAATCTGACAGCAGCGAAAAAGCTTAACACGCAGGGAACCGGGTCAGAAGAGGAAAGCGTCCCGCCGCCCGGATAAAAACGCCGGGAGCGTTTTTGAACAACGCAAAGCGTTGGCCCGGCTACGGGCGCACCTCAGGGATGAGGTGCGTAATCGCGCGGGCCGAGCGGCCAGGGATTGGCTTAAGCGACTTTCCGATCTGACCCGGTTCCCTGCGCAGGCACAGTATCAAAGCGGATTCCCGATGCAGGCACAGTCTGACAGCAGAGCACGACAGATTTTGCCCGCGACCTTAAAAGATCCCTGCGGCTACTAAAGTTCGATCACTTCATAGCTATGCGTAATGTTGACGCCTTTACCCAGCATGATGGCCACAGAGCAATATTTTTCAGCAGAAAGATCCACAGCGCGTGAGACCGCTTTATCCTGGAGCGCTTTACCACTCACGATAAAATGCAGGTTGATGTGCGTAAAGATTCGCGGCGCCTCTTCACGACGTTCTGAGGTCAGTTTTACTTCACAATCAGCCACATCGTTTCGGCCTTTTTGCAGAATTGATACCACGTCAATCGCGCTGCATCCGCCCGCCGCCATCAGCACCATCTCCATTGGGCTGGGCGCTTTATCACCCGAATTTCCATCCATCAGTATCTGATGGCCGGATGAGGATTCTCCGAGGAATGTCAGCCCTTCTACCCATTTCACTCTTGCCTGCATGATTTTTGCTCCGGAATACGCTGTTTTGTCGCCAGAGTACGCTTTCGCCTGGTAAACAGCAATCCAGAGAAATCCGCCCGTAGCTGAAGCGAGACAACAGAAGACAGTCGGCAAAAGCTGTGCTACAAACAGTGCTGAAAATATTTTTCGTCACCCGATGACGAAGCCGGGAAGGATGATGCGCACTGCGCCTGATGCGGCCCGAATAATTTCCTGAAATGGAAACGCTTGAAGCTTTCACCGCCTGACAGGGAAAACTGCCCCCTGTATTTTGGGCACGATTACAACAGAGGATAATAGCGAATGGTTCTCGGCAAACCGCAAACAGACCCTACACTCGAATGGTTCCTGTCCCATTGCCATATTCACAAGTATCCATCCAAAAGTACGCTGATTCACCAAGGTGAAAAAGCAGAAACGCTTTACTACATCGTGAAAGGTTCCGTTGCGGTTCTGATTAAAGATGAAGAAGGCAAAGAGATGATTCTTTCCTACCTGAATCAGGGCGATTTTATTGGTGAACTTGGCCTGTTCGAAGAAGGCCAGGAGCGCAGCGCCTGGGTACGTGCGAAAAGCGCGTGCGAAGTGGCGGAAATTTCTTACAAGAAATTCCGTCAGCTGATCCAGGTTAACCCTGACATCCTGATGCGACTCTCATCGCAGATGGCGCGTCGCCTGCAGGTGACGTCTGAAAAAGTGGGTAACCTCGCTTTCCTCGACGTAACCGGACGCATTGCACAGACCTTGCTCAACCTGGCGAAGCAGCCAGATGCCATGACGCATCCCGACGGCATGCAAATTAAAATCACTCGTCAGGAAATTGGCCAGATTGTTGGTTGTTCACGTGAAACCGTGGGCCGTATTTTGAAGATGCTGGAAGATCAGAACCTGATCTCCGCACACGGCAAAACCATCGTCGTTTACGGCACCCGCTAATTCCTGTCACCCACGGCGTGATGGCAACATCACGCCGTTATTGTTTGTGTTGGGCCGATGTGGCGTCGAATTATTTACCATCCTGAAGTTAACTACGCCTTGCGGCAAACGCTGGTGCTCTGTCTGCCGGTGGCGCTGGGCTGGCTGGCTGGCGACCTGCAAAAAGGTCTGCTGTTCTCATTAGTGCCCGCCTGCTGCAACATCGCCGGTCTGGATACCCCGCATAAACGCTTCTTCAAACGCCTGATTGTTGGCGGCAGCCTGTTTGCCCTCGGCAGCTTTCTGATGCAGTGGCTCACCCTGCATGCTATTCCGCTGCCGCTGATCCTGTTTGCTATGCCCTTATTGCTCGGCGTTACCGGGGAGATCAGCCCGCTGCATGGCCGTCTGCTGCCCGGCACCCTGATTGCCGCCATCTTTACCCTGAGCCTGATTGGCCGCATGCCAATCTATGTTCCCCCGCTGCTCTATATCGGCGGCACGCTATGGTACGGGCTCTTTAACTGGTTCTGGTTCTGGCTGTGGAAAGAGCAGCCAATGCGCGAAAGCCTGAGCCTGATCTACCGCGAGCTGGCTAACTACTGCGACGCAAAATATACCCTGCTGACGCAGCTGACCGATCCGGAAAAGGCGCTGCCGCCGCTGCTGGCTCGTCAGCAGAAAGTGGTCGATCTGATTAACACCTGTTATCAGCAGATGCATATGCTGTCGGCAAGCCGCGATCACAGCCATAAACGGCTGACGCGCGCCTTTCAGGTGGCGCTGGATCTGCAGGAACATATCTCGGTCAGCCTGCATCGGCCGGAAGAGGTGCAGAAGCTGGTCGAACAGAGCCACGCCGAAGCGGTGATCCGCTGGAATGCCAAAACCATCTCGGCCCGGTTGCGGGTGCTGGCGGATAACATTCTCTATCACCAGCTACCCGATCGCTTTGCGATGGATAAACAGCTCGGCGCGCTGGAGAAAATCGCCCATCAGCATCCCGACAATCCGGTGGGTAACTTCTGCCTTTACCACTTCAACCGTATTGCGCGGGTTCTGCGCACCCAGAAACCCCTTTATCAGCGCGATCTGATGGCTGACCGCCAGCGCCGTCTGCCGCTGTTACCGGCGCTGCGCAGTTATCTCTCGTTTCGCTCATCGGCCCTGCGCACTGCCGGCCGCTTTGCGGTGATGCTGATGCTGGGCAGCGCGCTGGCGCTGTTCTTCAACATCCCCAAACCCTACTGGATCCTGATGACCATCATGTTCGTCAGCCAGAACGGCTACAGCGCTACCCGTGTCCGCATTCAGCACCGGGCGCTGGGCACTTTTGCCGGTCTGGTGATCGCGGCCGCCACGCTGCGCATGGCGGTGCCGGAGTCGCTGGTGCTGCTGATCATGCTGGCAATTACCTTTATCAGCTATCGCTTTACCCGCCAGTTTTATGGCTGGTCGATGATTGGCTTTACGGTCACGGCGGTTTACTCGCTGCAATTGCTATCGCTGAATGGCGCGCAGTTTCTGCTGCCGCGACTCATGGATACGCTGATGGGTTGTCTGATCGCCTTTGGCGGGATGCTCTGGCTGTGGCCGCAGTGGCAGAGCGGCTTGCTGCGGCAGAACGCCCATGACGCACTGGAAACCTATCAGGATGCGCTGCGGCTGTTGCTGGGTGACGAACAGTCACCAGAGAAACTGGCTTATCAGCGCGTGAAGGTCAATCAGGCACACAATGCGCTGTTTAACTCACTGAATCAGGCGATGCAGGAACCCGCATTCAACTCCCGCTATCTGAGTGATATGCGGCTCTGGGTCACGCACAGTCAGTTTATCGTCGAGCATATCAACGCCATGACGATTCTGGCGCGGGAGCACACCATGCTCACTGCCTCGCTGGCTGAGCGTTACCTGCAATCCTGTGAAATCGCGCTGCAGCGGTGTCAGCAGCGGCTGGAATATGATGGTGAAAGCTCACAGGTTAACCTGCTGGATGAGCTGGAGAACATCAGTGAGGGACCGATCACGGTGGTGGAGCAGCATGTGCGGCGCATTCTCGATCATCTGAGCGTGATGTACACCATTTCATCGCTGGCGTGGAACCAGCGGCCGCAACATGGCCGCTGGCTGATCAGACGCTTACGTAAAAACTAAGCTAGCCGTTGAGCACGTTGCCGACGGCCGTGGCGAAGCGGCTCATGCCCTCTTCGAGGTCGGCAGGCTCAATGATCAGTGACGGGGCAAAACGCATCACGTCGGTGCCGGCAACCAGCACCATCACGCCTTCTGCGGCCGCGGCATTCAGGATGTCGCGTGCTTTACCGGCATGCTGCGGTTTCAGCGCCGCGCCAATCAGCAGACCCTTGCCGCGAATATCGCTGAAGAGATCATACTTCGCATCGATGGCCTGCAGCGCCGTGACAAAGTGCTGACGACGCGTCTCAACGCCTGCCAGCACCTCCGGCGTATTGATAATATCGAGCGCAGTTTCGGCGATGGCGCAGGCGAGTGGATTGCCGCCATAGGTGGTGCCATGCACGCCCGGCGCCATGGTCGAGGCGATCTCGTTAGTGGTCAGCATGGCGCTGACCGGGAAACCGCCGCCCAGCGCTTTGGCTGAGGTCAGAATATCGGGCTGGATGCCATAATGCTCATAGGCGAACAGCTTGCCGCTGCGCCCCATGCCGCTCTGCACTTCATCCAGCACCAGCAGCGCCTGATGCTGATCGCAAAGCTCACGCAGTCCCTGCATAAACTCCTGCGTTGCGGGCACGACGCCACCCTCCCCCTGAATCGGTTCAACCACAATGGCGCAGGTGTGATCGTCAATCACCGCTTTTACTGCGTTCAGATCATTGAACGGCACATGAACGATATCCGCCGGTTTAGGCCCGAACCCATCAGAATATTTTGGCTGTCCGCCGACCGTGACGGTAAACAGCGTCCGGCCATGAAAGGCGTTATGAAAGGCGATAATCTTACTTTTGAATGGGCTGTGACGTTTGCAGGCGTAGTAGCGCGCCAGCTTAAAGGCGGCCTCGTTGGCTTCGGCCCCGGAGTTAGCGAAGAAGACCCGCTCGGCAAAGGTCGCCTGAATTAACTTACTGGCAAGACGCAGCGCCGGTTCGTTGGTGAAGACGTTGCTGGTGTGCCACAGCGTCTCGCCCTGACTTTTCAGCGTCTCCACCAGCGCAGGATGGCAGTGTCCAAGTGCGGTGACGGCGATACCACCTGAGAAATCGATATACTCTTTGCCCTGCTGATCCCATACACGACTGCCCTTGCCTTTTACCGGCACGAACTGCGCAGGTGCATAAACAGGCAAAATAACGTTATCGAACGTCTCCCGCGTGACCGCAATTTTTTCCGCTGCCATTGATGACCCCATTTAGATGATTGATGTGCAACTTTGAAATAATAATCACAAAATATGCATAAAAAATCACTCAAAGGCAACTTATTGCTCAAGGAAATTGCGCAGCAGCTGATGTCCCTGCTCGCTGAGAATGCTTTCGGGATGGAACTGCACGCCTTCCAGCGCCAGGGTTTTATGGCGGAATCCCATAATTTCGTCAGGCTCGCCGTCACGCACCGTCCAGGCAGTCACCTCGAAGGCATCTGGCAGGGAGTCGCGCTGTACAATCAGCGAATGGTAGCGGGTCACGGTTAGTGGATTATTCAGAGTGCGGAACACGCCCTGTCCGGTGTGCTGAATCGCAGAGGTTTTGCCGTGCATCACCTGACGCGCGCGCACGACCTGCGCGCCATACGCCTGCGCAATTGCCTGATGGCCCAGACAGACGCCCAGCACCGGCAGCTGACCGGCGAAATGCCGGATCGCCGCCAGCGAAATGCCTGACTCCGACGGCGTGCAGGGACCAGGGGAGATCACCAGATGAGTCAGCGGTAACGCCGCCATCTGCTCCAGCGTGATGGCATCATTGCGCACCACCCGAACCTGCGCGCCCAGCTCGCAGAAATATTGATAAAGATTCCAGGTAAAGGAGTCGTAATTGTCGATAAGCAGCAGCATGGCCAGTCCAGAATAATTACCCGCGCCGCTATTCTACGCGGTTAAGCCGCCTCGCTCACCACTTTCGCAAATACCTGCTCCAGCAAAGTCAGGTCTCCGGCCACACCAGCCTGATTCGCCGCTTTCCAGCTTTCAGCGTCAGTCTCTTCCCAGGAGAGCAGATAACCGGCATGCAGCGCCAGCTGTTCAAAGAAAATCCGCTGCGCCCGACCGTTGCCGTGGCGGAAAGGATGCAACATGTTGATTTCGCAGTAGTAGTGGGCAACACGCTCAATAAACGCGTCACGCGGCAGGTCAACGAGTCCCTTCTCCTCCTCCAGCGCGGCCATCAGGGCGTTACCTTCCTTTTCGATATATTCGAAATGACAGAACGGCGTCTCATCGCGCCAGATATCGATAGTGCGCAGTTCACCAGCCCAGCTGTAGACGTCCTGAAACAGCGTACGGTGGATCTGGCACAGGTAAGGCAGTCCAGGATTACGTGGGCCCAGCTCCAGCGTGGCGGCACGCGCCGCACTAAAACTCAGCTCCGCCTTACGCAGCTGCGCGGCATCGTGAATATCGGGCAGGTTTTTCAGCACATTGTCATGCTGCCACAGGTAGGGATCCTGGCTGACGGCGGTATTAGAGTCCATATTGCCTCCTCAGTGACGCCAGACGTGCGGCCGCATCATCGCTGTTTACGCTGGTTTCATTTGGCGAGAAGCCTTCCAGCCGACAGCTGGCCTGATAGCTGGCGCTACGCCGCTGTCGCCACAGGGTGACCTTCTGTTTTTCGGTGAGTTTGTTCGCCATGCCGCCTCCTGCTCAGGTTTTTGCCCTAAGTATAAGAGCAAATTCTGGCTTTGCCGGATGCGGCAGGCGGTCGCCATCCGCAGATGGCGACGAACGGACTTAAGGCAGGACTTTGGCGGAGAGGATAACTACCGGTTTGGATGGAACATTCTGGTAAGGACCCACATCTTTGGTCGGTACCTGAGAAATTTTTTCAACCACATCCTGACCTTTCACAATCTTACCAAATACGGCATAGCCAAAATCGCGCTGTCCGTGATCGAGGAATGCATTATCCGCGACGTTGAGGAAGAACTGGCTGGTCGCACTGTCTTTATCGGCGGTACGCGCCATGGAAATCGTGCCACGCAGGTTACGCAGGCCGTTATCCGCTTCATTCTTGATCGGCGCGTTGGTCTGCTTCTGCTGCATGTCCGTAGTGAAGCCCCCACCCTGCACCATAAAGCCCGGGATCACGCGGTGAAAAATGGTGTTGTTGTAAAAACCGTTGTTGACGTAATCAACGAAGTTTTTCACAGAAACCGGCGCTTTCTGGTTATTCAGTTCGAGTTCGATATTGCCGGCGGAGGTGGTGAGCAGAACGTGGGTGTCACCTTTTGCAGCCAGCGCCTGGGCGGAAACGGAAGAGAGCGCTAACAGGGTGATGGCCGCTGTTAAAGTACGTTTAAACATGAAAGATTCCTTACCTGGGAGAGCGGGCACAAAAACGTGATTGATTGTAAAGAGACTCTATTCCAGGAGCCAGCGTTTTACCTATATTTACGCTGTGGCAGCAAATGGGGGGAGCAAACGTTAAACCCCGGCAATTACGTGATTAAAATCACACAACACATGAAATATGGATCTCTGGTTTCACTGGTTGTTTATTAAGATCACGGTTCCGTTTACACTTTCTGACACTTTTTGGCACCCGGTTCTCAACAGGTTCAGAACATGACAAACCGTAATCGTATTGGCCTCACCTGGATAAGCTTCTTCTCCTACGCGCTTACCGGCGCGCTGGTGATTGTTACCGGCATGGTAATGGGCGATATCGCAAAAGATTTCCAGATCCCCATCTCCAGCATGAGTAATACCTTCACCTTCCTCAACAGCGGCATCCTGGCGGCGGTTTTCCTGAACGCCTGGCTGATGGTGATTGTGCCACTGAAGCGTCAGCTGATTTTCGGCTTCGTCCTGATGGTACTGGCGATAATCGGGTTGATGACCAGCCGCGATCTGACCGTCTTCTCGCTCTGTATGTTTGTGCTGGGCGTGGTCAGCGGCATTACTATGTCGATCGGCACCTTCCTGATCACCCATATGTATGAAGGCCGCCAGCGCGGTTCGCGCCTGCTGTTTACCGACTCCTTCTTCAGCATGGCGGGCACGCTGTTTCCGGTGCTGGCGGGGATTCTGCTGGCGCGTCAGCTGCCGTGGTACTGGGTCTACGTCTGCATCGGCTTTATCTACGTCGCGATCTTCATCATGACGCTGTTTGTCGAGTTCCCGGTGCTGCGTAAGCCCGAAAACAGCCCGACAGTTGAGAAAGAAAAATGGGGTGTGGGCGTGCTGCTGCTGGCAGTGGCGGCGCTCTGCTACATTCTGGGCCAGCTTGGCTTTATCTCCTGGGTGCCGGAATATGCCACCAAAGTCATGGGCATGAATATTAATGATGCCGGACAACTGGTGGGCAGCTTCTGGACCGCTTATATGGTGGGGATGTGGGCCTTCAGCTTCCTGCTGCGCTTCTTCGATCTGCAACGCATTCTGATGGTGCTGGCGGGACTGGCTACCGTGCTGATGTACTGGTTCGTCAGCAGCAGCGATGCCAGTATGCTGAAGTGGATCATTATGGTGTTGGGCTTCAGCTCCAGCGCGATTTACACCACTATCATCACGCTCGGCTCGCTGCAGACCAAAGTGGCGTCACCGAAACTGGTGAACTTTATTCTGACCTGCGGCACCGTCGGCACCATGCTGACCTTCGTGGTGACCGCGCCGATTGTTGAGAAGAGCGGCGTGCACACGGCGCTGGTCACCGCCAACGGCCTCTACGCGGTGGTGTTTGTAATGTGTGTCCTGCTGGGGCTGGTCACTAAACATCGCTCGCACGGTCACGTTACGCATTAATCATTCAGGGCGGCGATAGATCGCCGCCCTGCTGTTTAACGCCGGAAGTCTATCCGCTCCCGCTCCCGCCAGTAAATCTCGCTTTCTGCAGGCTTTGTCTCTGCCACCACGATGCCGCGACGCAGTGAGTAGCGCACCGGAACCTGTCTTCTTACTGCATCAAAACCACTCTCTGCCGGCAGAATAATCAGGCTGGCATCGTTGCCGGTCTGAATGCCATAGCCTGACAGCTGCAGCGTCTTCGCGCTGTTATGCGTAATCAGATCCAGACCCGCATCAATCTGCTCATAGCCCATCAACTGACAGACGTGTAAGCCCATATGCAGCACCTGCAGCATGCTGGCGGTGCCCAGCGGATACCAGGGATCGAACACATCGTCGTGGCCGAAACAGACGTTAATCTCCGCCTCCAGCATCTCTTTCACCCGCGTAATGCCGCGCCGCTTAGGGTAGGTATCAAAGCGGCCCTGCAGGTGAATATTGACCAGCGGATTCGCGACAAAATTAATGCCCGACAGCTTAAGCAGTCGAAACAGTCGTGAGGTATACGCGCCATTATAAGAGTGCATCGCGGTGGTATGACTGGCCGTCACGCGCGCGCCGTTGCCATCGCGATGCGCCAGCGCCGCCACAGTTTCCACAAAGCGCGACTGTTCATCATCGATCTCATCGCAGTGAACATCGATCAGCCGATCGTAGCGGTTAGCCAGCGCAAAAGTTTTATGCAGCGACTCAACACCATATTCACGGGTGAATTCGTAATGCGGGATCGCGCCGACCACATCCGCGCCCAGCCGCAATGCCTCCTCCAGCAGCGCTTCACCGTTGGGATAAGAGAGAATACCCTCCTGGGGAAAAGCAACAATCTGGATAGTGATCCACGGCGCCATCTCCGCCTTCAACTCCAGCATCGCTTTAAGCGCCGTCAGTGACGGGTCAGAAACGTCAACATGAGTACGGACAAACTGAATGCCGTTGGCAATCTGCCACTTCAGCGTCTGCATCGCCCGCCGCTTAACATCTTCATGACTGAGCATGGCTTTGCGTTCAGCCCAGCGCTCAATGCCTTCAAACAGCGTACCGGACTGGTTCCAGGCGGGTTCGCCAGCGGTCTGAGTCGTATCCAGATGAATATGCGGCTCAATAAAAGGCGCGCAGGCTAAGCCACCCTCGCCGTCCAGCGATTCATCCGCCGGTGAAGCGTGCTGCGGCTGGGCTGAGAGCCGGGCAATTTTGCCATCGGCGATGGCGATCTGCCATAACCCATCCCGCCAGGGTAAACGCACGTTATTGATCCACTTAGGTGACATCATTGCCGACTCCTTTTCCGGTTTTGTGTTTTAAAACTAACACGATTCAGGTGACCCGCCGCAAGCCCGAATAATCAGCGGGTTATCCGCACCAGAAAAAATTATTTCAAATCAACCATATACCTCTTAATGGGTATATGGCGTCGTGGTTGATGTATATCAATAAGTGCCAGAAACGGCGCGCTATTGTAGCCGCAGATATCGCAAATTTGAGGCAAAAATGAGCAAGCACAATGTCGTCGTTATCGGTAACGGCATGGTCGGCCACCGCTTCATAGAAGAATTACTAGAGAAAGCGGAACCTGACCAGTTTTCGCTGACCGTCTTTTGTGAAGAACCCCGTGTCGCCTATGATCGTGTCCACCTGTCCGCCTACTTTTCCCATCACACCGCTGAAGAATTGTCGCTGGTTCGTGAAGGCTATTACGACAAACATCAGGTCAATCTGCTGCTGGGTGAACGCGCCATCACCATTAACCGTGATGAGAAGCTCATCCACTCCAGTACCGGTCGCGCGGTGCATTACGATACGCTGATTTTTGCCACCGGCTCTTATCCGTGGATCCCGCCAATTAACGGTGCCGAAGGCAGCGACTGCTTTGTCTATCGCACCATCGAAGATCTCAACGCCATCGAAGCCTGTTCGCGCCGCAGCAAACGCGGCGCGGTGATTGGCGGCGGCCTGCTGGGGCTGGAAGCGGCGGGCGCACTGAAAAATCTGGGCATTGAAACCCACGTTATTGAATTTGCGCCGGTGCTGATGGCGGAGCAGTTAGATCAGCAAGGCGGTGAGCAGCTACGTCGCAAGATTGAGCAGATGGGCGTGCGGGTCCACACCGGTAAAAACACCCAACAGATTGTGCATCACGAGCACGGCGGCAAAACGCTGCAGTTTGCTGATGGCAGCGCGCTGGAGGTCGATTTCATCGTCTTCTCCACCGGCATTCGCCCGCAGGACAAACTGGCGAAACAGTGTGGATTAGCACTGGGGCCGCGCGGCGGCATCGCCATTGATGACCAGTGCCGGACCAGCGATCCCACCATCTACGCTATCGGTGAGTGCGCTGCCTGGCAGAATCGTGTCTATGGCCTGGTAGCGCCGGGTTACAAAATGGCCCAGGTCGCCAGCGACCATCTGCTGGGCCGCGACAATGCGTTTACCGGCGCGGACATGAGCGCCAAACTGAAGCTGCTGGGTGTTGATGTTGGCGGCATTGGCGATGCGCGCGGCACCACGCCAGGCGCTCGCAGCGTGGTCTGGCTGGATGAGAGCAAATCGATCTACAAGCGCCTGATTATCAGCGAAGATCAGAAAACCCTGCTGGGTGCCGTCCTGGTGGGCGACACCAGCGACTATGGCAACCTTCTGCAGCTGGTGCTGAATGGTATTCCGCTGCCTGCTAATCCGGAAGCGCTGATTCTGCCAGCCGGCAGCGGGGATAAACCGGCCATCGGCGTCGATTCTCTGCCTGATACCGCACAAATCTGCTCCTGCTTTGACGTCAGTAAAGGCGACATCATTAAGGCGGTACAGGGTGGCTGTCATACCGTGGCAGCACTGAAAAGCAGCACCCGTGCCGGCACCGGTTGCGGCGGCTGTATCCCACTGATCACCCAGGTTCTCAACAGTGAACTCAGCCGTCAGGGCATTGAGGTCAATAACCATCTTTGCGCCCACTTCGCCTGGTCACGTCAGGAGCTTTATCACCTGATTCAGGTAGAGGAGATTAAAACCTTTGACGAACTGCTGGCCCGCTATGGTCAGGGTTACGGCTGTGAAGTGTGCAAGCCGGTGGTTGGCTCACTGCTCGCCTCCTGCTGGAATGAGTATGTGCTCAAACCCCAGCACGCGCCGTTACAGGACAGCAACGACCTCTATCTTGGCAACATCCAGAAAGATGGCACCTACTCGGTGATCCCGCGCTCGCCCGGCGGTGAAATCACGCCTCAGGGACTGAAAGTGATTGGCGAGATCGCCGAGCGCTATCAGCTCTACACCAAAATTACCGGCTCTCAGCGTATCGGTCTGTTTGGCGCGCAGAAAGACGATCTGCCCCCTATCTGGTCACAGCTGATCGACGCCGGATTTGAAACCGGCCAGGCCTACGCCAAGGCGCTGCGGATGGCGAAAACCTGCGTTGGCAGCGCCTGGTGCCGTTATGGCGTGGGTGACAGCCTCGGCTTCGGCGTGATGCTGGAGAACCGCTACAAAGGCATCCGTACGCCGCACAAGATGAAGTTTGGCGTCTCTGGCTGCACCCGTGAATGTGCAGAAGCACAGGGCAAAGATGTCGGCATTATCGCGACGGAAAAAGGGTGGAACCTCTACGTCTGCGGCAACGGCGGCATGAAGCCGCGCCATGGCGATCTGCTGGCGGCCGATCTCGATCAGCAGACGCTGATCACCTATCTCGACCGTTTCATGATGTTCTATATCCGCACCGCCGACAAACTGCAGCGCACCTCGCTGTGGCTGGAGAGTCTGGAAGGCGGCATCGACTATCTGCGTAAGGTGATTGTGGATGACAAACTTGGCCTCAACGGCCAGATGGAGCAGCAGCTGGCGGCGCTGCGCGCCAGCGTCAACTGTGAATGGAAAGCGACGCTGGAAGATAAGGATCACCTGACGCGCTTTGCCCACTTTATCAACTCGCCGCAACGCGATCCTGGCGTGCAGCGGGTCGCGGAGCGCGACCAGCACCGCCCGGCACGCGCCGATGAACGTATTGCCGTGACCCTGATTGAGGAGACCGAATCATGAGCCAGTGGAATCCGGTGTGTCCGCTGACGCAGATCCTGCCCGCTACGGGCGTCTGCGCGCTGGTCAAAGGCCAGCAGGTTGCAATCTTCCGTCCCCGCAACGATGAGCAGCTCTATGCCATCAGCAATATCGATCCGTTTGCCGATGCCAGCGTGCTGTCACGCGGCATTATTGCTGAACATCAGGATGCGCTCTGGGTTGCCAGCCCGCTGAAAAAGCAGCATTTCCGTCTTAGCGATGGCTACTGCATGGAGGATGAAACGCGCTCCGTGGCGGCCTGGCCGGTGCGGGTCAATGCCGGACAGGTTGAAGTCTGCCTGTAACTCCCGTCAACAGCCCGCCTCCGCGGGCTTTTTTAAGGACGTCTGATGGACTACTTCCCCTTATTCTGCCGCCTGCAGGGCCGACGCTGCCTGCTGGTCGGCGCAGGTGACGTGGCTGAGCGGAAAGCCCGCCTGCTGCTGGAGGCCGGCGCCGAACTACTGGTCGGTGCCCTTGATTTCTCCCCCGCCTTCCGGCAATGGGCGCAGCAGGAAACCATCACGCTGCTGCCAGGGGCGTTTGATCCGCACTGGCTGGCCGGCTGCTGGCTGGTGGTCGCCGCAACCAGCGACGATGCGGTCAATCAGCAGGTGGCTGAAGCCGCCGAAAAACAGCAGATCTTCTGCAATCTGGTGGATGCGCCGCAGCAGGCCAGCGCCATTATGCCGTCGATCATCGATCGTTCCCCGCTGATGGTCGCCGTCTCTTCCGGTGGACGCGCGCCGGTACTGGCGCGCCTGTTGCGGGAGAAGCTGGAGGCGATGCTGCCGCAACACCTTGGCCAGCTGGCTCAGCTGGCAGGCACTCTGCGCGCGCGGGTGAAACAACAATTCAGCTCTGTCAGTGCCCGCCGCCACTTCTGGGAACGCTTCTTTAACAGCGAGCGGCTGGCCCAGACGCTGGCCAACGGCGACAGTGAACGCGCGGAGCAGATTACCGACCAGCTCTTTAACGCTGACCTTCGCCAACAGGGTGAAGTGGCGCTGGTCGGTGCCGGTCCGGGTGATGCCGGATTACTGACTCTGAAAGGCTTACAGCTGATCCAGCAGGCAGATGTCATCGTCTATGACCGGCTGGTTTCCGATGAGATCCTGAATCTGGTGCGCCGCGATGCCGAGCGCATTTTTGTCGGGAAACGCGCCGGACATCACTGCGTGCCGCAGGATGAGATCAACCAGTTGCTCTGCGAACAGGCGCAGCGGGGAAAACGCGTAGTGCGGCTGAAAGGCGGCGATCCCTTTATCTTTGGTCGCGGCGGTGAAGAGCTGGAAGCGCTGGCGCAGCGGCAGATTCCGTTCAGCGTGGTGCCGGGGATCACCGCCGCATCGGGCTGTGCGGCTTACAGCGGTATTCCCCTGACCCACCGCGATCATGCGCAGAGCGTCAGACTGGTTACCGGGCATCTGCAGAAAGAGGGCACGCTCGCCTGGCAGACGCTGGCGGCGGAACAGCAGACGCTGGTCTTTTATATGGGGCTCACGCAGGCCGGAGAAATTCAGCAGCAGTTGATAAAGCACGGTATGCGCAGCGATATGCCGGTGGCGCTGGTGGAAAACGGCACCACTACGCGTCAACACGTGGTCACCGGGACACTGAGCGAGCTGGAGGCGTTAGCCGGTCAGGTGACCAGTCCCAGCCTGATGATCATCGGCAGCGTGGTAAGTCTGCGTGACAGTCTGCGCTGGTTTTGAGTCCGGCAAATAAAAACGGCGGGCACAATGCCCGCCGTCCTGGTTGTCTGCTCAGCCATTACGGCATCGCGACAAAGCCTACCGCCTGATACACCTTTTTCAGCGTTTCCTGCGCCTGTGCGCGTGCTTTGGCCGCGCCATCACGCATCACCTGCTCCAGCAGTGCTTCATCGTTGCGGAAGCTGTGATAACGCTCCTGCAGCTCAGAGAGCATACCCGACACGGCATCGGCTACTGCGCCTTTCAGGTGGCCATACATCTTGCCTTCGAACTCCTGCTCCAGCTCGGCGATGGTTTTACCGGTCACGCCCGACAGAATATCCAGCAGGTTAGAGACGCCCGCTTTCTCTTTGATGTCGTAGCGCACCACTGGCGGCTCTTCAGAATCGGTGACGGCGCGTTTAATCTTCTTCACGACCGCTTTCGGATCTTCCAGCAGGCCGATCACGTTATTGCGGTTATCGTCAGACTTGGACATCTTCTTCGTCGGTTCCAGCAGCGACATCACGCGCGCGCCAGACTTCGGAATCAACGGCTCTGGTACTTTGAAGATATCGCCATAAATCGCATTGAAGCGATGCGCGATATCGCGGCTCAGCTCCAGATGCTGCTTCTGATCTTCACCCACCGGCACCTGATGGGTCTGATAGAGCAGAATGTCAGCCGCCATCAGCACCGGATAGTCGAACAGACCGGCGTTAATGTTCTCTTCGTAACGCGCTGATTTATCCTTGAACTGCGTCATGCGGCTCAGTTCACCGAAGTAGGCGTAGCAATTCAGGATCCAGCTCAGCTGCGTGTGCTCTGGCACATGCGACTGAACGAAGATGGTGCTTTTTTGCGGGTCTATACCACAGGCCAGATAGAGCGCCAGCGTGTCCAGCGTCGCTTTACGCAGTGCAACAGGATCCTGACGCACGGTGATAGCGTGCAGATCAACGATGCAATAAATGCAGTGGAAATCATCCTGCATCTGCACCCACTGACGCAGCGCTCCCATATAGTTGCCAATGGTCAGTTCGCCGGACGGCTGTGCGCCGCTGAAAACGATGGGTTTCATACTTATGTCCTGATATTTACAGCCCCAGAGCGGGCAAAAGTTCGTCGAAAGAGTCGAGGGTTAAATCGGGCTGGCTGGTGGCAATCGGCTCGCCATAGTTATAGCCAAAGGTCATGCCGATATTGGGTACGCCCGCCGCCTGTGCCGCCTGGATATCATTGCGTGAGTCGCCGACAAACAGCAACTGATTCGGCAACACACCAAAGGTGCCCAGCACCATAAAAATTGCCGCAGGATGCGGTTTTTTAACCGGCACATCGTCGCCACCGATAATCAGCGAAAACGCATCAGCAATGCCAAGCGACTCCAGCAGCGGTGCTACAAACGGCGTCGGCTTGTTGGTGACTATCGCCATCGGCAGCCCGGCAGCCTTTAATGCGGCCAGCGTCTGCTTTACCTGTGGAAACAGCGTACTGCCCGCATCCACGGTATCGGCATAATGCCGGTCAAACAGTGCCCGCGCATCACGCTGCTCTTCCGGCTGCGGCTCACGGCCCAGCGCGAAGGTCAGCGCGCGGGCCATCATGATATCCGCGCCGTTGCCAATCCAGGTTGAGACACGCTCAAGGCCCGCCTGCGGCAGACGGAGATCGTTCAGCGTGCGGTCAATCGCATCGGCCAGGCCGGGTGCGCTATCCACCAGTGTCCCATCAAGATCAAACGCCAGCGCACGAATATCAGTGAAATGAGCCATTGGCCTTCTCCAGTTCGTTGCGCATATCATCGATCACTTTTTTATAGTCAGGGTGACCGAAGATCGCGGAACCGGCGACAAACATGTCGGCACCGGCGGCAGCGATCTGGCCAATGTTGTCGATCTTCACGCCGCCATCCACTTCAAGGCGAATGCTGTAACCGCTCTGATCGATACGCCTGCGCGCTTCACGCAGTTTATCCAGTGTGCCAGGAATAAATGACTGACCGCCAAAGCCAGGGTTCACTGACATCAGCAGAATGATATCCAGCTTATCCATGACGTAATCGAGGTAGCTCAGCGGGGTCGCCGGGTTAAACACCAGACCCGCTTTGCAGCCATGCTCTTTGATGATTTGCAGGGTGCGGTCAACGTGTTCGCTGGCTTCGGGATGAAAGGTGATGTAGGTGGCACCCGCTTTGGCGAAATCAGGGATTAGCGCATCTACCGGCTTCACCATCAGATGCACATCGATGGGGGCAGTGATGCCATAGTCGCGCAGTGCTTTCAGCACCATCGGACCCATGGTCAGATTAGGCACGTAGTGGTTGTCCATCACGTCGAAGTGAACCACGTCACCTCCGGCCGCCAGCGCTTTGGCTGTGTCTTCGCCCAGGCGAGCAAAGTCCGCCGAAAGGATTGAAGGGGCCAGCAAATATTGTTTCATCCGATTCTCCCACTGTTGTGCGCCAGCACGCAGGCTGGCGTAATGCGTTGGTCGCGGACGAAACAGACTAGCTATAAAGTGCCAGCAGTTCGTCGACCTTGGTGCGACCCGTTATGCTTCGGCTGATAGAACGCCGGGCTTTGACCACATGTAACTCTGCATCCTGATACCATAAACGCGTCAGTGCAGTGTCGTGGTTAGAAATCAGTACCGGTATCCGGTTCTCCGACGAAGCCAGCTTTGCCGCTAACGCCGCCAGGTTCTCCTGCTCACGCAGGCTGAAGCTGTTGGTGTGATAAGCCGTGAAATTGGCCGTTGCCGACAGCGGCGCATAAGGCGGATCGCAATAGACTACCGAGCCTTTACCGGCATTGGTCAGGGTAACATCGTACGATTCACAGACAAACGTCGCTTTTTGCGCACGCTCGGCAAACCATAACAGTTCTGCTTCAGGAAAGTAGGGTTTGCGATAGCGGCCAAACGGCACGTTGAACTCGCCACGCAGGTTATAGCGACAGAGGCCGTTGTAACAGTGACGGTTCAGATAGAGGAACAACAGCGCGCGCAGGTAGGCGTCGGTGCTGGTGTTAAATTCGGTGCGACGCTGGTAATAACAGATCTCGTTGTTACTTTCCGGCGTAAACAGCAGCTGCGCGTCACGGATGAAATCCGCCGTGCGCGTTTTAACAATGTTATAGAGATTAATCAGGTCACTGTTGATATCAGCCAGATGGTAGCGATCAAATTCAGTGTTCAGAAACACCGAACCCGCGCCAACAAAGGGTTCTACCAGACAGTCGCCTTGCGGCAGATGGCGATGGATCTCTTCTACTAAGGGAAATTTTCCCCCTGCCCATTTCAGGAAAGCGCGATTTTTTTTCATGCTGTCGTGGTTATTACATCTTATTGTGAGGCTGTGGCTGGACCGACAGCAGATCTGCGCTTAAAACGGGGCCAGAAACTGGCCCCACATCCGCTATTGGCTGGCTTCTTTCTTCACCTGGCTTACTGGTTTAACCCACGGGTTCTTCGCACGCACTTCGGCAGGCAGTGAGGCTACCGCGCGTTTGGCATCAGCCGGTGTGGCATAGGAACCACTCACCAGCACGTACCACGACTGACCGTTACGGGTGGTTTTGTAGACGTGATACCCACTCAGATTCTGCTGCTTAGCCCAGGCATTCAGGCTTTCCGCCTTCGATGCACCGCTCAGCTGCAGGGTATAGCTGCCGCCTGGTAATGATTTGCTGGCTGAACTGCTGCCTGCCGCCGCAGTGGCCGGAGCAGAAGGGGCTGGCGTACGTGCTGGCGTGGTATGTGTTTTGCTGTCACGGGTTGCAGGCTTCGAAGCAGTTTTATGCGATGAATCGTGCGCCGGACGGGCAGAAGCGTTTGATTTGTTTGGCGTCTGACGGCCTGCAGGGGCCGTAACCGGATTCGCAGCCGTTCCGGCATTGCCGCTGACCGTGGCAGGGGCTGTTGGCAGTGAACTGCCACCCTGCGTGCCCATCGCGGCACTGTCGACCTGCTGCTGCTGATTACTCAGCGCGCTGTTCAGATCGCCCGGCAGCGTGACACGCTGCTGATTTGCTGGCGTCTCAACAGGGGCGGCCTGCGTAGGCGTTGAAGCCACAGGCGGCATTGAGACGTCGCGCTGCGGGTCAGACGCAGCATTACCGCTGGTAGCCGCGTTATTTTCGCTGGTAGCTGGCGTGGTCTGCCCGCCGGTTGGCGTCGTCTGTCCACCTGACATGGAAGAGGAGCCGGCCAGGTCGATATTCTTCTCACTGCCGGAACCGCCGCCAGCGGCAGGCGTGTTGCCCGCAGTCGCAGGTTTTTTCTCATCCGGGCCATTCAGCGCCGAACCAATACCCAGTACCAGTAACAGCAGAACCAGGATCCCGACACCCATCATGATGCGCTGGCGCGAAACCGGTATTTTGGCTGCGGGAGACGACTTACGAGGGCGCGAGGGACGGCGATCGCTGGCGTCAGGTTTTAACTCATCTTCCGGTTTAAACTCATCCATTTTGCCTCCTCCGTAAAGCGGCATTCCGCACTGCGCACCCTGCGCGCCGCGTCACCACTCAACTGCTTAATCTCAGGATTGCTGACAATCATTAATTGCAGCCAGCACCATATCATGTGCCACGCCACCACGCACTTCAGAGCGGCCAATCGATAGCGGGAGTACCAGCCGCAATTCGCCCGCCAGAACTTTCTTATCGCGCATCATGTGCGGCAGATACATCTCCGCACTCATCGCCTCCGGCCCATTTACCGGCAAACCGGCACGCAGGAACAGAGCAATAATGCGGTCCGTCTCCTGTGCCTGGAACTGCCCCAGGCGTTCAGCCGTGCGTGCCGCCATCACCATGCCCGCTGCAATCGCTTCACCGTGCAGCCAGTTGCCATAGCCCATGTGTGCTTCAATCGCATGACCAAAAGTATGGCCCAGATTCAGCAACGCCCGCTGACCGTTTTCACGTTCATCGGCGGCCACGACTTCGGCTTTCAGTTCACAGCAGCGACGAATGCAGTACGCCAGCGCCTGTTCATCCAGCGCCAGCAGGGCATCAAGATTCTGCTCCAGCCACTGGAAAAACGCACCGTCGAGGATGATGCCGTACTTAATCACTTCCGCCAGACCCGACGCCAGTTCGCGCGCGGGCAACGTCTGCAGACAGGCAGTATCAATCACCACCGACGCGGGTTGATAAAACGCGCCGATCATGTTTTTGCCCAGCGGATGGTTAACGGCCGTTTTGCCGCCAACCGAAGAGTCGACCTGCGACAGTAAGGTGGTCGGTACCTGAATAAAGCGTACGCCACGCTGATAACTGGCCGCAGCAAAACCGGTAAGATCGCCAATGACGCCGCCGCCTAAGGCGATAAGCGTCGTATCACGACCGTGCGGCTTTTGCAGGAGCGCGGTAAAAACCTGATCCATCACGGCCAGCGTCTTATATTGCTCGCCGTCGGGTAAGATCACCTGATCCACTTTTACACCTGCCGCCGTCAGCAGCGCCGTCAGCTGGTCAAGATAAAGCGGAGCCAGCGTCTGGTTTGTCACCACCATGGCGTTTTCGCCCGCGGTTAGCGGCCAAAAAGAAGCCGGATCGTTAAACAGTCCGGCAGCGATAGTGATGGGGTAACTGCGTTCCCCCAGTGAGACGGTGATCTTCTCCATGATGCCCGATACCTGTTAAGGAGCCTTCGAACGTTGGATCAACTTTTTTCCAACATGTGGATAATCTGATTCGCCACCACTTTCGCACTCTGATCATCTGTGCGAATGGTTACATCGGCGATCTCTTCGTAGAGCGGGTTACGTTCGCCAGCCAGCGCTTCGAGCACTTCACGCGGCGGTGAATCCACCTGCAGCAACGGACGTTTTTTGTCACGTTGGGTGCGCGCCAGTTGCTTCTCGATGGTGGTTTCAAGATAAACCACAACACCGCGGGCGGAGAGACGATTACGCGTTTCCCGGGATTTGACGGAACCACCGCCTGTCGCCAGGACGATGCCTTGCTTCTCGGTCAGTTCGTTAATGATTTTTTCTTCGCGATCGCGAAAGCCAGCTTCGCCTTCGACATCAAAAACCCAGCCCACATCCGCTCCGGTGCGTCGCTCAATTTCCTGATCGGAATCGAAGAACTCCATGTTGAGTTGCTGAGCCAACTGACGGCCAATAGTGCTTTTGCCGGCACCCATCGGCCCAACCAGAAAGATATTGCGTTTCTCTGCCATTTTGTCGGTATTACTAAGAATTCGTTAATGATACCCCGCGTTCAGCATTTGCTGGCGGGACAGGAACTGAGACCTCATGAGCGTTAGCAAGAGTCAGATGAAAAATTATCTCAACACTCAAGGCTGTTTGGCAACCGATTATATTGCCTTCAGCACATCCATTTCTGAATTGGCCTGTGTTCGCGAAACTGTAACGCGCCAGCGCTGCGTCTTTACAACGCTGCGTACAGAGGAGTTTTCTGATCTGTTTGCCGGGATTTACCCAGCATAGACGGTTACACCGTATTGAAAATCGCTAAACCTTGTAAGCTAATTCCTCTCCTGCGTCAACGCAGATGGCCTTAAGGGACGCATTTTCCGTTTTATCCAGCCGTAAGCGCTGCTTCCCTGACCAATCGCGGCGTAATGAAGATCACCAACTCTCTTTTTTTGCGCTGATCAGATTGCTGGCGAAACAACCCGCCAATCAGCGGCACATTTCCCAGTAGCGGCACCTGATTCTGTCCGCGGGTGCGCTGCTGCTGAAAGATACCGCCTAACGCCAGTGTTTGCCCGTCACTGACCGTGACCTGGGTCTCAATTTCCTGTTTATCGATGGATAATATGTCGCTATCGCCGGTTCTGATGCTGCGACCCGGCATATTCTGACTGATATGGATCTTCAACTGGATGCGGCCATTGCCGGAAATCGTCGGTGTCACCTCCATACCCAGTACCGCTTCTTTAAACTCAATACTGGTGGCACCGCTGTTTCCTGCCGACACTTCATAAGGAATTTCTGTGCCCTGCTTAATCGAAGCGGTCTGCTGATGTGAGGTAAAGAGGCGCGGACTGGCGATGATTTCAATCTGGTTCTCCTGCTCCAGCGCACTTAACTCCAGATCCAGAAGCTGCCCTCCGATGCGCGCCAGCGCCATTCCCACGCTGATGCCGGGTGAACTCACCGCCAGCGGAACATCCAGCCGGGGATGATGCAGGATATCATTTACTGCGGCGTCCCCCGCCTGCAATCCCCACTTCACGCCCAGCTCCTGCAGATGCTCCTCGCTGATAGTGACGATGTGGGCTGACAGTTCAATCTGTTCCAGTGGCAGATCCAGCGCCCGTATCCAGCGCTCCGTCTCTTTTAAAGCCGCCGCACTATCGCGCAGTAACAATGCGTTGGTGCGTTTGTCGACCGTCACGCTACCGCGCGGTGTCATCAGCGACTGACGCTCACTCAGCAGGCTGGCATACACCTCGCTGGCGCTGGCATAACGCAATATCACAGCGCGCTGTTGCAAAGGAATCTGCTGCAACTGTAGCTGCTGCTCAGCCTCACGTGCCTGCTGCTGAGCCTGCTGCCAGCTTTCCGGATAGACCAGCAGGACATTATCCTGTTCAACCAGCGTCAGCTTTGCCATGCGCGCCACCAGGTTGAGCGCCTGATGCCAGGGCAGGTTATCTAGCCGCAGCGATAACGAACCTTCAACCTCTGGCGCAATCATCAGATTGATCTGCTGATAGTCAGCCAGCGCCTGCAAAATACGCTCTACCGGGGCGTTATCAAAAGTCAGGCTGAGAGGCTCCTCATCAGCGGCGTGAACCGGCAGCAGGCAGCTTAGTAGCAGCAGCAGTGTAGCTATCCTTATCATGCGATCGTCCTTTTAAATAAAATGCGGTCTGTTGTGCGTTGCAGCTATTCGGCACCGCTAAGGTGAGGCTGCGGCGGGTCATATCCGCCAGTTGCCAGGGTGCGAATGGAAATAGCTTGCCGGTGCGGGCCGTAATACTCTCTCCCTGCGGGGTCAGCAGCCAGGCATGGAAATGCGCCTCCCGGCCAATGATCCCCTGCAGACGCCAGCCGGTGAGCGGTTCCACTGACGCCTCACAGACGGAACCGGCTACAGGCCGGAACGGATCGCGCGCCAGCACGCCGCCACAGCACAACAGTAAAATCAGCAGACTATGGCGCATCGTCAGGTTCCAGCCAGAGTTGAGCCACCAGGTACTGCGGCTGCGCCAGCAGCTGGAAATGCACCGGAAACGGTGCGGAGGCCTGGGCCAGCTCGGCAAAAAGCGACTGGAACGCCGGCCACTGCAGATGCAGCGTCAGCATGCGTGAGGGGGCGTCCGGCTGCCACTCTTCCAGCTGGCTACGGCGTGCCGCCAGGATCTCTTCCACTGCACGGCCCGATGCAGATGCTGATCTCGCGATCTGCATCGACTGCAGCTGCGCCTGCAACTGTGTATTATCAGGGTTCTGACGCCACTGGTGCTGGCGCAGCTGCAGAGTGCGGATCAACTGCAACAGCGTCTGCTGTTCAGCAATGAGCGCCTGCTGCTGTGGCCGTAACCACAGGATCCAGGAGAGCAGCAGCAGACCGGATAAGAGCGCGGCGAGCAAGCCATAGCGCGCAATAGCGGCCATCTGCCACCAGCGCTCCCACCATTCACTCACTGTTCACATCCTGCATCTCTGCCCGCAGTGAAAACCGATAATGGCCATCAGCCTGACGCTTAACCCCGCCCTGCTTCACCAGACCAAACAGGGCCACAGTGGTTAATTGCTGGCGGAACTGTCGGACTGCCGCCATATCCTGCGCCCGCCCCTCCAGTGTCAGATGGTTGTCGCGCTTCTCCAGCCGGGTCAGCCAGGCGGTGTCGGGCAGCAACGCGGGTAAATCGAGCCAGAACTGCTGCCAGGCGGCCAGTTGTGCAGCCTGCTGGCGATGCTTTGCCTGCTGTTTATGCACGACCGCGAGCTGCTCCAGTAACTGCTTCTGTTGCGCTAACTGCTGCCCCATGCTTTCCAGCGCCTGCTGTTGCGTCCTGCTCGCCTGCGCCACCTGCTGACGCGTCTGCTGGATCCGCCAGGTTTGCTGCATCACCACCAGTAACAGGGCGCCAGTCGCCAGTGACAGCACGACCAGGCTCTGTCGCCGCTGCTGTTGCCGACGGCGCTGCCGCCAGGGCAGCAGATTAACCGCGACCATCACTCATCTCCGTCGCGCAGCGCCAGCCCGGCCGCCAGCGCAAAAGCGCCCGGATTCTCCGGCAAAGGTGGCTGCTTATAACGAAACAGATCAAAAGGGGAAAACGCGCTAACGTCTGCGGGCAACGGCGTCTGCTCTGCGGTACACCAGGCGACAGAACGCGCCCCGGGAAAGGCCTGCCGTTGCAGTGCCTCCAGCGTGGCGGCTTCGCCTGTGTCAGCAGCGGTGTGCGCATCGCTCCAGAGCCAGCGGTTATCCTGCTGCAGAACCAGTACCGCATCGTCCTGCAGCGCTGCCTGCCGGGCTAACCGCTTCAGCGCCTCGGTGGTCAGTTCGAACACCTGCGGCTTTAAACCCGCCTGCAACAGGGGTGCCGCCCACTGGTCGATAATCTCCAGCCGCGCTGCCGTGACGCAGAGCTGCCCGCTCTGCACACCCGGCCGGTAATCCAGCGCCAGCGCAGCGGGCTCCAGCGGAAAGAGACGGCGCGCGGCCGCCTGCACGTAGTGCCCCAGCGCGGGCTCATTCAGCGACTGCGCAGGCAGGGGAAGCTGGCGCTGCAGCACCAGCTGGGCTGGCAGTCCGACCCGCAGCGAATAACGGCGTGGCAACCGCTGACGCCAGGCCGTTAAGGCCGCCAGTAATTCAGGCGAAGATTGCAGCACGCCGTTTCTTAACGTATCTTGCGGCAGCCGCTGCTGCCACCAGTGGCGTAGCTGCCAGCCATCACGACGAGGCTGGAGGGCCAGGGCGCAAATCTGCCTATTCTGAATATCCAGCCCAATTTGCCAGGTATGAAAAGCCATACGCGCGATCTCCTTATCGTCCGGGAAAATGGACATATCAAAGCGTCTGGCTTGCCTTTATACTACCGCGCGGTTGTTTATAAACTGCTCAAACGACAACAGATGGGAAATTCCAGGTGAAGTTCGTAAAGTATTTATTGATCCTTACAGTGTGTTGCATCCTGTTGGGAGCTGGCTCGATTTATGGTTTATACAAATACATAGAGCCACAGCTGCCCGACGTAAACACGCTGAAAGATGTGCGTCTGCAAACCCCTATGCAGGTTTACAGCGCCGATGGCGATCTAATCGCCCAGTATGGCGAAATGCGCCGTATTCCTTTGACTCTGCAGCAAGTGCCACCTGTGATGGTGAAAGCGTTTATTGCGACCGAAGATAGCCGTTTTTATGAGCACCATGGTGTTGATCCGGTGGGTATTTTCCGTGCGGCCAGCGTTGCGCTGGTCTCCGGTCACGCCTCGCAGGGTGCCAGTACTATCACTCAGCAGCTGGCCCGTAACTTCTTCCTGAGTCCGGAACGCACCCTGATGCGTAAAATAAAGGAAGCGTTCCTGGCGATCCGCATTGAGCAGTTGCTGAACAAAGATGAAATACTTGAGCTCTACCTGAATAAGATCTACCTCGGCTACCGTGCTTATGGCGTTGGCGCAGCCTCACAGGTCTATTTTGGTAAGCCGGTTGACCAGCTGTCGCTGAGTGAGATGGCGATGATTGCCGGTCTGCCGAAAGCCCCTTCCACCTTTAACCCGCTTTACTCGCCGAGTCGTGCCCTGTCGCGCCGCAACGTGGTGCTGGCGCGTATGCTGGATCAGCATTACATCACGCAGCAGCAGTATGACGAGGCGCGTAATACGCCGCTGGTCGCGAAGTATCACGGTCCGGAAATCGCTTTCTCTGCCCCCTATCTCAGCGAGATGGTGCGTCAGGAGATGGTGAAACGCTACGGTGAGAATGCCTACACCGACGGTTACAAGGTCTACACCACCGTGACCCGTCGCCTGCAGGAAGCCGCGCAGACCTCAGTTCGCAATAACGTCATGGCCTACGATATGCGTCATGGCTATCGCGGCCCGACCAGCGTGCTGTGGAAAGTGGGTGAACCGGCCTGGGATCAGACGAAAATTGAGAAAGCGCTGAAGACGCTGCCGGTCTATGGTCCGCTCAATCCGGCAGTAGTAACGGAAGCGCGCAGCGATGAAGCGACGGTGATGCTGAAAGATGGCAGCAATGTGTCGCTGGCATTAGCGGGTGTGCGCTGGGCGCGTCCTTATAAGTCTGACACCGTGCAGGGCCCGACGCCGAAAAGCGTGACGCAGGTATTGCAGGCCGGCCAGCAGATCTGGGTGCGCAAAGTGGGTGATGAGTGGTGGCTGGGCCAGGTGCCGGATGTGAACTCGGCGCTGGTCTCGCTGGATCCGAATGATGGTGCGGTGCGCGCGCTGGTAGGCGGCTTTGCCTTTAACCAGAGCATGTTTAACCGTGCGACCCAGGCGCTGCGTCAGGTCGGCTCTAATATCAAGCCTTTCCTCTATACCGCCGCAATGGATCGCGGGCTGACGCTCGCCTCAATCCTTAACGATGTGCCGATTTCACGCTGGGATGCGGGTGCGGGTGCTGACTGGCGTCCCAAGAACTCCCCGCCAACTTACGATGGTCCGATTCGTCTGCGTCAGGGTTTAGGCCAGTCGAAAAACGTGGTGATGGTGCGTGCGATGCGTGCGATGGGCGTGGATTACGCCGCTGAGTATCTGCAGCGCTTTGGTTTCCCGGCTCAGAACATTGTTCACACCGAATCGCTGGCATTAGGTGCGGCCTCGTTTACCCCGTTACAGGTGGTGCGCGGCTACTCCGTGATGGCGAATGGCGGCTTCCTGGTCGATCCTTACTTCATCACCCGGATTGAGAACGAACAGGGCGGCCTCGTATTTGAAGAGAAACCGAAGATCGCCTGCCCGCAGTGCAATCTGCCGGTGATCTACGGCGAGACCAAAAAAGCGCTGGCCCTGAATGAAGAGAGCGTCGAGAACGTTGCAGCCTCAAATAACAATCAGAATCAGGCCGTTCCTCAGCCTGAACTGGAGCAGGTTCCCGCTCAGGCACAACAGGGTGAGCAGCAATATGCGCCGCACGTGATCAACACCCCGCTCACCTTCCTGATCAAGAGCGCGCTAAACACTAACATCTTTGGCGAACCGGGCTGGATGGGAACAGGCTGGCGTGCCGGGCGTGACCTTAAGCGTAATGATATCGGCGGTAAAACCGGTACCACTAACAGCTCGAAAGATGCCTGGTTCTCGGGTTACGGCCCTGGCGTGGTCACCTCAGTCTGGATCGGCTTTGATGATGCGCGCCGCAATCTGGGCCGCAGCACGCTCTCCGGCGCCATTCCCGATCAGATTTCGGGCTATGAAGGCGGTGCCAAGAGCGCGCAACCGGCATGGGATGAGTACATGAAGAGTGCGCTGGATGGTGTACCGGTGCAGCCGTTAACACCGCCGGATGGCGTGGTCACGGTGACGATCGATCGCAGCACCGGCAAGCTGGCAAATGGAGGGGGTAACACCCGTCAGGAGTACTTCATCAATGGCACCCAGCCAACCGAATATTCGGTTCATGATGTGGGTACCACCATTATGGATAACGGTGAAAGTCACGAGCTGTTCTGATGTGACCCACGAAACCGCACTGTAAAAAAGGCCGACGTCAGTCGGCCTTTTTTATTCAGTCACAGATGATATTCAGTAACTTAGCCGTCCCTGCTTCACCAGCCATTCGCGCGCCATAAACAGCGCACTGACATTACGTGCCTCGCGGAAATCGGGTTCATCCAGCAGCGACATCATATCGCTCAGCGGCCAGCGGTGGACAATCAGCGGCTCCGGCTCATCGCCTTCCAGCTTTTCAGCGTAGAGACCTTCCGCCACCACAATGTTCATTTTGCTGGAAAAGTAGGAGGGCGCCATGGTGAGTTTGCCCAGCGTTGTCAGCTGGTCAGCACCAAAACCGACCTCTTCTTTCAGTTCGCGAACTGCCGCTTCATTCACGGTTTCACCTGAATCGATCAGCCCCTTGGGGAAACCAAGCTCATAGGTTTCCAGTCCGACGGCATACTCCTGAATCAGGATCAGATGGTCATCAATAATCGGCACAATCATCACCGCTTCACGCTCTGAGGGCTTCATCCGCTCATAAACGCGATGCGCACCATTGCTGAAAGTCAGATCGACCGATTCAATGGTGAATAACCGTGAACGTGCCACGGCGGTGATATTGAGGATGTCAGGTTTTTTTGGAATTTTCATATCAGCCTCAAATTATTTTGCGCCGGCTATCTGGAGCGAATTAGCATACCTAACCACAGGCAATTGTGCGACAGTCAGACAATCACGTTATCGTTACACAGATTACATCGATTGAATAACAGCCTTTGGTTATCAGTTAAGACTAAATTTGCATTAGTCAATATGCTGCGATAAGTTTCAGATAATACCGATACTTAATCCAGTCTGAGCCGGTTACCATTCGGACAAGGCAGGGTTTAACAAATGCTAATCAGATATACGCTGGCACTATTTCATCGGGTGTCTGACTCCTCAGGGTTATATAATCTTCCGGAATGCCTCTTTTATAGTGAGCATAACCGAAAGCGAAAGTTTAAAGTGAAGGCAGCATTTTGGCTGAATTGAGCAGAGCATGAGCACAATCTTGATGATCCTGGCCATAGTGCTGACCTGTTCAATCCTGGCAGGCATTGGGTTCTGGTACGCTATGCGGCATCGTCCGCCGTTGGCGAAACCTCTGCCATTTATCAGTCCGCCCTGCCGTAAACTCTCTGCTCAGGAGCGTGAGGCGGTTGATAAGTATGTCGCCGCGCTGGAAAAGCAGCCCCGTACTACGGTGACGACCGATAAGCGCAGCGCGTCCGAACGACTGACGCTGACGGCACAAAGCAACAATGTCTACCCCGTTACCCGTGCGATTACCCGCTACGGACTCTCCACGGACGATCCCCATAAATGGCGCTACTACCTTGATGAAGTTGAAGTTCATCTGCCGCCGCTGTGGGAGCAGTACATCGCCGACGAAAACTACGTTGAGTTAATCCGCACCCAATCTATTCCGCTGGTGATCTCGCTGAACGGCCACTCGCTGGTGGATTACGCCGTGGATCAGCAATCGCTGCCGACGCTGATGCGTCCGGTGTCGACCAACGCCTCTATCCGCAAAGCGGAAACGGAAAACGTCGAACTGCTGCAGGTGCGCAAAGAGACGCCGGAAGAGTATCGTCTGTCGCGACCAGATGGCACGCGTGAAGCGGTGCTCATCTCTCTTGCCTTCTTACTCTTCTTCTTCAGCCTGTTAGTCCCCGCAACGCTGATGATCTGGCTGGTGCTGACGGGTGCAGTCATGATTGCCGCCAGCCTGTGGCTGCTCTACCGCATTCCGGGTGAGCGCGGCCTGCGTGACATACACTGCCTGCGCGGCGCGCCTAAGCGCTGGGGCCTGTTCAGCGAATCGAACCAGGAGCAGAGCAATATCACACTGGGGATTATTGACCTCGCCTATCCACCACACTGGCAGCCTTATGTCGCGCACGATCTCGGACAGGTGACGGATGTGGAGATCTACCTTAACCGTCAGGTGGTGCGTCAGGGTCGCTTCCTGTCGCTGCAGGATGAAGTCAAAAACTTCCCTATTCAGCGCTGGCGGAAAAACGTGGTGCTGGCCTGTGGTTCACTGATGGTGCTGACCATGCTGGTCACCTGGATCCCGCTCGGCATGCCGATCAAGCTCAGTCTGGCCTGGGCCAGGGGCACCGACAGCCTGGAGGTCAGCAGCGTCGATAAACTCAGCAGCGTGCCCCTGAATATTGGCGACAACCTCAAAGTGAGCGGTACCGGCATGTGTTCGGTGCCGGACAACTATCAGAGCAACCGAAGTTACGCCTTCATGCCGTTCGACTGCTCGGCGGTCTACTGGAATAACGCCACGCCGTTGCCGCAGCCACAATCGGACATTATTGATAAAGCCGCTGCTCTGCTGGAGACCACCACAAAGCAGCTGCATCCGGAAACCAATACCGATCCTAAACTGAATCCGCAGCTGGCCTCCGCGATTCAGAAGTCCGGCATGATCCTGCTGGATGACTTCTCCGATCTGGTGATGAAAACGCAGGATCTCTGTAATCAGCCACAGGATTGTATGCGCCTGAAAAATGCGCTGGTGAACCTGGGCAATGCTAAAGACTGGGAAGCGCTGATGCGTCGCGCAGATTCCGGCCAGCTAAACGGCATGAATGTGCTGCTGCGGCCGGTCAGTGCTGAAGCCCTGGAAAACCTGGTCAATACCGCCACCTCGACCTTCTTTTTCCGCGAAACCCGTCGTGCAGCGGAAAATCTTAACAGCCCGCCGCCAGGGGGTTTTCTGATCGTCAGCGACGAGGGCCGCCAGCTGGTGAATCAGCCTCAGCCAACCGTGTCGCTGTTTGATCTTGATCCGCCCTCTCAGTGGCGCGAACTGCAACGTATCTCCGCCATGCTGCTGCATACGCCTTTCAGCGCCAGCGGCATCATCACCAGCATTTCAACGGATGCCAACGGCACGCGTCATATCGTGCTGCATAATGAACCGGATGCCATGGCGCAATGGCGCTATCTCGGCACCGTATTGCTGCTGCTGGTGCTGTTAACCTGCGGTGTGATCAATGGGTTACTGGCGCTGCGCCGTATGCACCTTAATCGCCAGCGCATGATCGATATCCAGCACTATTACGACAAGTGCTTCAATCATAACCTCGGCACTTTGCAGAGCGTGCGCCCGATATTCTGAGCCCTGCCCTTCTGTGCTACCCTGTCGCCCGGTTTTTTTACAGGGTGAAACATCCGCATGCTCAACTGGTCTGAGATTGATACCGTGCTGCTCGACATGGATGGCACGCTGCTGGATTTGGCGTTTGATCGCCACTTCTGGCTGGAGCATGTGCCTGAACAACTCAGTCAGCAACGCGGCATCACCCGGGCGGAAGCCGAAGCGATCATCGCGGAAAAGTATCAGGCCGTCGCCCATACGCTAAACTGGTATTGTCTGGATTACTGGGCAGAAGCGCTGGCGCTGGACATCCGTGCCATGACCTGGGCGATGCGCAGCCGCATTGCGCTGCGTGACGATACGCTGCCTTTTTTGCAGGCTCTGCGCCGCGCGGGCAAGTCCACTATCCTGCTGACCAACGCGCATCCTTACAATCTGGACGTCAAACTGGCGCAGACAGGTTTAGCGCCGCACCTTGATTTATTACTTTCCACCCATACCTTTGGGTATCCGAAAGAAGACCAGCGTTTATGGCAGGCGGTACAACAGCACACCGGCTTTTCTGCGCCGCGCACGCTGTTTATCGATGATAGCGAAGTGATTCTGGATGCTGCGACGTCATGGGGCATCGGCGAGTGCTTAGGCGTAAAGAACCCCGATTCGGGTCGTCCTGAGCAAATCTTTCAGCGTCATCGCGCCACCGGCGACTACCGGACGCTGATCTGAGTCAGGAGCAGCAATGAAGAAAGAGAAAAGCAGCGAAGAGGTACGCCTCGACAAGTGGCTGTGGGCCGCGCGCTTTTACAAAACCCGGGCGATTGCGCGGGAGATGATTGAAGGCGGCAAAGTGCATTACAACGGCCAGCGCAGCAAACCTGGCAAAGTGGTGGAGCTGAATGCGGAACTGACACTGCGTCAGGGCAACGATGAACGCACCGTGGTGGTGGCGGACATCAGCGCTCAGCGCCGTCCCGCCAGCGAGGCCCAGCAGCTCTATCGCGAAACCGATGCCAGCATTGAAAAACGCGAAAAAATGGCGCAGGCGCGCAAAATGAATGCGCTGACTATGCCCCATCCCGATCGGCGACCTGACAAAAAAGAGCGTCGCGATTTGATGAAGTTTAAATTATCGGGCGATGAATAACGCCGTCTTAGCTGACGCGCCATCGCCCCGTACCAGTGAGAGAAAAAATATGTCAGCCCAGGATCAACTGCACCGTTATCTGTTTGAAAATGCCGCCGTGCGCGGCGAGCTGGTGAACGTCTCTGACACCTGGCGTGAAACCGTAAAGAACCATGATTATCCGGCACCGGTTAAAACGCTGCTGGGTGAGATGCTGGTCGCCACCAGCCTGCTGACTGCCACGCTGAAGTTTGATGGCGAAATCACCGTGCAATTGCAGGGTGACGGTCCGCTGTCGCTGGCGGTGATCAACGGCAACAACAACCAGGAACTGCGCGGCGTAGCGCGTATCAAAGGCGACATCCCGGACGACAGTACCCTGAAAAGCATGGTGGGCAATGGCTATCTGGTGATCACCATTTCCCCTGAAAAGGGCGAACGTTATCAGGGTGTGGTGGGACTGGAAGGTGAAACTCTGGCGGAGTGCCTGGAAGATTACTTCATGCGCTCAGAGCAGCTGCCAACGCGGCTGTTTATCCGCACCAGCGACAAAGGCGCCGCAGGTATTCTGCTGCAGGTGATGCCTGCGCAGGATACGGAGAAAGAGGTTTTCGACCATCTGGCAACGCTGACCGAGACCATTAAAACGGAAGAGCTGATCGATCTGCCTGCGAATGAAGCGCTGTGGCGTCTCTACCATCAGGAAGAGGTCACCCTCTACGATCCGCAGCCGGTGATCTACAAATGCACCTGCTCGCGTGAGCGCTGTGGCGAAGTACTGACCACGCTGCCGCAGGAAGAGGTTGATGAGATCATCGCGGAAGATGGCAAAATCGACATGCACTGCGACTATTGCGGCTCAAACTACGTGTTTGACGCCGTCGATATCGCCGGTATTCGCAGCCACTCCCTTGAGAATAATAACCAGCTTCACTGATTTATCGGGCGGCTTCTGCCGCCCCTTCCCCGCCGCCCATGCCTATCCCCATAATTTTTCAGACAAATTATCTTTTTTTACTTTCATAACATCTTTTAAACGTTCGAAACATAGCCTTAACGCGCCCTGAGTCGCATTTTTAGATCACTGCTCTTTTTCCCTTAACGCAGAAGAGTAAACTGCGCGCGATCGTGCAAACGCCCGGAAGTCAGAGGCAGATGCCCTGAATTGCCCGGTGATCTTTGCAGGCTGTCGTGACGAAGCGCAGTCGACTGTCAGTGATTTGTCGCACCCGATACAACAGCCGGTGGCACGATCCCAACCTATCTCTGCTTTGCAGAACAGACACCGATTTAAGGAGCAGTAAAATGCGCGTTAACGGCCTGACCTCGCAAGACCTTGCCGCTTTGGGCATCGTGGATACCACGGAAGTGGTTTACAACCCTGATTACGACACGCTTTTTCAGGAAGAGACGCGCCCGGACCTCGAAGGTTTTGCTCGTGGCACCCTGACGCAGAGCGGCGCGATTGCAGTAGACACCGGGATTTTCACCGGGCGATCGCCAAAGGATAAGTACATTGTGCGTGACGACACCACGCGCGATACCCTGTGGTGGAACGACCAGGGCACCGGCAAAAACGACAATCAGCCCCTGTCGCAGGAGACCTGGAACGCGCTGAAAAGCTGCGTCACCCGCCAGCTTTCCGGCAAGCGCCTGTTTGTGGTGGATGCGTTCTGTGGTGCCAATGCCGATTCCCGTCTGAGCGTACGTTTTGTCACCGAAGTGGCCTGGCAGGCACACTTCGTGAAGAACATGTTCATCCAGCCTGACGACGCTGAACTGGCCGAATTCACTCCCGACTTTGTGGTGATGAACGGCGCCAAATGCACCAATCCAGACTGGCAGGCGCAGGGTCTTCACTCTGAAAACTTTGTCGCCTTCAATCTGACTGAACGCATGCAGCTGATTGGCGGAACCTGGTACGGCGGCGAGATGAAGAAAGGTCTGTTCGCCATCATGAACTACCTGCTGCCGCTGAAAGGCATCGCCTCAATGCACTGCTCAGCAAATGTGGGTAAAGCGGGCGATGTGGCGATCTTCTTTGGCCTCTCGGGCACCGGTAAAACCACACTCTCTACCGATCCTGACCGCCAGCTGATCGGCGATGATGAGCACGGCTGGGACGATGATGGCGTGTTTAACTTCGAGGGCGGCTGCTACGCCAAAACCATCAACCTCTCTGAGCAGGCTGAGCCGGAGATCTACCGCGCCATTCGCCGCAATGCGCTGCTGGAAAATGTGGTGGTTCGCGAAGATGGCAGCGTCGATTATGACGACGGCAGCAAAACCGAAAACACCCGCGTCTCCTATCCGATCAATCACATCGACAATATCGTGCAGCCGGTCTCAAAAGCGGGCCACGCGAAGAAAGTGATTTTCCTGACCGCCGATGCGTTTGGCGTGCTGCCACCGGTTTCACGTCTGACGCCGGAGCAGACGCAGTATCATTTCCTGTCAGGTTTCACCGCCAAACTGGCGGGGACCGAGCGTGGCGTCACTGAGCCGACCCCCACCTTCTCCGCCTGTTTCGGCGCGGCGTTCCTGATGCTGCATCCGACGCAGTATGCGGAAGTGCTGGTGAAACGGATGGAGGCGTCCGGTGCGCAGGCTTATCTGGTCAATACCGGCTGGAACGGCAGCGGCAAACGCATCTCACTGAAGAATACCCGCGCCATTATCAATGCCATTCTGGCGGGTGAGCTGGATGATGCGCCGATGGAAACGCTGCCGATCTTTAATCTGCAGATGCCGGTTACGCTGGGCGAACTGGATAGTGATACGCTCGATCCGCGTCGTAGCTGGGAGAGTGAGGAGAAGTGGACCGCCGCCGCCGAAGGTCTGGCGCAGCGTTTTATTGATAACTTCGACAAGTACACGGATAACGCCGCAGGTGCTGCGCTGGTGAAAGCTGGCCCGCAACGCTAAAAGAAGCGGCGCGGCAATGAAACTGCCGCGCCGTTTTTATCATCCCGACACGCTGTTGCTGCCGTTGTTGTGGCTCAGCGCCATGCTTTCCACTAACGGCAACCAGGCACGAATGCGTAAACCGCCGCGTTCGCTCTCGCCAATCTCCAGCGAGCCCTGATGGGCATCAATGATACGCTGCACGATCGCCAGGCCCAGACCGGTTCCGCTGGTGCTGCGGGCGCTGTCACCGCGCACAAAGGGCTGGAACAGATGCGCCAGCTGATCCGGCTTGATGCCAGGTCCATCATCTTCCACCTGGAACCAGGCACGATGCAGTTCCCGTCCGCTGCTGACCCTGATCCAGCCATTACCGTATCGCGCGGCATTGACCACCAGGTTAGCCAGTGCCCGTTTAATCGACAGCGGGTTGATATCCAGCATTAACTCTTCCGGCATCACCGCATTTTCGATCTCACGTTCATAGCCGCTTTCAGCGGCCACCACTTCGCCCAGCACACTGTTAAGGTCGGCGCGCTCAGTCTGCATCTCCTGACCGGTACGCAGGTAGTCGATGAACTGTTCGATAATGGCGTTGCACTCTTCGATATCTTTATTAATCGATTCGGCCAGGTAGCCATCCTGCTCGCTCATCATCTCGGTGGCGAGACGAATACGGGTCAGCGGCGTTCGCAAATCGTGGCTGACGCCCGCCATTAACAGCGTGCGGTCATCCGCCAGCTGCTTCACCCCGGCCGCCATCTGGTTAAAGGCGCGGGTCACCGATCGCACTTCTGACGCGCCATACTCGCGCAGCGGCGGCGGAATAATCCCGCGCCCGACCTGCAGAGCGGCGTGCTCCAGATCCACCAGCGGGCGGTTCTGGATGCGTATAAACAGCCAGGCACCGCCAATCGCCAGCAGCATAATCGCCAGGGTGTAGCGGAACAGCGGCGAGAAGTCGCCCTGATGAATCTCAGTCAGCGGCACCCGCACCCAGATATCGGGCGACAGCCAGGTTTTCAGCCAGACGACGGGCGAGTTTTTGTTAACCTCAACCCGCACATCGGTGGGACCGCCAAGCTGCTGGCCCATCTGCTCGCTCAGGAATTCATAGTGCTGCGCCCATCGCAATCCGCTCTCCTCTGCTGCTGCATTGGTGTAGAGCGAGATCCCCAGTTCGCGGTAGATTTCCCGGCGAAACGCCGGTGGCACTTCCAGCTGCGTGCCATCTTCCAGCTGCAACCGGTCGGTCATCAGCATACGAACTTCGTAAGCGAGCACCTTATTGAACTGTTGCAGGCTGGGAAGAATGGCGAAGTTCAGCACCACCAGATAGGTCGTTACCAGGCTGACAAACAGCAGGGTAACGATCAGCAGCAGGGTGCGGGCAAACGAACTGCGAGGCGAGAAGCGCAGTCGCTTCATGCTTTACTGCCGTCCGGCACAAAGACGTAGCCCAGACCCCAGACGGTCTGGATATAACGCGGATGCGCAGGATCCTCTTCCACCATGCGACGCAGGCGGGAGATCTGGACGTCAATCGAACGTTCCATGGCGCTGTATTCACGGCCACGCGCCAGGTTCATCAGCTTATCGCGAGACAGCGGCTCACGCGGGTGGCTGACCAGTGCTTTCAGCACCGCAAACTCACCGCTGGTCAGCGGCATCGGCTCATCTTCACGGAACATCTCGCGGGTGCCGAGGTTAAGTTTGAACTTACCAAAGGCGATGATCGCCTCTTCCTGCGAAGGTGCGCCTGGCAGTTCATTGGCCTGACGGCGCAGCACCGCACGGATACGCGCCAGCAGCTCACGCGGGTTAAAGGGTTTAGGAATATAGTCGTCAGCGCCGATCTCCAGCCCCACGATACGATCCACCTCTTCGCCCTTGGCGGTCACCATAATAATCGGCATCGGGTTGCTCTGACTGCGCAGACGACGGCAGATAGAGAGACCATCTTCGCCCGGCAACATCAGGTCGAGCACCATCAGATGAAAGGATTCACGGGTTAACAGACGATCCATCTGCTCGGCATTAGCGACACTGCGCACCTGAAAGCCCTGCTCGGTGAGATAGCGTTCAAGCAGTGCACGCAGACGCATATCATCATCGACGACCAGAATTTTGTAGTTCTCTTGCATTTTCAACTCCCAAAGGCGCTATTGCCTGAGCCAACATTGTTAAAAAAAGATGCCTTATAGTGACAGTCATTAATGGTTTATATTCTAGCCAAAATTGTTACAAAGCATATTAAACAGGAGCTTATATTTGATTTAAGGCGATTTCGGGTCAGTTTTAACGCGTCTGGCGCTGCCCGGCCCCTGTTACGGCAAATCTGAAAAAACGGCTCTGTTTCTCTGAATCGCTGGCGTCAGAAGCGGGCCAGTTTTTATTCGATGAACGAATTCAGCAAGTTAGCAGACAATTTGACTTAATGATCAGCCATCACTGTGGATAAGCTCCAGATAATCTACCTCAACAGCAGTCAGGCAGCATAATATTCCAGCAAACCTGCGTAACGCCCCACTCTCCTCTCGGATTAGTTTCAGCGGTGCCACCAGCAAGACCAGTTGAAATTAAAGTCCGTTAAATCAATCAGTAAAGCCAACTTTTCGCCTTCTCCGTTTTCAACCAGACTGCTCAGGCAACATTCGATGTCTCAACGGGGATTACACACAATGAAAAAAACAATTTTACTGCTGAGCGCGCTGGCATTAAGCAGCGTCACTCCTGCTTATGCTGCCACAGCCACCGGTGAAGCAGCTGGCGCAGCGGCAACCACCACAGCACAAGGTAACTCTAACGCCATCGGTGTTGGCGCAGTCGCAGCCCTGCTGGGCGTTGCGCTGGCCACCATGGGCGGCGGCGGCGGTGACGGTCACAGCACCGGTACATCGACCACCACGGCGACTCACGCCGGTAAATAAGTATCACGACTTCTTTTACAGCTTCAGATTACTGGCTTCAGATTGTTGTTCAGCACCAACCCTTTCGCCGCCGGGGAAGTCAACGTGGGTTTTTAGCCTTTAAAAACCCTTTCCCCGCCCTTTTTTGCCGCGCCCCCTTTGTCTTACACTGTTCTTCTTTGGATCTCTCTGGCCGGTATAGCATGAAAACCCGACTCATTACCCGCGAAGGCTTCGATAAGCTGAAAGCAGAACTCGACTATCTCTGGCGTGAAGAGCGACCGGAAGTGACAAAAAAAGTCACCTGGGCTGCCAGTCTTGGCGATCGCAGTGAAAATGCCGATTATCAGTACAATAAAAAACGGCTGCGTGAAATCGACCGTCGCGTTCGCTATCTGACCAAAAGTCTTGAACAGCTGCGTATCGTTGACTATTCACCCCAGCAGGATGGCAAAGTCTTCTTTGGCGCCTGGGTGGAAATTGAAAACGATGAGGGCGACCTCAAACGCTTCCGCATTGTGGGCTACGATGAGATTTTTGGCCGCAAAGATTACATCTCCATCGACTCGCCCATGGCGCGGGCGCTGCTGAAAAAAGAGGTCGGCGATGCCGCCACCGTCGAGACGCCAGTGGGGCCGGCGCTGTGGTATATCAACGCGATTGACTACCCGCAATAACCCTTCAGATTATCGCTGAAAGCCGCCCGCGTCTCTGGCAATTTTAACCATCAATCCGTATAACTGTCGGCTATTTCTCAACCCGGAAAGCAAGACAATCCTGATGATGAAAGTTCTGAGCCAGATAATTGCCAGTGAGCTCAAGGCGCGTCCAGAGCAAGTTGACGCCGCCGTTCGCCTGCTGGATGAAGGGAATACCGTGCCGTTTATCGCACGCTATCGTAAAGAGGTCACCGGCGGGCTGGATGATACCCAGTTGCGCCAGCTGGAAACCCGCCTCAGCTATCTGCGTGAACTTGAAGAGCGACGCCAGTCGATTCTGAAGTCGATTGACGATCAGGGGAAACTCACTGACGACCTCGCCCGCGCGATCAACACCACCCTCAGCAAAACCGAGCTTGAAGATCTCTACCTGCCCTACAAACAGAAACGCCGGACGCGTGGACAGATCGCTATCGAAGCGGGTCTGGAGCCGCTGGCGGAGACGCTGTGGCAGGAGCCGTCTCACATTCCTGAGCAGCTTGCCGAACAGTATGTCGATGCCGACAAAGGTGTCGCCGACGTCCGTGCCGCGCTGGATGGTGCCCGCTACATTCTGATGGAGCGTTTCGCTGAAGATGCCGCGCTGCTGGCGAAGGTGCGTAACTACCTGTGGAAAAATGCCCATCTGGTGTCACGCGTGGTGGAAGGCAAAGAGGAAGCGGGCGCGAAGTTCCGCGACTACTTTGATCACCACGAAGCGCTGAGCGGCGTGCCGTCGCACCGTGCGCTGGCGATGCTGCGTGGCCGCAACGAAGGCGTGCTGCAACTGTCGCTGAATGCCGATCCACAGTTTGATGAAGCACCGCGTGAAAGCCACGGCGAAACGCTGATTGCTGAGCACCTGAACCTGCGCCTGAATAACGCTCCTGCCGACAGCTGGCGTAAAGCGGTGGTGAGCTGGACGTGGCGCATCAAGGTGATGCTGCATCTGGAAACGGAGCTGATGGGCACGGTGCGCGAACGCGCAGAAGATGAAGCGATTAACGTCTTTGCCCGCAACCTGCACGATCTGCTGATGGCCGCTCCCGCCGGTATGCGCGCCACCATGGGGCTGGATCCGGGCCTGCGCACCGGCGTCAAAGTGGCGGTGGTCGATGCCACCGGCAAGGTCGTCGCGACCGATACCGTCTATCCGCATACCGGCCAGACCGCGAAAGCCGCAGCCGCCGTAGCCGCACTCTGCATTAAGCATCAGGTTGAGCTGGTGGCGATTGGCAACGGCACCGCTTCACGTGAAACTGAGCGCTTCTTCCTGGATCTGCAGCAGCAGTTCCCGCAGGTCACGGCGCAAAAAGTGATTGTCAGTGAAGCTGGCGCATCTGTCTATTCGGCCTCTGAACTGGCGGCGCTGGAGTTCCCGGATCTCGATGTTTCGCTGCGCGGCGCGGTGTCGATTGCCCGACGTTTGCAGGATCCGCTGGCTGAGCTGGTGAAAATCGACCCGAAATCGATCGGTGTGGGTCAGTATCAGCATGACGTCAGTCAGAGCCAGCTGGCGAAGAAACTCGACGCGGTAGTGGAAGATTGCGTGAACGCCGTCGGCGTTGACCTCAACACCGCCTCGGTGCCGCTGCTGACCCGCGTGGCGGGCCTGACGCGCATGATGGCGCAGAATATTGTCGGCTGGCGTGATGAGCATGGCCGCTTCCAGAACCGTCAGCAGTTGCTGAAAGTGAGCCGTCTTGGGCCAAAAGCCTTTGAGCAGTGTGCGGGCTTCCTGCGCATCAACCATGGCGATAACCCGCTGGATGCCTCGACTGTGCATCCGGAAGCCTACCCGGTGGTGGAGCGCATCCTGGCCGCCACCGAGCAGGCACTGAGCGATCTGATGGGCAACGCAGGCAGCCTGCGTAATCTCAGCGCCCGCGATTTCATTGATGAACGTTTTGGTCTGCCGACCGTCACCGACATCATGAAAGAGCTTGAGAAGCCGGGCCGCGATCCGCGTCCTGAGTTTAAAACTGCACAGTTCGCTGAAGGCGTAGAGACGCTGAACGATCTGACGCCGGGCATGATCCTCGAAGGTGCCGTCACTAACGTGACCAACTTCGGTGCATTTGTGGATATCGGCGTGCATCAGGATGGCCTGGTGCATATCTCTTCGCTCTCCGATCGCTTCGTGGAAGATCCGCATCAGGTGGTGAAAGCGGGCGATATCGTCAAAGTGAAAGTGATGGAGGTCGATCTCCAGCGCAAGCGTATTGCCCTGACCATGCGTCTTGATGAGCAGCCAGGCGAAGGCAATGCCCGTGGTGGCGCGAAAAACGCTGCTCCGCGCGAGGAGAAACGTCAGAACAACGCGAAAGGTCGTCCGCGTCCGGTCAGCTCGTCAGCAGGTAACAGTGCGATGGGTGATGCGCTGGCTGCGGCTTTCGGTAAAAAACGCTAAGCTTTTCAGGGGGCCACTGCCTGGCCCCCTCTTCACACCCTTCTCCCCGGTTGAAAATCCCCGCCATCGCGCTACGCTAAAAAGACGCCTGTCATAAAAACAACACCTGCTGTGGCACCCAATTCACGATGGAAACGATCACCGATCTGATTGATAAGATTTATGCTGGCACATTTCCGGAGGCGACCTTTGCGCGCCTGCTGGCTGACATCGCCACCGCCCGCGAGGCCATTAAGCTGCCGCGCAAGGCACACTGGGATGAGCAGGATGTGGTGCTGATCACCTATGCCGATCAGTTTCGCGAAGCCGATAAACCCACGCTCAGCACCTTTTCCCGGTTCTATCAGCAGCACCTGCAATCCACGTTTCCGCTGGTTCACCTGTTGCCCTTTTTCCCCTGGTCGTCCGATGACGGCTTTTCGGTGATTGATTACCATCAGGTCGATCCGCTGTGCGGCGACTGGCAGGACATTGCGCGGCTGCATCAGGAAACCCGGCTGATGTTCGATTTTGTCTGCAACCATATGTCGGCACACAGCGCCTGGTTCAGCCACTTCCTGGCGCAGGATCCCGGCTGGGACGATTTCTTTATCAGTATGCCGCCCGCCACCGATCTCAGCGCCGTGACGCGTCCGCGCACCTCGCCGCTGCTGACGCCGTTTAAAATGGCGGATGGCGAAACCCGCTTTATCTGGACCACCTTCAGCGCCGACCAGATCGACCTCAACTTTGCCAATCCTGAGGTGCTGCTGCGCATGGTCAATGTGCTGCTCGACTACCTGAAACGCGGCGCTGACTATGTGCGTCTCGATGCGGTCGGCTACATGTGGAAAACGCCCGGCACGCGCTGTATTCATCTGGAAAAGACTCATCAGCTGGTGAAGCTGTTTCGCGCTATTGCCGACCAGGTTGCGCCTGGCACGGTGATTATCACCGAGACTAATGTGCCGCATCAGGACAACATCAGCTATCTGGGCAACGGGCACGATGAGGCGCAGATGGTCTATCAGTTTTCGTTGCCGCCACTGGTGCTGCATGCGATTCACACCGGCTCGGCGCGCGCACTGCGGCAGTGGGCGAGCGCTCTGGATCTCAGCAGCAACGACACCACCTTTTTCAACTTTCTGGCGTCACACGACGGCATCGGCCTTAATCCGGCGCGCGGCATTTTGTCTGAAGTGGAGATTGTGGCGCTGGTGCGCGATCTGGCGCTGGAAGGCGCGCTGGTCTCCTATAAAAACAACCCTGACGGCACCACCAGCCCCTATGAAATCAACGTCACCTATCTGGATGCGCTCAACCGTGAAGATGACGATGACGCCACGCGGCTGAAACGTTTTTTGCTGGCCCATGCGATTCTGCTGGTCTTTCCCGGCGTGCCTGCCATCTATATCCAGAGCATTCTGGGTGGTCGTAACCATTACGATGGCGTGCGCGCCGCCGGACACAACCGGGCGATTAATCGGCAGAAGTATGATTTACAGCAGATAGAAGCGGATCTGGCGGGCGGTAACTGGCTGCGCCAGCAGGTCTATACGCGGCTCGGCCAGCTGATTCAGCTGCGTCGTCGCCAGCCTGCGTTTCACCCGGATAATCCGATGACGCTTTATGAGAGCGAAAACGCCGTGCTGGTGCTCAGACGTCATCAGCCAGAAAGCGGTGACGGGCTGCTGTGCGTGTTTAATCTCAGTGGACGGTCAGTGGAGACGCAATTGCCGGTGGCGCATACGTTGCAGGATGTAGTGAGCGGAGAGAAAATTGATGGCACCCAGCCGGTTAAGCTGGATGCCTGGCAGTTCATGTGGCTACGTTAATTACTTGTAGACTTCAGCCGTTGCGCTGAATTTACCGTGTTCGCGACCCGCGATCACCAGGTAATATTTACCGCCTTTTTCGTCAGCGAGCTGCGACAGCACTTTTTTAGCATCCATTGGCGAGGTGGTTTCCGCCGTGGTGTTAACGGTGCCGATCTTCTGCAGGTTCATTGTCTTAACTTCTTCTTTGGTGACTTCTTTCGCTGCCATCGCAGAAAATGAAATCGCGCCCATCATCATTGAAGCCACAACCCATTTAAAAACCTTCATTATGTTTACCCTCATTCATGATCCATTGTGAGATGTAAGCAGCCGCTAAACGCGTAAGGCAGTATGGAACGGCATAGTCATTTCCATGACTAATCACATAAAATTGCAACGGCCTCGCTCACAGAGAGAAGTATTGCTGCTGTCTGCGATTTTGCCAGTTCAAAGCGTCATTATCACGGCAGATTACTGATAAAATTAACAATATGCAGGCAAAAGCGCTCAGGATGGGAAATAAAAGGCGCATGTGCGGCTTTTTCGATAACCACTGAAGGCGATGCTGGCAACATTTCATCTATCTCCGCCGCAATCCGGCGCGGCACCAGTCCATCTAACGCGCCATAGAGTCGCAGGAACGGCAGCGTAATCTGCGGTAACGCGTCGCGCAGATCGACCTGGCGCAGAATCTCCAGTCCGCCATCCAGCACCGCCACCTCCGGCATCGGCTGCGACAGCACCACCTCTTTCAGCTGCCGCGCATCGGCGCGAGCCGTTTCGGTACCCAGCGTCTGCAGCGCCAGAAAGCGCTCCACCGTGCGCTGGAAATCGTTGCTGAGCATCTGCTGAAAGTTCTGCAGCGTCTCCGGTTTAATGCCGGGCCAGCTCTCTGTGGCGGTGAAACAGGGCGACGAGGCAACGGTGATCAATGCAGCCAGTTTTTCTGGCGCACTCAGCGCCAGCTGCGTCGCCACCAGTCCGCCCAGCGACCAGCCCACCACAATCGCCTGCGGTGGCAGCGCAGGCAGCAACTGTTCTGCCATCTGCTCCAGCGTCAGCGCACCGAAATGCTGGCTGCGGCCATAGCCGGGCAGATCGACCAGATGCAGGCGATAGTGCGCGCTGAGTCGCGGAATGATGCTTTGCCAGACTTCGGCATTCAGTCCCCATCCGTGCAGCAGCACAAGATCGCGTTTTCCTTCTCCGCAGGTGTGCCAGTAGAGCGACGTCATCAGTTACTATCCCGAAAATGATAAGGAGGTCGCTATGCTAGCAATGCCCGCCCTGTGTTGGCTATGCCGGATGCCGTTGCGGATAGCCCGGCACGGCATCTGCAGCTTATGTCTGCGCGGATTACCGCCGTTACCGCTGCTCTGTCCACGCTGCGGATTGCCGGCAGGTTCAGCAAAGGTCGCCTGCGGCCGCTGCCAGCTTAAACCGCCCGCCTGGCAGGCGCTGGTCTGCGTCAATGACTATTGTCCGCCGTTCAGCCAGTGGGTTAACCAGCTTAAATTTTCTCACATAACCGCACTCAGGGTGATGCTGGCGCGGCTGCTTTTGCTAAGCTGGCTTAATGTTTACCGGCGTGGCAGTGTGCCGCGTCCCGATCTGCTGCTGCCGGTTCCGCTGCATCGGCGACGACGCTGGCAGCGCGGCTTTAATCAGACGGTACTGCTGGCCGAACCGCTGGCGCACTGGCTGGGATGTGAATGGCGCGAAGGTCTTTCCCGCAAGCGCGGGGGCGCATTACAGCATCAGCTCAGCGCCCGCCAGCGCCGCACCAACTTACGGGGTGCTTTCTGCCTTGAAATGGTGGTGCAGGGACGCCATATCGCTCTGCTGGATGACGTCATTACCACCGGCAGTACGGTAGATGAAATCAGCCGCCTGTTAATGGCCCAGGGTGCCGCCAGCGTGCAGGTCTGGTGCCTGTGCCGTACCTTGTAGAGCGTCTTTGATGGGCGTATTATAACCAACTAAATTAGTCAACTATTGAGCAATCGACATGATCCGAATTACTGACTCTGCCCAGGAACATTTTTCTAAACTGCTATCCAAACAAGAAGATGGCACCCAGATTCGCGTATTCGTGATTAACCCGGGTACGCCAACAGCCGAGTGTGGCGTCTCTTACTGTCCGCCCGATGCCGTTGAAGCTACTGACACCGAACTGAAGTTCGAAAAGCTCTCTGCTTACGTTGATGAACTGAGCAAGCCGTATCTGGAAGATGCTGAAATTGACTTCGTCACCGACAATCTTGGTTCACAGCTGACGCTGAAAGCGCCGAATGCCAAAATGCGTAAAGTCTCTGATGATGCGCCAATGGTTGAGCGCGTTGAGTATCTGCTTCAGGCGCAGATCAACCCACAGCTGGCCGGCCATGGCGGTCGCGTGTCGCTGATGGAGATCACCGATGAGGGCTACGCCATTCTGCAGTTTGGCGGCGGCTGTAACGGCTGTTCGATGATCGACGTGACCCTGAAAGATGGTATCGAGAAAGAGCTGCTGGCCGCCTTCCCGGAACTCAAAGGCGTGCGGGATATTACTGAGCATCAGCGCGGTGAACACTCGTTCTACTGATGATTAAGCGCGGCAGCCTGGCTGCCGCGCTTCTGTTATTACCCTTTCTGTCCTGACTGACGCTGCTGGCTGACCACCTTCAGCAGTGCATTCACTTCTTTGTCCGCAAAGATCTCCTCCAGCGTTTTGCTCAGCTTGCGTCGCCAGTTAGGGTACTGCTCCACCGTGCCCGGGACGTTGACCGGCGTGGTCATGCCAAGCCAGTCCTCAGGCTGCAGGCCAAGCAGCGCACTGTCGGTATCCGCCAGGAAGCGATGTATTGCCCGATTCAGCGCAGGCGTCATGGTGAGCTTCTCTGCCTTCTTCTGGCTGCGTGCCGGTAAGGCACCCGCCTGATGCAGCGCATCCAGCAGCGCCTGCTTCTGCGCGGCGCGCTGCTGATGTAACGCTTTCACCGCATCGCCCGGATAGAGGCCAATCTTCTCACCCAGCGCCAGGTCGCCCTGCTCCCAGAAGCCGGTCAGCGTAGGCAGATCGTGCGTACTGGCGCTGGCGATCGACTGGCGCGGATAGTCCTGCGGCGCGCGATAGCGCTCATCCTTCTCCTGCTCAAACCAGAGCACCTTCCATGAAAAGACGCCACTTTTACGCAGCAGGCTGACAATCTCCTGGGGCACTGTGCCCAGGTCTTCGCCAATCACCATGCAGCGCAGCCGGTGGCTCTCCAGCGCCAGGATGCCCAACAGATCGTTGACCGGATAGGCCACATAGGCGCCTTTATCCGCCGTCTCCCCGGCAGGCACCCACCACAGACGCAGCAGTGACATCACATGGTCGATGCGCAACGCGCCGCAGTCGCGCATATTGGCGCGCAGCATGTCGATAAATGGCTGGTAGCCGCGCGCCTTCATTACATGCGGATCCATCGGCGGTAAGCCCCAGTTTTGTCCCAGCGGACCGAGACGGTCAGGCGGCGCACCCACCGAGGCCTTGAGGCGGTAAAGCTCCGGGTCGTGCCAGGTTTCCGCGCTGCCTTCCGCCACGCCCACTGCCAGGTCACGATAGAGTCCGACGCTCATGCCCAGCGCCTGACTGTGCGTCCAGCAGCCAGAGAACTGCTGCTGCGCCAGCCATTGCAGCCACTGCCAGAAAGCGATCTCCTCTTCATGCTGTGCACACCACTGCTGCACCTCCGGCAACTGGCTGTTGCGCCACCCTTCCGGCCACGCAGGCCAGCCGCCCTGCTGCGCCTTATCTGCCCGCCGCTCCAGCTGTATGCCGTCGTAGGCGGCCTGATAACGCAGGCTGTCGCCGCCTTCATGCACAAAGGCCGCCCAGGATTGATGCTCTTCGCTCTGGCTGTCTCGCGTCTGAAAGTGTGCCCAGGCGTGCCGCAGCGCAGCGAGCTTAAGCGCCATTACGGCCTCGTAGTCAACCAGCTCCGCCTCACGCGCTTTGGTCAGCGCCCTCTGGGTTCTGGCGCTTTTCCACCACTTCTGTGCCGCCGCGCTTTGCTGAAAATCGGCCACCTGACTGACGTCGATATAGATTACGTTCAGCCAGCGGCGCGACGACGGGCTGTACGGACTGGCGAAACCGGCGCTGGCGGGATAGAGCGCATGCAGCGGATTCAGCCCGACGAAATCGCCACCGCGTTCAGCCAGCTGCACCAGCAGCTGGTCGAGATCGCCGAAGTCGCCAATGCCCCAGTTCTGTTCAGAGCGCACGGTGTAGAGCTGCACCAGCGCACCCCAGCGTTTTTCCCCCGCCTCCAGCGCCGGAGGCAGATAGCAGCGGCGCGGCGCGACGATAATCCGCGTCTGCCAGCTTTTTTTGCCCTTACTGAGTGTGAGCTGGTGGTACCCCTGTGCCAGCGGACCAGGCAGCGTAAAAGGCTCACCGGCGGTTAACTCGCCGCTGTGCTGTTTGCCGTTTTCAGTCTGCAACTGCCAGCGGTAAACGCCGCTGCCCTGTGGCGTCAGCTGTCGCTTGCCACTGCCGCTGAACACCGCGACCGGCGGCAGCGGCGATTTTTTTGCGTCCTGCGGATCGTCCATCACCGCCAGCAGCGCCTGCAGGGTCTCATCGCTGATCGCCTCTTTCTCGCCATTGACGTTGATGTAGTCCAGTGAAATTCCCGCGGCACGGGCGGCCTGACCGAGTGAATGTTGCTTCATTGCTGCTCCTTAGCGCGGTGCCTGCCAGATACGTTGCTGATAGTCACGAATTGACCGGTCCGAACTGAACATGCCGGTTCGTGCCGTATTGAGGATGGCGGCGCGGGTCCAGCCTTCCGGGTCGCGCCACAGGGCTTCAACCCGTTGCTGCGCCTCGATGTAGGCCTGGAAATCGGCCAGCACCAGCCAGGGATCGCCATGTTTCGTCAGGCTCTCCAGCATCAGGTCAAACGCATGTTTATCCCCGTTGCTGAATTTGCCCTTCTCCAGCGATTTCAGTAGATCGTCCAGCGGCTTGTTCTGCTTACGCACCTTTTTCGGGTTATAGCCTTTCGCCTTGAGCGCTTTGACCTCATCCACGGTGTGACCAAAGATAAAGATATTCTCCTCACCCACCTGTTCGGCAATCTCGACATTGGCGCCATCCAGCGTGCCAATCGTCAGCGCACCGTTCAATGCCAGCTTCATGTTGCCGGTGCCGGAGGCTTCATACCCGGCGGTGGAGATCTGCTCTGAGAGATCGGCCGCCGGGATCATCAGTTCGGCCACGGTGATGCGGTAGTCCGGGATAAACACCACTTTGAGTCGGTCACCGACCCGTGGATCGTTGTTCACCACCTCCGCCACCTTGTTAATGGCGTAAATGATATTTTTGGCGAGGTAATAACCCGGCGCGGCTTTGGCCCCGAACAGGAACACCCGTGGCGTAAAGGTGACATCCTCCGGGTTATGACAGAGCTTCTGATAGCAGTAGAGGATATGCAGCAGGCTGAGGTGCTGGCGCTTGTACTCATGCAGCCGTTTGATCTGCACATCGAACAGCGCGGCCGGGTTCACGATAATCCCCGTGTGGCGGGCGATATACTCTGTGAGCTGCGCTTTATTCTGCTGTTTGATGCTGCGATAGCGCTGACGAAACGCCTGATCGTCGGCATAGGCCTCCAGACCGCTTAACGCCTCAAGGTTATTGGCCCACTCGGTTTTCAGCGTCTCATCAATCAGCCCGGCCAGCGCCGGATTACACTGCTTCAGCCAGCGGCGTGGCGTGATGCCGTTGGTGACGTTGTGGAATTTCTGCGGCCAGAGCTGGTGATATTCCGGGAAAAGATCGCTGACCACCAGGCTTGAGTGCAGCGCCGCCACGCCGTTGACCGCAAACCCGCTGACGACGCAGAGATTCGCCATCCGCACCTGACCGTCAGCGACCACCGCCAGCTTGTGCCACATCGCTTTGTCATCCGGCCAGCGCTGCTTCACCTGCTTTTTCAGCCGCTGGTTGATCTCTTTGATGATCAGCATATGGCGCGGCAGCAGGCTGCGCATCAGCTTCTCATCCCAGCGCTCCAGCGCCTCCGGCATCAGCGTGTGGTTGGTGTAGGCAAACAACCGGCTGGTGATCTGCCACGCCTCATCCCAGCTCAGCTGATGCTCATCCAGCAGCACGCGCAGCATCTCCGGGATGGCGATGGTGGGATGCGTATCGTTGAGCTGAATCACTTCAAAGTCAGGCAGGCTGTGAATGCTGCGTCCCGCCAGATGGTGACGACGCAGGATATCCGCCACCGCACAGGCGCACTGGAAATATTGCTGCATCAGGCGCAGCCGCTTGCCGGCCTGATGGTTGTCATTGGGATAGAGCACTTTGGTCAGTTTTGCCGCCTCGATGCCCGGCTGCTCCGCCTGCAGAAAATTACCGTCGTTAAACGCCGTGAGATCAAACGGATGCGCACTCACTGCCTGCCACAGGCGCAGCGGCAGCGTCACACCGTTGCGGTAGCCGGTCACCGGCAAATCCCAGGCCTCACCGCGCAGCGTAAAATCGGGCAGCCAGCGTACACCGCCGTTTTCCTGCTTTTCTACCCGGCCACCCATCGCGACTTCCACATCCAGCGCCGCGTTGTGGCGGAACCAGGGATAGCGCTCACGTTGCCAGTCATCGGGCGCTTCAATTTGCTGGCCATCATCGAAAGACTGGCGAAACAGGCCGTACTGGTAATTCAGTCCGTGGCCGGTGGCGGACTGCCCCACCGTTGCCATCGAATCCATGTAGCAGGCGGCCAGTCGTCCCAGCCCGCCGTTACCCAGCGCCGGATCGACCTCCTGCTCCAGCAGTTCCGTTAAATCGAACTCGTGCTCAGCCAGCGCCGCTTTGACGTCGTTATACCAGCCGAGATTGAGCAGGTTGTTGCCGGTCAGACGGCCAATCAGAAACTCCATCGAGAGGTAATTAACGTGACGCTGCTGCACAGCCGGACGCGGTGCCGGTTGTGCGTCCAGTAGCTCCGCCAGCGCCGCGCTGACCGCCTGCCACGCCTGGTGCGGGGTCATCTGCTGGGCGGAACGGAGACTTAATTGTTGCCACTGGCGGGTAAAGGCGGCATTAAAACGGGCTTTATTAAATTTTTGCTGCGGCATATCACTCCCTTCTGTTACGCAATGAGGTGAAGCAAAAATAGAAAGCGCACGGACTGGCAACCGGGTGCCAGCAACCGTTAAGTAAAGACGGGAGTGAGGAAAAAAGCGACAGCAATCAAAGAAAAACGCCAGCCGGGGGGCTGGCGTGGCAGGAATCAGCAGAGTTCGAGGTGAACCTCATGCTGCTCAATCACCTTCATTACGCTGGCAGGCGGCGTTTTGTCCGTGTAGAGGTAGTCAAGCAGACTCATGTTGCCGAGGTTGACCATGGCGTTCCGGCCAAACTTCGAGTGATCCACCACCAGCATCACGCAGCGTGAATTTTCAATGATGGCGCGCTTGGTGCGGACTTCGTGATAGTCAAACTCCAGCAGCGAACCATCCATATCGATGCCGCTGATCCCCAGAATGCCGTAGTCGAGCCGGAACTGAGAAATAAAGTCGAGCGTCGCTTCACCCATTACCGCGCCATCACGGGTCCGCACTTCACCGCCCGCGATAATGACCCGGAAATCGGGTTTATCCATCAGCAGCATGGCGACGTTAAGGTTATTGGTGACCACGCGCAAATCGCTGTGGTTGAGCAGCGCATGCGCCACCGCTTCCGGCGTGGTGCCGATATCGATAAACAGCGTGGCACCATCCGGGATCTGGCTGGCCACGCGCTGGGCAATCCGCGCTTTTTCCGCTGACCACATCATTTTACGGTCGTGCCAGGCGGTATTCTCAGAGCTGGAGGGAAGCGCCGCGCCGCCGTGGTGACGCTGAATTTTGTTCTGATCGGCCAGATCGTTGAGATCGCGACGAATGGTTTGCGGGCTGACCTCAAAATGATCCACCAGCTCCTCAGTACTGACATATCCCTGACGACGGACTAAATCGATAATCGCGTCATGACGTTGCGTCTGCTTCACGTTCCTCTCCTGTTAACCCGCATAATCCTGTCTAACGACGCGTGACTTTACGCGTATCCACCAGCGCCATCGCCAGTCCGACCACCAGACCGGCGACGTGCGCCGCGTTGGCAATAGCCAGACCAAAGACGCCAAACCAGCCAATCACCAGCCAGACCAGCGCAAAACCGATCAATCCCCGTTCAAGATAGACGCCGCTGTCGGGATCGCGCTCCCCGCGCAGCCAGCAGTAACCCATCAGGGCATAGACCACGCCCGACAGGCCACCAAACCAGATGCCGCTGAACTTCGCCTGCAGCCAGCCGCTGAGCAGAGCCGAAATCAGCAGGATGACAAAGAGTTTGCCGCTGCCAAGTCGCTTCTCAACCGCGCCGCCCAGATACCACCACCACATCAGATTAAACAGAATGTGCAGCAGTGAAAAGTGCAGCAGCGCATGGCTGAACCAGCGCCAGACCTGAAGATGCTGATCGGCATCCGGCCAGGAGAGCCAGGCCATCACGGTGCGATCGCCCATGACCTGCATCAGAATAAATATCGCGATACAGAGCACCATCAGCGTCATGGTCAGCGGACCGGCACGCTCACGGATATTCGCCCAGATATTGCTGCGCTCATAGCGCAGGCCACTGTCAGTTTTTCCGCTGTGCCAGCTGGCGGCCTGATAACGCGGATGGTTAGGGTCGTGCAAAAACTGCTGGAGTTCGTTTTCGACCAGTGAAATCTTGCTCTCATCATCCAGCATGATGACGTAGTGATTTTCATGCTCAATACGCAGCGTGATGCCCCGCGTCGCCATGTAGTCAACAAAGGCCTGCGCCATGCGGGGCTGATTAAATTGGGTAATGCGCATCAGTAACTCTCCATGTGACGAGCGGCAATCTATTCGCTGCCGAGGGCAACCTGCTGAGGAAAGGCAGCACGCCAGGCATCAAAGCCGCCATCAATGCTGTACGCCGCGCTGAAGCCCTGTCCCAGCAGATATTGTGCCGCGCTTTTGCTGCTGTTGCCGTGATAGCACATCACCAGCACCGGCAGGCTGTGATCGGCACCGCTGACAAAATCGCTGAGGTTGGTGTTGGTCAGATGCAACGCACCCGCCGCATGACCCAGGGCATAACTTTGCGGATCGCGGATATCTACCAGCAGCGCACCCTGCGCCAGACGCGCCTGCGCCTGCTGCACATCAATACATTCGAACGTTTCCATGGGATCTCTCATAACAGCGTCACAATAGCGCGTAGTGTAACCCGAGAATCCACGCCAATAACCTGACAATCGTTACGGCTATCGGTTTTTTTGGTGGGCAGAATGTTAGCTATATCACGCAAAAATGTTTTTACCTGGTTAAAAGCTGGCGTCAATGTTGGTTTGCGATTATGATTATGCTCGAAAACGAACATTAGTGAACTATTCCGAACATCGGAGGAGATGACGTGGAAACCAAAGACCTGATCGTGATCGGCGGCGGCATCAACGGTGCCGGCATTGCAGCAGACGCTGCAGGACGCGGACTGTCGGTGTTAATGCTGGAGGCGCGGGATTTGGCTTGCGCGACCTCCTCTGCCAGTTCAAAACTGATTCACGGCGGCTTGCGCTACCTTGAACATTACGAATTCCGTCTGGTCAGTGAAGCACTGGCCGAGCGTGAAGTGCTGCTGAAAATGGCTCCGCATCTGGCGTTCCCGATGCGCTTCCGTCTGCCGCACCGTCCGCATCTGCGTCCGGCGTGGATGATCCGTACCGGCCTGTTTATGTATGACCATCTTGGCAAGCGTACCAGTCTGCCAGGCAGTAAAAGTTTGCGATTTGGCGCGGATTCGGCCCTGAAGCCGGAAATTACGCGCGGATTCGAATATTCTGACTGCTGGGTCGATGATGCCCGCATGGTGGTACTGAACGCACAGGAAGTCGTGAAGCGTGGCGGCGAAGTCCGTACCCGCACCCGCGTGACCCGTGCCTGGCGTGAAGGCGGCCTGTGGAAGGTCGAAGCGGAAGATGTCGACAGCGGTAAAACCTTTACCTGGCAGGCGAAAGGCCTGGTCAATGCTGCCGGCCCGTGGGTCAAACAGCTGTTCGACGACAGTCTGAAGCTGAAATCACCTTACGGTATTCGCCTGATCAAGGGCAGCCACATTGTGGTGCCACGCGTCCATACCGAAAAGCAGGCTTACATTCTGCAGAACGAAGATAACCGCATCGTATTTGTCATCCCGTGGATGGATGAGTTCTCTATAATCGGTACCACCGACGTCGAGTACAAAGGCGATCCGAAAAACGTCAATATTGATGACAGCGAGACCGACTATCTGCTGAAAGTGTTCAACGGACACTTTAAAAAGCAGCTGACCGCTGACGATATCGTCTGGTCCTATTCCGGTGTCCGTCCGCTGTGTGATGACGAATCCGATTCGCCACAGGCGATCACCCGTGATTACACCCTGGATGTGCGCGACGATAATGGTCAGGCTCCGCTGCTGTCGGTATTTGGCGGCAAGCTGACCACCTACCGTAAGCTGGCAGAACATGCGCTGGAGAAACTGGCGAAGTACTACCCGAACGCGGGCCCGGCATGGACGAAGAACTGCGTGTTGCCAGGCGGAAATATCTCCGGCACCCGTGAAGATTATGCGGCCAGCCTGCGTCGTCGCTATCCATTTATCAGTGAAAATATGGCGCGCCACTTCTCGCGCACCTACGGCAGCAGCACTGAAACCCTGCTGGCTGGCGCGAAAAGCCTGGACGATCTGGGCGAGAACTTCGGTCACGAGTTTTACGAAGCAGAATTACGCTACCTGGTGCAGCATGAGTGGGTTCGTGAGCTGGATGATGCTATCTGGCGTCGTACCAAACAGGGCATGTGGCTGACCAAAGAGCAGCAGGCGCGAGTCACCGAGTGGCTGGCAGCGAAAGCTAAACCCGCCCTGTCGCTGGCATCATAAACGGACAGTAACTAACTAAAGAATCAGAAAGCAGGCTTCGGCCTGCTTTTTTTATGTCTGCGATAGCGGGTCGGTGAATCCGGGTGCTGATCCGACAGGTTGCGCTTTTCAGCGTGTAGCAGAGTTTATTTTTGTACGACGAACTTTTTATTAAAAATGCCAGGCTCAAACCATTTTTTATACAGAAATCCGTTTATGCGATCACATTTTTGGTCAGCGCCTAAACTCAACTCTTTCTGCTTCGCATATCAAAACGTTCACATCCTATTGTTACTGTAAATATAACGTTCAGGCTTTTTGCTTAATTGAACGACGTCATCAGAAAGCACAAACTTTCCTCAGTAAAAAACGAAACAACCGTTATTTTAATCAGGAGGTTGAAATGAACACAGGCCAAACGCCTGCCCGGGAATGGAACACACGCCGCAGTGAAAAAGCGCGTCGTCTGGCATCCTTCCCTGTTGATGGCAAAGTCATTCCTACTGAAAGAGCTGTAGAAGCATTTGAAAAACTGATTGCACCGGGCGACCGGGTGGTACTGGAAGGGAATAACCAGAAGCAGGCCGATTTTTTATCACGTACCCTGGCTGAGGTTAATCCGGCGATAGTACACGACCTGCATATGATTATGCCGAGCGTGGGTCGCAGTGAGCATCTGGATATTTTCGAAAAAGGCATTGCGCGTAAACTCGACTTCTCTTTTTCCGGTCCGCAAAGTCTGCGTATTTCTCAGTTGTTAGAAGATGGTCAGCTGGAAATAGGCGCAATCCACACCTATATCGAACTCTATTCCCGCCTTTATGTCGATCTGAGTCCAAACGTCGCGCTGATTGCCGGTTATAAAGCTGACCGCAAAGGCAACCTTTACACCGGCCCGAGTACTGAAGATACGCCTGCCCTGGTGGAAGCCGCCGCGTTCCGTGACGGTATCGTGATTGCCCAGGTAAATGAGCTGGTCGATGACGAGACCGACCTGCCCCGCGTCGATATTCCCGGCTCCTGGATCGATTACATCGTCGTAGCCGATAAACCTTTCTTTATCGAACCGCTGTTTACCCGCGATCCGCGCCTGATTAAACAGGAACATATCCTGATGGCGATGATGGCGATTAAAGGCATTTACGCCGAACATCAGGTGCAGTCACTTAACCACGGTATCGGTTTTAACACCGCCGCGATCGAACTGCTGCTGCCTACCTACGGCGAACAACTCGGCCTGAAAGGCAAAATCTGTAAGCACTGGACCCTTAACCCGCATCCGACGCTGATCCCGGCGATTGAGAGCGGCTGGGTTGAAAGCGTGCACTGCTTCGGTGGCGAACTGGGCATGGAAGAGTACATTCGCGCCCGTCCCGATATCTTCTTCACCGGCAGCGACGGCTCTATGCGCTCTAACCGCGCCTTCTGTCAGCTGGCAGGTCAGTATGCGGTGGATATGTTTATCGGTGCCACCCTGCAGGTCGATGGCCTGGCAAACTCCTCAACCGTGACCCGCGGTCGCCTTTCCGGTTTCGGCGGTGCGCCTAACATGGGCCACGATCCGCACGGCCGACGTCATGCCACGCCTGCATGGCTCAATATGATCACCGAACCGGACCCGATGCAGCGCGGTAAAAAACTGGTGGTTCAGATGGTGGAAACCTTCCAGGCCGGTGCCAAACCGACCTTTGTTGAAACGCTTGATGCCGTTGAAGTGGCGAAATCGACCGGTATGCCGCTGGCACCCGTGATGATCTATGGCGATGACGTCACCCACGTGCTGACCGAAGAGGGTATTGCCTATCTCTATCGCGCGGAAAGCCTTGAAGAGCGCCGTGCGATGGTCGCTGCGGTAGCCGGCATCACCGATATCGGCCTTGGCGTCGATGCGGCGCGCGTGGCGGCCCTGCGTAAAAGCGGCAAAGTGGTCTATCCGGAAGATATGGGCATTCGTCGTTCAGATGCGACCCGCTCACTGCTCGCCGCCAGCAGCGTCTCTGACCTGGTGGAATGGTCGGGTGGTCTTTATAACCCACCGGCAAAATTCCGGAGCTGGTAATGAAACTTCTGTCGCAGACTCAAACCGAGGCGCAGGCCAGCCAGCTGGCGACGATTGCGCGCGATTGTCTGACCGATGAAGCGCGGCTAAGCCCCAAGCCGGGTCTGGTAGACAGTCGGGGGAACGGCGCGCATCAGGATCTGACGCTGGCGCTGATGGAGCGTTCCGCTCACAGCCTTGTGCCGACCTTTCTGGCGCTGGCCCGTCACAGCTGGCTGCGTCCTGCTGATATTGCCCTGCGTGAAACGGTGGGTCGGCTGGGCCGTGACGGTGAACAGCAGATGATGGCGGCAACCGGCGGCGTCAACACCCATCGGGGTGCGATCTGGGCGCTGGGACTGCTGGTCAGTGCTGCAGCCATGCACGGTGGCGCGGCCAGTGCCGACCAGCTGACCCGCACCGCAGCCGCGCTGGCCAGCCTGCCCGACCGCGCCGCGCCAAAACTGTTCAGCAAAGGGTTAAAAGCGACGCATCGCTATCAGGTGCCCGGCGCACGCGAAGAGGCGCAACAGGCGTTTCCTCACGTAATGAAGCTGGCGCTGCCGCAGCTGCTGACAAGTCGTGCAACGGGTGCCAGTGAAAGTGAAGCCCGCCTTGATGCGCTGATGGCGATCATGACCTCGCTCAGCGATACCTGCGTGCTGTCACGGGCCGGTATGACCGGACTGAAAGCGATGCAGCAGGGAGCACGCGCCGTGCTGCTGTCTGGCGGCTGTCGCACAGCAGGCGGCCAGAAGGCGCTGGCGCAGCTCGACCAGCGCATGCTGTCACTCAACGCTTCGCCTGGCGGGGCCGCCGATTTGCTGGCCGCGACGCTGTTCATTGATCGGGTCTGTTCCCCTGAACATTCTTATTTCTAGAGGCCATTATGGAACACATCACATTATCTTTACCTGCTAACCGCTCACTCAGCGGTAAAGCTCTGGCAGGGGTCGTTGGTTCCGGTGATATGGAAGTGCTGTACACCGCAACTGAAGGACAAACGCTTAGCATTGATATCACCACCTCACTGGATAACAGCGACGCCCGCTGGAAGGCGCTGTTTGACCGCCTGAATTTAACCAACGGTCTGCCCGCCGGAAAGCTGATTATTCACGATTTCGGCGCGACACCCGGCGTAGCGCGTATCCGTATTGAACAGGTTTTTGAGGAGGTGAGCCATGCGTAACGATGCCAGTTTTATTGAATTACGCGCCCGTGAGCGCGCCCGTGCACTGCTGGACGACGGCAGCTATCGCGAACTGCTGGATCCTTTCGAAGGCATCATGTCGCCGTGGCTGGCCCCGCAGGGTGTGGTGCCGCAGTCAGATGACGGCATGGTGGTGGCACGCGGCACGCTGAACGGTCAGCCTGCGGTCGTTATCGCCATTGAAGGCACCTTCCAGGGTGGCAGCATGGGCGAAGTCTCCGGTGCCAAAATGGCGGCGGCGCTGGAACTGGCAGCCGAAGACAACCGCAATGGAATACCCACTCAGGCGGTGCTCTGCCTGGAAACCGGCGGCGTGCGTTTACAGGAAGCCAATCTGGGGCTGGCGGCGATTGCCGATATTCATGCCGCGATTGTCGATCTGCGCCGCTATACCCCGGTTATCGGCATTATTGCCGGTACCGTCGGCTGCTTTGGCGGGATGTCCATCGCCGCTGCGCTGTGCAGCTACCTGATTGTGACGCGTGAAGCGCGCCTGGGGCTGAACGGTCCGCAGGTGATTGAGCAGGAAGCGGGCATTGAAGAGTATGACTCGCGCGATCGCCCGTTTATCTGGAGCATGACTGGCGGTGAAATCCGCTACGCCAGCGGCCTGGTCGATGCGCTGGTTGGTGATGGCGTCAATGCGGTTAAGAGTGCGATGAATGACTTCATCGCTAAAGGCGTTCCGGCGCAGCACCGCAGCGATAAATATGCCGATTTCCTGCCACGTCTGACGCAGTTCGACACCCGTCAGCAGGCGGACACGGCGCAGATTAAACAGCTTTTCGCCCGGGAGGATAAATAATGACCCAGACAAACAGCCGCGGTGCAATCTGGCTGGAAAAACTTGCACCTGATGCGCAGCGCCTCAGCGGCCTGTGTGCCTCTGTCCAGGTGGCGGACGGTGAACTTAATGGTGAAAGCGTGCGCTTTATCGCCGTGGTGCCCGATGCACAAAACCACTATCCGCGTGCCGCGAGGGGCGAAGTCGGTCTGCTGGAAGGCTGGACGCTGGCGAAAGTGGTGAATGAAACGCTGGAAGAGGACAAGAACAGCGACGTAAAACGCCCGATTGTGGCGGTGATCGACGTACCGAGTCAGGCCTATGGCCGTCGCGAAGAGGCGTTCGGTATTCATCAGGCGCTGGCCGGGGCTGCAGGCGCTTATGCCAAAGCACGCCTTGCGGGTCATCCGGTGATTGGGCTGATTGTTGGCAAAGCGATGTCTGGCGCCTTCCTGGCGCACGGTTATCAGGCCAACCGCCTGATTGCGCTCAACGATCAGGGTGTGCTGGTGCACGCCATGGGTAAAGAGTCCGCCGCACGTATCACGCTGCGTTCGGTGGAGGCGCTGGAGAAACTGGCGGCGACCATTCCGCCGATGGCCTATGACGTGAATAACTTCGCCACGCTGGGTCTGCTCTCCGATCTGCTGAACGTGGCCAATCCCGATGCGCCTTCTGACGCCGATGTGGCGATGGTCGAGATCGCGTTGCAGAAAGCCATTAGCGATGCGCGTCAGGATCCGAGCCTGAAAAACCGGCTGGGCGCATCCAATCGCCACAGCTCCTCCCTGGTTCGCGAGCGGATGCGCGCAACCTGGTAATTAAATAAAAAAATAAACCTGCCGAAACCGGTCTGACGGGGCGCATTGCTAAGTGCGCCCCGGGGCAGTGGCCGTGTTCAGAATTATAAACATCGCTGTTAACAGAAAATTCTTTCTTAAATACAGGTGATTTATGATTTATATAATTGTTCATGCCCTTGCTCCGATTTTTGTCATCATGCTTCTGGGTTTCTGGGCCGGTAAGGCCGGAATGGTCAACAACAAAGACGTCTCTCTGCTGAATATTTTCGTCATGGATTTTGCGCTGCCCGCCGCGCTGTTCAGTGCCACGGTACAAACGCCCTGGCCGGGCATCGTGGCGCAATGGCCGCTGATTGTGGTTATTACCGGCGCAATGTGGATTACCTATGGGGCTGTCTATTTCGCGGCTACAAAAGTTTTCAAAAAGTCACCGCAGGATGCGGCTGTGCTGACACTGACTGTGGCGCTGCCAAATTACGCCGCGCTGGGCCTGCCCATTCTGGCCAGCGTACTGGGTGAAAATGGCGCCACCTCGCTCTCGGTAGCGGTCTCCATCGCCTGTGGTTCAGTGCTGCTTACACCGCTTTGCCTGCTGATTCTGGAACGTGAAAAAGCGTTTGCCGACGGCACCGAACACGGTTCAACCCTGACCATGCTGCCGATTCTGATGTGGCGTTCAGTGAAAAAACCGATCGTACTGGGACCGTTGATTGGCGTGGTGTTATCAGCGCTGGGCGTTAAAATGCCTGATCTGGTGCTGGCCGCCATCAAACCGCTGGGTCTGGCTGCCACCGCCGCTGCACTCTTCCTGACCGGTGTCATCCTGTCGGCACGCAAACTGAAACTCAACGCGGTGGTGGGCGTCGGCACGGTAACTAAACTGCTGATTCAGCCCTTTATCGCCTGGGGTCTGGTGCTGGCATTGGGTCTCAGCGGTCCGGTGGCAATTACCGCCATTCTGATGATTGCGCTCTCCGCCGGTTTCTTCGGGGTGGTGTTTGGCAACCGCTTTGGCGTGCAGTCGCCGGATGCAGAGGCTGTGCTGCTGCTCAGCTCTATTCTCTGTATTTTGTCATTACCGCTGTTCATTACGCTGACATCAGGAATGTAATATGAGCTCTGTACCGCGCCCCCACGATCTGCTCTGGCTGCGAGACGGCAACGCCTTAGCCGCCATCAGTGAGAGCTGGGTCAGTCAGTTCTGGCATCCCGGCCTTCCGGTCGTGGTGCGGCGCGACCGGAGCAAAACCGGGCTGATACCGGTGGGTGTGCGCGGCGAGCGCCGCGAACAGCGCGCCGCCGGATGGGTCAATGCAGCGGATATCGTTCGCGTTGTCACGCCGGAGATGCTGGCGGCGCGTGCGCAGTTGCTTGCCTCGCCGTTCACCGCTTATGCGCCGGTCGGCGCGGCGATTGCCCTCAGTGAGCACGACTGGCCGTGGCGCTGGGGCATTACCGGCAGTACCGGTTACGCACTGGCAACTCAGCAACCCACGCTGCATGCCGCCAGCGATCTTGATTTAGTTATTCGCGCGCCAGAGCCGCTGGCGCGCGATGCGCTGCAACGCTGGCAGGCGCAAACCGACACGCTGGCCTGTCGGGTCGATACGCAGATAGAAACGCCGTCCGGCGCGTTTGCCCTCAGCGAATGGCTGCGTGAAGGCCGCGCGCTGGTTAAAACCGTTACCGGGCCGATACTGACCGCTTCACCCTGGAGCAGGGAGCTACAATGAAAATACTCTTTACCTTTCCCGGCCAGGGCACTCAGCGTGCCGGGATGTTACAGCACCTTCCCGACGGCGACGCCCTGTTAAACAGCGTGCGTGCAGTTCTGGGCGACGAGACTGACCAGCTCGACAGTGCCGATGCACTGCGCCACACGCGCGCCGTGCAGCTCAGTCTGCTGATTTGCGGTGTCGCCTGGGCGCGCGAGCTGATTCGCCGTGGGGTGAAACCCGATATCGTCAGCGGTCTGTCGATTGGCGCGTTTCCTGCTGCGGTGATTTCCGGCGCGCTGGATTTCAGTGATGCTCTGCGGCTGGTGGCGCTGCGCGGCGATCTGATGGAGCAGGCTTATCCGGAGGGATATGGCCTGACCGCCATCACCGGCCTGACGCTGAGTCGTCTGGAGAAACTGCTGCCCGGCAGCAACACCTATATCGCCAACCTGAATGCGGAAACGCAGATTGTGATTGCTGGCCGCGACGAGGATATGGCGGTAGTCGCGCAGAAAGCGCTGGATGCCGGTGCCAGCAAAGCGATTAAACTCGCGGTGAGCGTGCCGTCGCACTGCGCGCTGCTGGATAAGCCCGCCGCAGAACTGGCGCGCGCGTTCGGGTCCGTCAGCCTTTCCCGTCCCCATTGCGCTTACCTCAGCGGTTCAACCGGACGCGTGATTTGGGAGCCGGAGAAGATTGCCGACGATCTTGCCTTTAATATGGCGCGTACGGTGCAGTGGAATGATGCGATGGTTTCAGCCAATCAGCGCGATGCCCGACTGGCGATTGAGATGCCGCCTGGCAATGTGCTGACCGGCCTGACGCTTCAGGCGGGCTGGCAGGGCGACGCGATTTGTCTGGAGCGCAACAGCGTTGAGGTTGCACTCCATCTGGTTAAACGGCTAAGTCAGTAAGGCTGCGGGCGTACATCCGCCCTTCTGCCGCCAGTGCCAGCAGGTCATTATCCCGTTCGCGGCGATGTGAGTAGACAATCGAGATCTGCTGACGCATCTGGTAAGGCTCAGCGAGCGTCAGCAGCTGAATGTTGTTTTCATACACCTTCTTCATCCGTCCCGGGATCAGTGCCAGGCCGACGCCCGCCTGCACCAGGCTTATCATCGAGAAGATGTCATTCACCTGGGTGACCATGCGCGGTTCAAATCCGGCTATCTGAAATGCCTCCTGCGAACCGGCATAGGTGGCAAACCCCTCAGCCAGCGAGACAAAATCACGGTCGGCATAATCACGCAGATCCACCGGACCAGCTCCGTCCCGCGTCTCACCGGCCGGTGTGGCCAGAAAGATCCTGTCCTCAAACAGCGGAATCACATCAAAATGCGCGTCGCTGAGTTCGCCGTCATCGGTGGCGATCAGAATCGCATCCAGCGCGTCATCTTCCAGCATATTCAGCAGCATTTGATTGGAACCCATGGTCAGATCGAGCTCCAGCGTGGGCCGACGCAGCTTCATGCCCATGATCAGCCGGGGAATGGTCTCCAGCGTCAGGGAGTAGAGCGTGCCAAGTCGCAGACGCCCTCCGCCGATGCCTGCGACTTTGCGCGCCTCTTCAATGCCTTTGCCCATCAGGGTGGTCACATCGCGACAGTAGTCCAGCAGCGTCCAGGCGGCAGGTAGCGGCACCAGGTTGCGGCCCTTGTGGATAAACAGCGGGCAGTCGATGCCCTCTTCCAGCGTATGCAGTGCGCGATGCACGCTGACGCTGCTCAGCGCCAGCGCTTCCGCCGTACGGGCGATATTGCCCTTGCTCATAAACATCATGAAGACGCTGAGTTTACGGAAGGTAATTTCCTGGTTGATGTTGTCACTCATTGCTGCTGTTGCCTGTAGGGTCATTTTGCTTTCCCGCATAGTAGCGATTCTCAGCCAGGGTGTAATGATCTGGCTCGCACAAGAGGCACTTACGGACGCAGAGGCGATAAGAGGCTGAACCTGCTGAAAGAGGAGCGGGATAGACGGTGAGCAAAGAGAGCACAGGAGAGTGCGGCCGATCCCTCGGCCGCAAAGAAAGTCAGAAACCTGACTGCACGCGCCTTACAACCTTACTGGCGAGATATTCCAGATCTCATCAGCGTACTCCTGAATCGTACGGTCCGACGAGAAGTAGCCCATTCCGGCGATGTTTTTAGCCGCGCGGCGTTGCCACTCATCCGGTTTACGGTAGAGCGCATCCACTTTATCCTGGGTATCCACATAGCTGCGATAATCCGCCAGCAACTGGTAGTGATCGCCGAAGTTGACCAGTGAATCGAACAGATTGCGGTAGCGGCCCGGATCCTGCGGACTGAACAGACCGGAAGCAATCTGAGTCAGCACCTGATGCAGCTCTTCATCCTTTTCATAATAGTCACGCGGGTTATAGCCCCCTTTACGCAGGGCTTCGACCTGCGGCGTGGTATTACCGAAAATGAAGATGTTCTCTTCACCGACGTGATCCAGCATTTCAACGTTGGCCCCATCCAGCGTTCCGATGGTCAGCGCGCCATTCAGCGCAAACTTCATATTACTGGTGCCGGACGCCTCTGTCCCTGCGGTAGAGATCTGCTCAGAGAGATCGGCCGCCGGAATAATGATCTGCGCCAGGCTCACGCTGTAGTTCGGGATGAAGACCACCTTCAGTTTGTTCTTCACCTGCGGATCGTTGTTGATCACATTGGCGACATCGTTGATCAGATGAATGATGTGCTTGGCAACGTAATAGGCCGACGCCGCTTTACCGGCAAAGATATTGACGCGTGGCACCCAATCCGCCTGCGGATCGGCCTTGATACGGTTGTATCGGGTGATCACATGCAGCACGTTGAGCAACTGGCGTTTGTACTCGTGAATGCGCTTGATCTGCACATCAAACAGCGCGTTCGGGTCGAGCACCACGTCCAGATTCTTCGCCACCCAGTCGGCCAGCCGACGCTTGTTCTGATACTTGGCGACCGCCACTTTTTCAATAAACGCCGGATAGTCGATCTGCGCCTTCAGCTCGCCCAGCTGGCTGAGATCGGTGCGCCAGTTGCGGCCAATCTCCTCATCCAGCACCTCTGACAGCGCCGGGTTCGCCAGCGCCAGCCAGCGACGCGGAGTGACGCCATTGGTTTTGTTACAGAAGCGACCAGGGAACAGGCGGGAGAAATCGGCAAACAGCGACTGTACCATCAGGTTGGAGTGCAGCTCCGAAACGCCGTTTACTTTGTGGCTGACCACCACCGCCAGCCAGCCCATGCGTATCCGGCGGCCATCGTTTTCGTCGATGATCGAAATGCGCGACAGCAGATCCAGGTCATCGGGATAGTGATCCTGAATGGTCTTAAGGAAGAAGTCGTTAATTTCAAAAATAATGCTGAGGTGACGCGGCAGGATCTTGCCGATCATATCGACCGGCCAGGTTTCCAGCGCTTCGGTCATCAGCGTATGGTTGGTGTAGGAGAAGACCTGACAGCAGACGTCAAAAGCGTTGTCCCAGCTGAATTTATGATCGTCGATCAGCAGACGCATCAGTTCGGGGATCGCCAGCACCGGATGGGTATCATTCAGGTGAATAGCGATTTTATCCGCCAGGTTGTCCCAGGTCTGATGCATCCGCCAGTGACGATTCAGAATGTCCTGCACCGTCGCGGAGACCAGGAAATATTCCTGACGCAGGCGCAGTTCACGGCCTGAGTAGGTCGAGTCATCCGGATAGAGCACGCGCGACACGTTCTCGGAGTGGTTTTTATCTTCCACCGCCGCAAAGTAGTCGCCCTGGTTGAACTTGCCGAGGTTGATTTCGTTGCTGGCCTGCGCGCCCCACAGCCGTAAGGTGTTGGTAGCGTCGGTGTCAAAGCCCGGAATGATCTGGTCATAGGCCATCGCCAGGATCTCTTCGGTCTCCAGCCAGCGCACTTTCGCGCCTTCGTGCTGAACCCGGCCACCAAAGCGCACTTTGTAACGGGTATTGAAACGCTGGAATTCCCACGGATTACCATATTCAAGCCAGTAATCCGGCGACTCTTTCTGCTCACCTTCCACAATGTTCTGTTTGAACATGCCGTAGTCATACCGGATGCCATAGCCACGGCCCGGCATGCCCAGCGTCGCCAGCGAGTCGAGGAAACAGGCTGCCAGGCGACCCAGACCACCGTTGCCCAGCCCCGGATCGTTCTCCTCTTCCATCAGCTCGGCCAGATCCAGACCCATCTCATCCAGCGCCTGGTTGAGATCGTCATAAATCCCCATCGCCAGCAGCGCATTGCCCAGCGTGCGGCCCATCAGGAACTCCATCGACAGGTAATAGACCTGCCGGACATCCTGAGAAAGCTGAGCACGGCTGGAACGCAGCCAGCGCTCCACCATCCGGTCGCGCACCGCCAGCAGCGAGGCGTTAAGCCACTCATGCTTATTGGCGATAGAGGGATCTTTGCCGATGGTAAACATCAATTTATAGGCAATCGAATGCTTTAAGGCATCAACCGTCAACGTTGGTGAGGCGTAAGTGAAAGGTGCATTCATATCCAGTTTTCCCAATCCGTTACATCAAACGTTGGTAGAGATCACGGTAGGCTTGTGCTGCCACCTGCCAGCTAAAGTCCATCGCCATTGCCTGGCGCTGAACATAGCGCCAGAGCGAAGGACGGGACCACAACACAAACGCGCGCCGGATAGCACGAAGCAGTGACCAGGCGTTGGCATCTTCAAAACTGAATCCACTGGCGATGCCGTCGGCCAGATTCTCCAGTGAGCTGTCATTCACGGTATCGGCCAGCCCGCCGGTGCGGCGCACTAACGGCAACGTACCATACTTGAGGCCATAAAGTTGTGTCAGACCGCAGGGCTCAAAGCGACTCGGCACCACAATCACGTCCGCGCCGCCGACAATGCGGTGTGAGAACGCTTCGTGATAGCCGATCTGCACGCCGACGCTGCCCGGATGCTCTGCCGCCGCCGCCAGGAAGCCCTGCTGCAGTTCAGCATCGCCCTGGCCCAGCAGCACCAGTTGACCGCCCTGCGCCAGCAAGCCGGGCAGCGCCTCCAGCACCAGGTCCAGCCCTTTCTGTTTGGTCAGACGGCTGATCACGCAGAACACCGGCGCTTTATCATCCACCTTCAGTCCCATCGCCACCTGCAGCTGACGTTTGTTCTCCGCTTTTGCTTCCAGCGTGTCGCGGTTATAACGCGCGCTGAGCAGCAGATCGTGCGCCGGATCCCAGATAGAGGGATCAACGCCGTTGAGAATGCCGCTGAGACGGCCTTCACGCATCCGCTGTGCCAGCAGGGTTTCCATGCCGTAAGCATATTCGGCAGAAGTAATTTCATGGGCGTAAGTCGGGCTGACCGCCGTGATATGGTCGGCGTAAAAAAGTCCCGCTTTCAGGAAGGAGATCTGACCGAAGAACTCCAGCCCGTGCATGTTAAAGAACGACCATGGCAGGCCAATCTCTTCCATGTGGTGCGCCATGAACAGCCCCTGATACGCCAGGTTGTGCACGGTGAAGACCGATTTAGCCGGACGACCACGCGCTTCCAGATAGGCGCAGGTCAGGCCTGCGTGCCAGTCATGGGCATGCACAATATCGGGACGCCACATCGCGTCCATGCCGCACGCCAGTTCACAGCCGACCCAACCCAGCAGCGCAAAGCGCAGATAGTTGTCGACATACGCAAACTGCGATTCGTCATGGTAGGGACTACCCGGACGATCGTAGAGGCCGGGAGCATCAATCAAGTAGATGCCCACACCGTTAAATTCACCAAATAGCAGACGTACATGACCGGCAAATGTTTCTCGCTCTGTCACGACCTGGAGATCAGGTATGCCTTTGCGCAATGCGGGAAAAGCGGGCAGTAGTACCCGCGTATCCGTGCCGCCCGCAATTTGTGCCTGAGGTAATGCCCCGACTACATCAGCCAGTCCGCCCGTTTTTAGCAGCGGGAAAAGTTCCGAACAGACATGTAAAACCTGCATCCTCGACCTCATTAAGTTATCCGACACGCTCCGCGTGCCGATTGCGTAAGTTTCGCTTATCGCTTACAGCCCCGCTTTGGCCAGCCTGGCCAGCATGGCGCGGGTTACCAGTACGATGCCTTCATCCGAACGGTGAAACCGGCGACTGTCTTCATCCGGGTTTTCGCCAATGACCATGCCTTCCGGTAACTCGCAGGCACGATCAATGACGCAGCGACGCAGACGACACGATCGGCCCACTACCACATCAGGCAGCAGTACAGTTGAATCTATATTGCAAAAAGAGTTAACGCGTACCCGCGGGAACAGCACCGAATTGACAACCACTGAACCGGAGATGATGCAGCCCCCCGAGACCAGCGAGTTCATAGTCATCCCGTGACTGCCGGAACGATCCTGAACAAATTTGGCCGGCGGCAGCGGCTCCATGTGGGTACGAATCGGCCAGGTGACGTCATACATATCGAGTTCAGGCATCACCGATGCCAGGTCGAGATTGGCGCGCCAGTAGGCTTCCAGCGTCCCGACGTCGCGCCAGTAAGGCGGCGCATTGTCATCGTTCTGTACGCAGGAGAGCGCAAAGGAGTGCGCATAGCCTTCGCCGCTTGCCACGATTTTCGGCAGGATATCTTTGCCGAAGTCGTGGTTAGAGCCTGGCGTCTGCAGATCCTCTTCCAGCAGTTCATAGAGATAGTCTGCGTTGAAAACGTAGATCCCCATGCTGGCGAGCGCCTGAGTGTCATCACCCGGCATGGTGGGCGGTTTCGCGGGTTTCTCCACGAAGTCGATCACCATGTTCTCTTCGTCCACCGCCATCACGCCAAACGCAGTGGCTTCATGCACCGGCACCGGTAAACAGGCGATGGTACATTTCGCCTCGTTGACCACGTGATCCAGCAGCATGCGTGAATAATCCATCTTATAAATGTGGTCCCCGGCAAGGATCACGATGTACTGCGCCTGATAGCGGCGAATTACATCAAGGTTTTGCGTCACGGCATCGGCCGTCCCGCGATACCACTGTTCGGTCGAAAATCGCTGCTGCGCTGGCAGCAAATCGACAAACTCATTCATCTCTTCATTGAAGATCGACCAGCCACGCTGGATGTGCTGAGTCAGGGTATGAGACTGATACTGAGTAATCACGCCAATCCGTCGGATACCGGAGTTGACGCAGTTGGAGAGGGCAAAGTCGATAATGCGGAACTTGCCGCCGAAATGCACCGCCGGTTTGGCACGTTTGGCCGTTAAATCGACCAGGCGCGTGCCGCGTCCGCCGGCGAGGATCAGAGCAACCGTCTGTGTAGGGAGCTGGCGGGCCAGCATCAGGTGATCTGTTCTATCTAACTTAACCATGTCTGACTCCTTATGATTGCTTTTGGAACACGCACACACCGTGTGCGGGACCATGCCAGACAGTTAGCAGGATGGGGTTGTCGTCCCCGGCGAAAGGAGGAAGGGCGCGCCATTCTCCGTCTGGTAACACGATGTCATTCACCGTATCCGTGGCGTTTATTGTTATTAACCAGCGGCCGGACAGCAGGATCTGCAATCTGTGCATCCCCTGTGCCCATTCATCGTGTTGCAGTGGCTGGCCACCGGCATTGAGCCACTGCACATTGCCGTCACCGTCCTGCCACCAGCGATCTGCGGTCAGCGCCGGAATGCGCTGGCGCAGCTCGATCAGTGCAGCGGTGAATCCGACTAATCCCTTCTCATCCGCCTGCCAGTCAAGCCAGCTCAGAGCGTTGTCCTGACAGTAAGCGTTGTTATTGCCGCGCTGGGTGTGGCCGCGCTCATCGCCTGCCAGCAGCATCGGCGTGCCCTGTGACAGCAGCAGCGTCGTCAGCAGTGCCCGCACGCTGCGACGGCGACGTTCAATCACGTCGAAGCTGACGTTCAGCCCCTCTTTGCCGTGGTTGTGGCTGTAGTTATCGCCGTGACCATCACGGTTATCTTCCCCGTTCGCTTCGTTGTGTTTACGTTCGAAGCTCACCACATCCCACAGCGTAAAGCCGTCGTGGGCGGTGATCAGGTTAACCGTGGCGTGTGGCGACCGGTCATCATGCTGGTAGAGATCGCTGGAGGCGGCAAAGCGGCGGACGAACTCGCCGTTGCTTATGTCGCCGTGCAGCCAGTAACGTCGCGCGGTGTCGCGAAACTGATCGTTCCATTCGGCAAACGGCGGCGGAAAACGACCAACCTGATAGCCGTCAGGGCCGATATCCCAGGGTTCAGCAATCAGCTTGACCTGAGAGAGCAGCGGACAGGCGCGTATCGCCGCAAAAAATGGCGCATCACGCTGGTAATCCGGTGTGCGGCCCAGCACCGGCGCGAGGTCAAAGCGGAAGCCGTCGACGTGGCAGACCCGCACCCAGTAGCGCAGCGCCTCTAAAGCCCACGTCATCACCTGCGGATGATGGATATTCAGCGTGTTGCCGCAGCCGGTCCAGTTCTGATAATCGCCCTGCTCATCGAGCCAGTAGTAGCTGGCGTTGTCGATGCCGCGCATGGAGATTGTCGGGCCAATCTCATCCAGTTCAGCGGTGTGGTTGAACACCACATCCAGCAGCACTTCGATACCTGCGGCGTGCAGGTTTTTGACCGCCTGCTGAAACTCCTGCAACGGCGTCACGTCCGGCTGACCGGAGGCGTAACGGGGATCCACCGCCCAGAGCGCAAAGGGGTTATAGCCCCAGTAGTTGCTGAGACCGAGCTGCAGCAGTCGCGGCTCGCTGGCGAAGTGCGCCACCGGCAGCAGCTCAAGGGTAGTAATCCCCAGACTGCGCAGGTAATTCACCATAACAGGATGACCGAGCGCCGCGTAAGTCCCGCGCAGCGTTTCCGGAATTTCCGGATGCTGCTGCGTCAGGCCGCGCACGTGGGCTTCGTAAATCACCGTGTTACCCCAGGGAATACCCGGTGCGACGTCGTCCTGCCAGTCAAAATCCTCCGCGACTACCCGTGACTTCGGCGCAATCGCCGCGTTGTCATGCGGATCGGGCTGCGCCTCGCCGCCATGAAACAGCGGGTCATCCGGTACATCGCCCTCAACCGCGCGGGCGCAGGGATCAACCAACAGCTTCGCCGGATTAAAACGGTGTCCCTGCTGCGGGGCCCAGGGACCATGCACCCGGTAGCCGTAGCGCTGTCCTGGCTTCAACGCCGGAACATAACCATGCCAGATATCCCCGCTGCGGCCAGGCAGGTCAAGACGCTGTTCTGCGCCCTGCTCATCAAACAGGCAGAGCTCTACGCGCCCGGCATGCTGTGAGAACAGGGTGAAGTTAACGCCTTTGCCATCGTAACTGGCACCCAGCGGTTCGGGATCTCCGGCAGTGATGGTCATTCAGCCTCCCGCACCAGCCATACCGTTGCCAGCGGCGGCAGATTGAGACTCAGCGACTGCGGTCGCCCGTGGCTCTCCTGCTCATCGGTATGCACACGATGGTTGCGTACGTCGCTGCCGTGATACTCATGCTGATCGGTATTCAGCACTTCACGCCAGTAGCCAGGCTGGTTAACGCCAAAGCGATAGCCCGGACGCGGCACCGGCGTAAAGTTACTGACCACGATCACTTCGTTGCCTTCACGGTCACGACGGACAAAGGCGAAGACGGAGTGTTCCGCATCGTTTACCACCAGCCACTCAAAGCCTGCCGGATCGAAGTCGAGCTGATGCAGCGGCGTGTAGTACTGATAGGTGTGGTTGAGATCGCGCACCAGACGGTGAACGCCGTGGTGCCAGTTGTCGTCCCCTTCCAGCAGATGCCAGTCGAGGCTGACATCGTGGTTCCACTCGCGACCCTGGGCAAATTCGTTGCCCATAAACAGCAGTTTCTTGCCGGGGAAGCCCCACATCCAGCCGTAGTAAGCACGCAGGTTGGCGAACTTCTGCCATGCATCGCCCGGCATACGATCGAGAATCGAGCGCTTACCGTGCACCACTTCGTCATGCGACAGCGGCAGCACAAAGTTTTCGGTGTAGTTGTACATCATGCCGAAGCTCATCAGATCGTGATGGTGCTTACGGTAGATGGGATCGACCTTCATGTAGTCGAGGGTGTCGTGCATCCAGCCCAGATTCCATTTGAACCAGAAGCCCAGCCCGCCGTCTTCGGTGGGACGCGTCACGCCAGGGTAGTCTGTCGACTCTTCGGCCATGGTCACCGAACCGGATGCCACAGTGCCGAGCGTACGGTTGGTGTGACGCAGAAACTCAATCGCTTCCAGGTTTTCACGGCCGCCGTACTGATTCGGCACCCATTCCCCTTCGCTGCGGCTGTAGTCGCGGTAGATCATCGACGCCACCGCATCCACACGCAGGCCATCAATGCCAAAGCGCTCCGTCCAGTAGAGCGCATTGCCCGACAGGTAGTTGCTCACTTCCCGGCGACCAAAGTTGTAGATCAGGGTATTCCAGTCCTGGTGAAAGCCTTCACGTGGGTCACTGTGCTCATAGAGCTCGGTGCCGTCGTATCTTGCCAGACCGAAATCGTCGCTGGGGAAGTGGCCCGGCACCCAGTCGAGCAGCACGTTGAGGCCCGCTTCATGGGCGGCGTCAATGAAGGCGCGGAACTCGTCACGGGTACCAAAACGGCGGGTTGGCGCATACATGCCCAGCGGCTGATAGCCCCAGCTGCCATCAAACGGATGTTCGTTGATCGGCAGCAGTTCGATATGGGTAAAACCCATCTCTTTGACGTAGGGCACCAGCTGTTCAGCCAGCTCTTTGTAGCTCAGCCAGAAGTTGTTGTCGGTGTGACGACGCCAGGAGCCCAGATGCACTTCATAGATGGAGATCGGCGCGTCAAAGGCGTTGGCCGCCTTGCGCTCTGCTTTCATCTCAACCGGCTCTGGCAGACCACAGATCATCGACGCAGTTTGCGGACGCATCTGCGCCTCAAAGGCGTACGGGTCCGCTTTGATGCGCAGTTCGCCATTGGCGTCGATGATTTCATACTTGTAGAGCTGGCCGTTGACCGCGCCCGGTACAAACAGCTCCCAGATGCCCAGCTCCTGACGCAGACGCATCGGATGACGGCGGCCATCCCAGAAGTTGAAATCGCCAACCACTGACACGCGACGGGCGTTGGGTGCCCAGACGCAGAAGCGGGTGCCGAAGACGCCATCAATGACGTCACCGTGCGCGCCCAGCGTCTCATAAGGGCGCAGGTGCGTCCCTTCTGCCAGCAGCCACAGATCCATCTCCTGCAGCAGCGGACCAAAGCGATAGGCATCGTCTACCAGGTTTTGCTGGCCGTGCCAGTTCACCGCCAGCTGATAGCGGAACGGGTTTTTGCGGCGTGGAATAACGCCACTGAAGAAGCCACGTGCATCTTCACACACCAGCTGAGCCAGTTTGCGCCCGGTGGAGGTTTCAATGACCCACACTTCAAGCGCTTCGGGGAGCAATGCCCTGACTTCAAGGCCTTGCTGAGTTCGGTGCATCCCTAGTAACGAAAAAGGGTCGGCATAATTACCCGCAAACAGGGCATTGATCGCATCGCGATCGGGAAGCTCTGACATGACTTTCTTCCTGTGATAATTGGCAGCCGAAATGAACGCGACACAGCCTGTCGCGGTTCACCTGCGCTGCTCTTCATTGAGCCATACGTACAACGACAAAGAAGTCAGGCCATTCCGTGGGAAAAGTGTTTTTGCCGTGTACCACAACCATTTAATCCGGAAAGCACAAGCGTTACCTGTGGCACATCATGGTTAAATCATAGCTTGGTCACGGCACTTGCCATGGACTAAAGCAAAATAATCTTTACCGACCGGCAAAAAAGGGAAGTTGATCACTGAGTAAGCGAAACGGCAGATTGTTTCGTGTACGACAAAAACAAAAAAGGCCGGATAAACTGATGATTATGGTCATTTATGTTGCCTGGAGCGCCCCGACTGATGAAGCTGCATTTTTCACCGGAATGAAACAGAGCCTCTGCCACCGCCAAATCTCAGAGTTCAGGATCGCTGGGTGCAGAGGACGATTGAGAAAAGCTACCTGATAATGTGTTGTAAAGCGATGGTTAGCAGTATGTTTCTGACATGAAATGGATTGAGTCATAAAAAAGTTGAGAATTGAATCTGCTTCACGATCCTAAATTTTGCCCAAAATAGCCGTACATCTGTTTTTTACTTTGAATTAGCATGTAAATTCAAAAATTTTAGAAGTAAAGGACTGCTATGTCTTTACAAGGAAAGTTTGTCATAAACAATGCTGATTACTCTCCTCTGATTTTTCCGGGCTTAGGCACTTTTTTAGCGTTTTCTGGTAATGATATTTACCGTAATAAGGGTGGCTGCGGGATGATAATAAACAAAGGGCCATTACCTGCCGGACACTACTACATAGTCGACAGACCTTCTGGTAGTTGGGTCAATAGCGTCAGAGCATGGGCAATTGACGAAATAAAAAGTGCATTCAAATATCATGTTGATCATTCAGAATGGTTTGCCCTTTTCCGCGTTGATGGGATGATCGACGATAGCACCTTTTTTCGAGGAGTAACGCGAGGAGGCTTCAGGCTTCATCCCGGTCAGGTTTCAGAGGGCTGTATTACGCTGGCCTGGCAATCAGACTTCAACATGCTGAGAAATGCTCTATTAAGAACATCTAAAATCTCGGTTCCTGGCACAGACTTAAAAGCCTATGGCACCATTGAGGTAATCACTTATGGCGACACTTGCCCGTAGATTAGGAAAATTAGCCTTCTTCCTTCTTCTTTTACTTATCGTTGGTCGGGCTATGGGTGAGCCTTATAACTGGATTAATTATGATTTCGCTTTAAAGCTAGGCCATATTTTATATGGCTCCGGTGAAATTGGCGCAGAGGCAATAGATGATACGTATTTCTATATGAGTTTCCTCACTAATATAGTTATCACTGCGGCAATTTTTTTCATAACAATGAAGTTGATCAGAAAAGTAAGGTGATAATAGGATGCCAATTCCTGCTTACATGTGGCTCAAAGATGATGGCGGTGCTCATATTAAAGGTTCTGTTGATGTATGGGATCGTGATGGCAGCATTGAGATTGTTGGTTTCAGTCATGGACTGAACATTCCTGTAGATAGTGCTAACGGCAAGATAACCGGCAAGCGTTCACACTCACCTATGATGATTGAAAAGGAGTTTGATAGCTCCAGTCCATATCTTTATAAGGCGGTTGCTACGGGCCAGACGCTGCAAAGTGCGGAAATCCGCTGGTATAAAATCAATCATGCCGGGCAGGAAGAGTGTTACTTTGTCATGACTATTGAGGGGGTAAAGATCACTGGCGTGAATCCTGGCATGCCAAACGCTAAAATGTCCGGTAATGCGCAAATCAACCATATGGAATCAATATCCATGATGTATGACAAAATCACATGGCGTTATGTTGATGGAAATGTCCAGTATACCGATGACTGGAATATACGAGCATAGAACATCGGATAGAAATGCTTCACTGAAGGGCATGAATGTGTAAATAAACGAATAAAAATATAATAGCCTGAATTTATACTGACTACTACAACTCTAAAATGGCGTACCAGCATCATCGTACAGGTATTTTCTTCCAGAACGAGATTCGCATACATTACTTTCATTCTAAACATTTCCGAATGTAATGGCGCAACTATTTTTTTACGTCATTAACTCTGCAAGCACAGAGGGTTAACATACTAAAGAATGAATAAGTCATTCAATTTTGAACATTGTCACATTTCGAAAATGAAGCGGTAAAAGTTAGCAAAACATGATTGAAAACCAGACAAGTTAGTCGTATTAAAAAAAAGACATCAATTAAGATGTCTATGTGAATAAGGAAATTAACAATGGCAAAACATTGGTCAGGGCAACCATGCCCTAAGACTGGAACTTATGGCCAGTATCACGATACTGACAATTCATACGCAGGAACTGCATATGATCGCCATGTGAAAAAAGATGATCCATTTCCGCCAAGCAAAAACAATCATCACTTCAAAGAAAAGTGATACTGAATAGAAAAAGCCCCTCGGGGCTTTTTCTTTTTTACCACCGTATTACATCCTTATTGACCACCGTACCATCATTCCCATCCCGTCATTTAAAATGCATTAGCGTCTAAAAAAGCCTGCATTGCGCATGCCTGATAAATGATGATTTTTGGGCGGTTAGGACCTTAATGAAAAGTGTTTGCAGATTCAGTCTGACGAACACAATTTCTAAGACACTATGTACTCCATTGAGCAGCGACAGAATGTGCATATTGCTGTGATGCAAGTCTCTGCCCAAAGCCATCCATCAAGCTCAAAAAACACACCATAAAACGCAAAGAATTTTTTGGCTGAAGTCAAAATTATCCATAGACTGGACTAACAACAAAAAGCCCGTAACCATCAACAATGATTACGGGCTTTCATATAGCTATCAGACAGTTAATCGATCATCTTTGCCTAATCTGATCGGCATTGATCATAAATCCGGCCTTTGGCGATGTTTTCTGTTTAGCTGGTTAACAACCGCAGCATGCGACGTAGCGGTTCGGCTGCGCCCCATAACAGCTGGTCGCCCACTGTGAAGGCAGAGAGATATTCCGGCCCCATATTCAGTTTACGCAACCGGCCAACCGGCGTGGTCAGCGTACCGGTGACAGCGGCGGGCGTCAGTTCACGCATCGTCAGTTCGCGGTCATTCGGCACCACTTTGACCCACTCATTGTGAGAGGCCAGCAGCTGCTCAATTTCAGCCAGCGGCAGGTCGCGTTTCAGCTTCAGCGTAAAGGCCTGGCTGTGGCAGCGCAGTGCCCCGACGCGCACGCACAATCCATCAACGGGGATGACGTTACGGGTGGCGAGGATCTTGTTGGTCTCAGCCTGGCCTTTCCACTCTTCGCGGCTCTGACCGTTTTCCAGCTGTTTGTCGATCCACGGAATCAGGCTGCCCGCCAGCGGCACGCCGAAGTTATCGGTCGGCAGGGTACCGGAACGGGTGAAGTCGGTCACGCTACGCTCGATGTCGAGGATGGCGGAGGCCGGGTTCTGCAGCGCAGGCGCAACGTGATCGTGCAGCATGCCCATCTGGGTCAGCAGTTCACGCATGTGGCGCGCGCCGCCGCCAGAGGCCGCCTGATAGGTGGCAACCGAAGCCCACTCCACCAGGTCCTGAGCAAACAGGCCGCCCAGCGACATCAGCATCAGGCTGACGGTACAGTTACCGCCGACAAAGGTTTTGATCCCACTGTCGATACCCTGGCGAATCACCGCATGGTTGACCGGATCGAGGATGATGATGGCATCATCTTTCATGCGCAACGTGGAGGCCGCATCAATCCAGTATCCCTGCCAGCCGCTGGCGCGCAGCTTTGGATAGACGTCACTGGTGTAGTCGCCACCCTGGCAGGTAATAATGATATCCAGCGCCCGCAGCGCCTCAATATCAAACGCATCCTGCAGTGTGCCCTGCTGTTTGCCCGCAAATGCGGGTGCCGCCTGACCATGCTGCGACGTCGAGAAGAAGACCGGATTGATTGCATCAAAATCACGCTCTTCACTCATGCGGGACATCAGCACGGAGCCGACCATACCGCGCCAACCAACAAAACCTACATTCTTCATGTCGTGTCCGTCTAAGGCAGTTACACCTGCTTTTCATTTCAGAGGAGAGAGCGGCGTGCTATTTTCACGCCGCTCTGCGTAATAATAAGATTTACCTGTGTCCCTTCACTCTACAAAATGCAGGCCGGGTAGCAAGTGAATTAATTCGATTACGCTAACTTTTTCAGCAGCGTAACTAATAACTCCGCTTTTTCGTGAACAACATGGCGTAAAACCGATGACTGAAATGATTTCAGCGACAATATTATTGTTGTTAATTATGGATCCGCTGGGCAATCTGCCGATTTTTATGTCGGTTTTAAAGCATCTGGAGCCGAAACGGCGGCGAGTGGTGCTGATCCGTGAAATGTTGATTGCTCTGATCATCATGCTGCTGTTCCTGTTTACCGGTGAACGCATCCTGGCATTTTTGAATCTGCGTACTGAAACGGTGTCGATTTCCGGCGGGATCATCCTGTTTCTTATCGCCATTAAGATGATTTTCCCGTCGGCGGAAAGCAGCAGTTCTGGTTTACCGGCGGGTGAAGAGCCCTTCCTGGTGCCACTGGCGATCCCACTGGTAGCCGGGCCATCGCTGCTGGCGACGCTGATGCTGCTGTCGCATCAATATCCGCATCAGATGTCGCACCTGGTCGGCGCGCTGCTGATCGCCTGGGGCGTGACGGTGGGTATTCTGCTGATGTCAGGTCTGTTCCTGCGGCTGCTGGGCGATAAAGGCGTGAATGCGCTGGAGCGGCTGATGGGATTAATACTGATTATGCTGGCAACTCAGATGTTCCTGGACGGCATTCGGGCTTATCTGAAGTTATAACCGCACCTTTGCCCTTTTGCCCTGACAAGCCGGCAGGTAGCCGCATTAATTCAGCCTGTTTATCACAAAGTTACGGCATTGAAATGAACAATAATATTTATATAATGCTGTTAAAAAGGAGATATCGATGGCGGGCAGTATCGAAAATTATGCCGGGACAGGCGTGTTTATTATCGTTGAGCGGCTTTACAGCAGGGATGCGCCGAACTGGCATGGTGTTGGCGCCTCCATGGTGCAGATTCACAAAATGGTTTACCAACTTTATCATAAACAAGATCTTTATCTGGAAGGCAAGAAGATCGAACCCGACAGCGCGACGGTTTGGCAGCGTTTAAAAATCCTGTTTGGCGCGGATTTGGTACAGAAAAATGCAGCCGATAACAGTACCTGCTTTTCCCTCGACTATGCAGGTTCCCGCTTTGTCACTACGCCTTTTTCAGGCATCGACTCAAAAAAAATCCCGGATTTTTTGACCAGAGAATATACCCTGCCTGGCCGCAACGTACTTGCCTTTGGCAGCGATCCCTTTCCGCATGTCGGCCTTTATGGCCGTTCAGATGCCCGCTTTGTGATGGCGGAAGGCGGTAAAGGTGACCCGACCGCCGCCGCGAAATACGATGCAAAAAGTAAACAGCTGGTGATGGTGGACCCCGGAAAAGAGCTGCCGCAGCTGATGCAGCGTCTGAAAACCCGGAGGGAAATGCAATGAGGTTGTTATTACCCTTTTTTTTCGGCGCGCTCTATCTGATAACAGGTTACGTCTCCCTTCAGGAAGTGCTGCAGTATGCCAACAGCGGCCATTCAGGGGTGATCACAGATATGCGCAGTTATCTGGTTGCCCCGCTACTCTGCGCGTTGCTCTGGCTGCTGGTTTATCTGGTAGCCTGGTGGGGGTTCAGAAAAATTGCCTTTCTGTCCGCGGCTAAAGAAACAGCCTTTCAGGCACTATTCTTTCTGGCAAATATACTCTGTTTAGCTGGCCTGACCGTATTATCCGTCTCGGGCCGGAAAGCGGCGTTGAATGACGTGCAGCTGATCCATCTTGACGTCACTGATTTTGCCTGGGTTTACTTACTTGCCGCCGCCATTACGCTGGTTGTTTTTGCTCTGATAAGAAGAAAATGGGCATGAACAGGCTGCTGCAGATTATCAAAAGCTGTCTGCTGCGCACGTTTAACTATGAGGGGCGTGAAGGAAGGACGAGCTATTTTATTTTCCTGCTGTTTCAGCTGGCCTGGTTCTGCAGTTATCTGCAATGGTTTACCGGGCCACAGCATGAAATAGGCTTAGTCGCGCTACTACTGTTTATTTTGCCTGTTTTTTCCTGCGGGGTGAGGAGAATAAATGACTCTGGCTATTCACGCGGCGTCATTGTTCTTTTGGTGATGGCGCCTTATCTGCTGTTCCCTTTTTTACTCTTCCCCCGCTCGCGGGAAAAAAACCTGACGGGCCGATAGCCCGCCGGGTTGGTCAGGAAAGCAGTTCGAAAGCAATCATACCTACGACAGCCCCGGTAGTGCCGAGAATGGTTTCCATCAGTGTCCAGGTCTTAAGCGTTTCCGCTTCGCTGGCCCCGGTGAAGCGACCAAACAGCCAGAACCCAGCATCGTTCACATGGCTGATAATGATTGAGCCACCGCCGATGCAGATCGATAGCGCCGCCAGCTGAGCGCCGCTGTAGTGCAGCGGTTCAATCACTGGCATGATTAAGCCCACCGTGGTCAGACAGGCGACCGTCGCCGATCCCTGAATCACCCGCACCGCACCCGACAGGATAAAGCAGGCCAGCGCAATTGGCAGTCCTGCGCCGGTCAGCGCATTGCCCAGCACCGGACCCACGCCGGAGTCCACCAGCACCTGCTTAAACACGCCGCCCGCGCCAATCACCAGCAGGATAATACCGGCCGGTTGCAGCGCGCTGCCGCACACCTGCATTACCCGCTCTTTATCCATACCCTGACGGTAAGCCAGGCCATAAATCGCCACCAGCAGCGCCAGCAGGATTGCGGTGAAAGGATGGCCGATAAATTCCAGCCACTCATACAGGGTGGTGCCTTCGGTCGTGAAGCGTGCGCCGATGGTTTTCAGGCCAACCAGCACCAGAGGAAACAGAATCAGTGAGAGGCTGAAGCCAAACGACGGCAGCTTGCTCTCATCGACATCCGGTTGATGATCTTCCGGCGGCGCGCTGAACGAGACGTGGTTGCCAATGAAGTTGCCAAACAGTGGCCCGGCAATCAGCATGCCCGGGATCGCCGCACAGAGACCCAGCAGGATCATCCAGCCAAAGTCTGCGTGCATCTGCGAGGCCAGCAGCATCGGGGCCGGTCCGGGCAGCAGAAACGCCGCCGCTGCGGCCACACCGGCAAACAGCGGGATCACCAGCTTCACCAGATTGCCGCCGGTACGCCGTGCCACCGCAAAAGCGATGCTGATCAACAGCACGACTGCCACCTCAAAAAAGAGCGGCAGCGCGCAGATCAGACCGGCAATGCCCATCGCGTAATGGGCACGGCTCTGACCAAAGGTTTTCAGCATCCGGATGGCGATCTGATCAACTGCGCCGGTTTCATGCAGGATTTTGCCGAACATCGCGCCCAGCGCGACCACAATCGCGAGGAAGCCGAGCGTGCCGCCCATCCCCTTCTGCATGGTTTCAGCGATTTGATTCAGTGGCATGCCGGAGAACAGCCCGGCACCGATGGACACTAACATCAATGCGACGAAGGCGTGCATACGGGCCTTCATCACCAGGAAAAGCAGCAGCAGGACGGAGCCTGCTGCGGTCAAAACGAGTGTTGCGGTATTCATCTCTAACCCTGGCTGATAGCGTCCTGGATAGTCGCAACCGTAGCCGCCACCACATCGTCCAGTGAATGCGCGATATCCACCACCAGTACATCCGGCTCATCGCTGCCTGGCTCTTCCAGCGTCGCAAACTGCGTCACCAGCATCTGCGGCTTGAAGAAGTGGCCTTTACGCGCTTTCAGGCGGGCTTCGATGGTGTCGAAATCGCCCTTCAGGTAGACGAAACGCAGATTGTCATTTCCCTGACGCAGGATGTCGCGATAACTTTTCTTCAGGGCTGAACAGACAATCACGGAAATCGCCTGGGTGCGCTGCATGGCAAACGCGGCGTCGTTCAGTGCCTGTAACCACGGCTGGCGATCGTTGTCATCCAGCGGATGACCATCGGCCATCTTCAGGATGTTGGCGCGGGGGTGGAGAAAATCACCGTCAAGAAAGGCTGTATTCAGCTGGTGAGAGACCTGATTGGCGACGGCAGACTTTCCGCTGCCTGAAACGCCCATCAGGATAAAAACGTGATGCGACGGGGATTGCGTTGTCATTTTTCTGCTCCGGCAGGTGAGAATTTGCCAATGTTACCGATAACAATGTCGTTTCTCATTCTCCTGGCCGCTTAACAGCCTGGCAACCTTTTTACCAGGAAATGCATGAAAGTGTGAGCTGACTCATAAAAACGCCACAATCAGATGCTGCCACCTTCACTGATCTCAAAACCGACATCCAGCGGCTGGCAGACGCTGGTTTCTCCGGCAATGCGCGCCAGCAGCAGCGCCGCAGCTTCACGCCCCATGCGGTCGCGTGGCGTCAGCACTGTCGCCAGTTGTGGCGTGACAACCTGACTGATGTCATGGCCGTGGAAACCGGCAATCGCCATCTGAGAGGGCACCTGCAATCCCTGACGCTGGCATTCAAACATCGCGCCGACCGCCAGATCATCATTGGTACAGAACAGGCTATCTGTTTCAGGATAGAGACGTTGCGCCTCACGCAGCAGATCACAACCGGCGCTGAATGAAGAGGCATCTTCCATCATCACACTGCGTGGCGTCAGCCCCGCTTCGCGCATCGCGATTTCGTAACCGCGCTGCTTCTGCAGCGTACGTTCATCCAGGCGTGCGCCGAGGTAGACGGTATGACGATGACCTTTGCTGAGGATTGCCTGCGTCATCTGCCGGGCCGCTTCAACGTTATCAAAGCCTACCGCCATATCCAGGCAGGGCGTGACGCTGTCCATCACCTCAATCACCGGGATACCGGCCACTTCCAGCATGCGCAGCGTGCCTGGTGTATGAGTGCGTTCGGTGAGGATAACCCCATCAATGTTCCAGCCCAGCAGCGAGCGCAGTTGCAGCTCCTCTTTTTGCGGGTTGTAACCAAAGTGGGCGACCAGCGTCTGATAGTTGGCTTCGTCGGTGACGGCTTCGATGCCGCGCAATACGTCAGCAAAAACCTGGTTTGTGAGTGACGGCAGCAGTACGCCAATGGCGCGGCTGGTGGCGTTAGAAAGCATATCGGGGGCGCGATTGGGGATATAACCCAGCTCATCCAGTGCCACCGCAATCTTATCCCGCAGGGCAACGGAGACCTGCTCTGGATTACGCAGGTAACGGCTGACGGTCATTTTAGTAATGCCGACGCGATCGGCAACGTCCTGTAATACCGGTCTTTTCTTCTTCATCGTAGCGCCTGGGATCGCCCTTAAAGCTAAAGTACGATGAGTCTATCACTTTTCTGTCACAAAATTGCCAACCGGGCGCGACGATGCGCGCCCGTTATCTGCTTAGACCGGTGGCAGATCAAACAGCAGGACTTCTGCAGCCGAGCTGGCTTCAATGGTCAGCGCGCTTTCGTCCCAGATAGCCAGGGCGTCGCTGGTGGTGATCGCGTTGCCGTTAACGGTAACATCACCTTTCACCACCTGAATCCAGATACGACGTCCCGCATCAATCGAGACATTGTCCTGTTCGCCAGCAGCCATTACCCAGCGCGATAAGGTCATGTCCTGAAAGACTTTCAGCGACCCTTCACGGGCATCCGGGCTTAACACCAGCTGACGTCCCTGCACATCCGGGAAGCGGCGCTGATCGTAGCGTGGTTCGATACCGGTACGCTCAGGAATGATCCAGATCTGATAAAGGTGCAGCGGCTCGCTTTCGCTGGCGTTGTACTCAGAGTGACGTACGCCGGTGCCGGCGCTCATAATCTGAAACTCCCCTGCCGGGATCTGCTCTTTGTTGCCCATGCTGTCCTGATGCTCAACCGTACCGGAGAGCACGTAGGTCAGGATTTCCATATCTTTGTGAGGATGGGTACCAAATCCCTGACCGCCATCAATCACATCTTCGTTGATGACCCGCAGCGCGGAGAAACCCATAAAGTTCGCATCGTGATAGCTGGCGAAAGAGAAAGTGTGCCAGCTATCCAGCCAGCCATGGTTTGCGTGACCGCGTTCTTCAGCTTTGCGTACATAGATCATGTTCAAATCTCCTCAATGTTTTTTATAGTCTGTCTCTGAGGCGGTTCGATTGATAGCTGAAAAACTTCACGCCTCTGTTCAAAATAGTTGAATGAACATTGAGCAGTGGCTGAAAAGCACTGAAGAAGGGCAGGCAAAAAAAAAGCCAGCAGATAAGCTGGCTAAATAATACTGGAAGCAATGTGAGCAATGTCGTGCTTTCTCAGGCTGTCGGGCGACCTCCCGAGAACGCATGACAATAATAATCATTATCATTCGCGTCTGTAAAGTCATTTTCACATTTTTTACCCTGATTAACGCGGTGAATACCTTGATGTTTAAAGGGTTTTAATGGGCTAAAGGAGAAACCATGAGTGAAATAGTTGTCCGCCACGTCACGCCTGAAGATGCTGCTGCACTGCACAGGATCTACGGTCAGCCAGATACCCAGGCCAGCACACTCCATTTGCCCCACTCATCACTCCAGATGTGGCATACCCGTCTCGCGACGCCTCAGCCCCATGCGCATCTGCTGGCGGCCTGTATCGATGATGTCGTCGTCGGTCAGTGTGCGCTGCATGTGGAAGAGCGCGCCAGACGCCGTCATGTCGCCTCACTGGGTATGGGCGTGGATGAACGCTATCGTCAGCGTGGCGTCGGAACCGCACTCATGCGTGAAATGGTCGCGTTGTGCGACAACTGGCTACAGGTGAGCCGAATGGAACTGACAGTATTCGTCGATAATGGCCCGGCTATCGCCCTTTATCAGCGTTTCGGTTTTGAGATTGAGGGAACGGCTAAAGGCTTCGCAATGCGGCACGGTGAACTGATCGACGCGCATTATATGGCGCGGGTTAAAGCCTGACGTGTGTGAAAAAGGGCACTTTTCAATGCCCTCCAGACCGATGACAAACCCAAAAGTTAACGAACCTGGCAGCAACTTATTAGCCTAACGCGCAGGGAACACAGGCAGAAGAGGAAAGCGTCCCGCGCCAGGGACAAAAACGCCGGGAGCGTTTTTGAACAACGCAAAGCGTTGGCCCGGCTACGGGCGCACCTCAGGGATGAGGTGCGTAATAGCGCGGGCCGAGCAGTCAGGGATGACGCTTTTGCGTCTTTCCGATCTGACCGTGTTTCCTGAGCAGGCTCGATCTCACAGCCACTCAACCCCGTCCTGGCTATCAGATATCAATAACCCGCACTCAAATCATCAATGCTGCGCGGATCGGAAGCGCCATAGAGCATGCCATCCGGCCCAATCATGATGCTCTGCGTACTGCCCATCGACGGAAGTACCTTCACATGCTGACCTTTGGTTTCCAGCAGACGCAGCGTATCGGGGCTGAAGCCCTTCTCCACCCGCAGCTGATCCGGCAGCCACTGATGATGGAAGCGCGGCGCATTAGTGGCTTCCGCCACGTTCATCCCGAAATCGATGCTGTTAACCACCATCTGCAGCACCGTGGTGATAATGCGGCTGCCGCCAGGACTACCCGTCACCAGCCAGGTTTTTCCCCCTTTGGCGACGATGGTCGGCGACATCGATGACAACGGACGTTTCGCCGGTTGCACCGCATTCGCTTCCCCGCCGACCAGCCCGTAGACATTGGGCGTGCCTGGCTTGGCTGAGAAGTCATCCATCTCGTTATTCATCAGGATGCCGCTGTTGCCCGCCACAATTCCGCTGCCGAAATAGGTGTTAAGCGTATAAGTCACCGCGACCGCATTCCCCTGCTTATCCACCACCGAGAAATGGGTAGTCTGATTGCTTTCATAAGGTTCGAGCTTGCCCGGTTTGATCTCGCTGGAAGGCCGCGCCTTCGCCACATCGATCTGCTGCGCCAGGGTTTTGGCATAGGCTTTACTGGTCAGCGCCTGCCACGGCACCTTCACGAAATCGGGATCGCCGAGATATTCCGAACGGTCCGCGTAGGCATATTTCTCCGCTTCTGCCATCACCTGCATGGCATCAGCACTGCCAAAGCCCATCTTCGCCAGATCGAAGTTCTCCAGGATATTCAGAATCTGCACGATGTGGATGCCACCGGATGACGGCGGCGGCATTGAGAAGACTTCATAGCCACGGTATGTCCCGCTAATTGGCTTACGCTCGACCGCACGATAGGCCGCCAGGTCAGCTTTGTTGATCAGGCCGCCATGTTGCGCCATCTCTCCGGCGATCTCATCCGCGATTTCACCTTTATAAAAAGCATCCGGCCCCTGACGGGCAATCAGTTGCAGGCTGTGAGCGAGGTTCTTCTGCACCAGCCGATCGCCCTTCTGCCACGGCGTACCGTCCGGTTTGTAGAAAATCGCTTTGCTGTTGGGATGGGTGATCAGCACTTCTTTGCCGTAGGTCTTCAGGTCATCCGCCAGCGCGTCGTTGACCGGAATACCGTCACGCGCCAGTTTGATCGCCGGGGCCAGCAGCGTGCTCAGCGGCAGAGTGCCATATTTCTGCGCAGCCAGCGCCAGTCCGGCTACGGTGCCCGGCGTGCCGGAGGCGAGATGTGATGTCAGCGACAGCTTGCTGTCAGCGTTGCCCTGCTTATCCAGGAACATGTCACGCGACGCGTGTCCCGGTGCCATTTCACGGAAATCGATAGCCGTGGCGCGGCCAGAGGCAGTGCGCAGCAGCATAAAACCACCGCCGCCGAGATTGCCCGCCTGCGGATGGGTCACGGCCAGCGCAAAGCCTACCGCCACCGCGGCATCCACCGCATTACCGCCCTGACGCAGGATCTCGACGCCAACCTGCGTCGCCATCGCATCCACTGACGCTACCATGCCGTGCTGCGCTTTTACCGGGTGAAAAGTGTCACTGTCCACTCCGTAGGAGACCGGAGGAGCCTGCGTTGGCGCGGCGTTAGCGCCTGCCACTACGGTGAAACTCATCACCAGCGACCAGCTAAGCTGACGCACTGTTTGCTGCATTTTCATCCTGCCACCATCCCATATTGTTATTTACATTTTTTTATCATTTCTGCAAGTGCCTACAAATACAGCAAAATAACCGGGGTTAAGTCAAATCAGGAATAGATCGGAAAGTAAGGTCTGTGATATCGGGTAAACTTATGGCTACGACCCTGATATCGGTGTACGCCGGTGTGCACCCAAAACCCTGTCGCTTTAAGGAAGGAGGAGTGATGAAAAAGTGGATGATTATTCTGGCCGCTCTGCTGCCTTTCGCCAGTCAGGCGAACACGCTGAACAGCACTAACGATCCGAATAAACCTGGCTATAACCCCAGCCAGCAGCGGATGCAGTCGCAGATGCAGACCCAGCAGCAACAGCAACAGCTGAAGCTGCGCCAGGATCAGCAGCGTCAGACGCAGGACACGCAGCGTAAAATGCAGGAGCAGCGGAACAGCGCCCAGCAGCGGGTGATTACCACGCAGCCGGGCCAGCAGAATCAGAATCAGAATCTAAACCAGAACTAATGAAAATCGGGGCCGATGATGTCGATGGCATCAGTACAGATGGCATCGACGCCCCATTTCAGCAATTCCCGCGCCCGATCCGGGCTGTTCACGGTATAAACCAGAATCTTCAGGCCTGCGGCTTTCAGTTCGGTGACCCGCTCAGCGGTCAGCACCTTATGATTAAGGTGAATTGAGACGCACGCCAGCGCAGCTGTTTTCTCCTGCCACTGCGGGTCCCAGCTGTGCGACAGCAGGCCACGCGGCAACTGCGGCTCTGCCTTCATCGCGGCTTCCAGCGCCTCAAAAGAGAACGAAGAGAGCAACGGTGCGACCTGATCCTGCCACAGTATCGCGGCAGCCTGTGCCACGGCGCGTCCGGTTTCAGCATCGCTGCCGGTGGTCGGTTTGATTTCGATGTTCGCCATCATCTGATGCTGACGGCAGCGTGCCGCCACCTGATCCAGCCGCGCCAGCTTTTCACCGGTAAACGCGTTGCCAAACCAGCTGCCCGCATCAAGCTGCGACAGCTTCTCCCACGGCAGCTGACCCGCCACGCCCCAGCCGTTGCTGGTGCGATCGAGCGTGTCGTCATGCAGCAGGAAGATCTGCGCATCGGCCGATAATTTGGCATCAAATTCAATCATCTGATGACCATATTTCGCGCCAGTGTCGATCGCCGCCAGCGTATTTTCCGGTGCCAGTTTACCGCCGCCGCGATGGGCGACGATGTGGGGATAGGGCCAGTGTTGTGTGCTCATTCCAGACGCTTTCCATGGGTTGAATCGAAGAAGTGTAACGCATCTGACGGCAGATGCAGCCACAGCGTACTGCCTGGCTGCGGGCGTTCACTGTGGGCTAAGCGTACCACCAGTGGCGTGTCACCGATGCGGCCATGTGCCAGATTATCAGCCCCCAGCATCTCCAGCGTATCGACCCGCAGCGGCACGCCGCCCTGCTCGCGGCTACTGAGCCGGATGTGCTCTGGCCGGATACCCAGCACCACCGGCCGGTTAGCCCATTTCGCTTTACTGTCGCTGAGCGGCAGAGCGTGCGAGGCGTCGAGGTCAAAGCGTGATCCATCGCTGCTGAACTGTCCTTTCAGTAAATTCATGGCGGGCGCGCCAATAAACGAGGCAACGAACTGGCTGGCGGGACGCTCATACACTTCGACCGGCGTGCCGAGCTGCTCGACCACCCCTTTGTTCATCACCATCACCCGCTGCGCCAGCGTCATCGCCTCCACCTGATCGTGGGTGACATAGAGGCTGGTGGTCTGTAAGCGGCGATGCAGCTGCTGCAGTTCCAGCCGCATCTGCACCCGCAGACGGGCATCAAGGTTGGAGAGCGGCTCATCAAACAGAAAAACTGCCGGTTCACGCACGATCGCGCGGCCCATCGCCACGCGCTGCCGCTGTCCGCCGGAGAGTTCGCGAGGCCGACGCATCAGCAGATGATCCAGTTCCAGACTGCGCGCCGCGTCGAGCACCCGCTGGCGGACCTGCTCTTTGCCCATGCCACGGATTTTCAGGCCATAGGCCATGTTCTCCTCCACCGACATATGGGGATAGAGCGCGTAGTTCTGGAACACCATTGCAATCCCGCGATCTTTTGGCTCTTCCTGAGTAACGCGCCGGTCGTCGATATAGATATCGCCGGAGCTGACGCGCTCCAGTCCGGCCACCATGCGCAGCAGGGTCGATTTACCGCAGCCGGATGGCCCGACCATCACCATAAATTCGCCGTCATTGATGGTGACATTCAGCGGCTGAATGATCTGATTTTTGCCATCGTAGGATTTGGTTACTGCCTGAAGGGTTACGCCTGCCATCTTATTTCTCACTCTCAACCAGACCGCGCACAAAGGCACGCTGCATGACTAACACCACCACCAATGGTGGGATCAGGGTTAATAACATTGCCGCCATCACTTCATTCCACTGGGTCGGCGATCCGCTGGAGGAGATCATGCTTTTAATCCCCGCCACCGCCGTGCCGAGGCTGGCGTCATTGATGATCAGCAGCGGCCACAGGTACTGGTTCCAGCCGTAGATAAAGGTGATCACAAACAGCGCCGCCAGATTGGTTTTCGACAGCGGCAGAACAATGTCGATAAAGAAGCGCATCGCGCTGGCCCCGTCGATGCGTGCCGCCTCCACCAGCTCATCCGGCAGCGACATAAAGAACTGGCGGAACAGGAAAGTGGCGGTGGCCGAAGCCATCAGCGGCAGAGTTAATCCGCTGTAGCTGTCGAGCAGGTTGAGATCGGCAATCACCTGCACTGTCGGGAAGATACGCACCTCAACCGGCAGCATCAGGGTGATGAAGATCAGCCAGAAAAAGAGCGTGCGCAGCGGAAAGCGAAACCAGACCAGCGCAAACGCCGACAGCATCGACACCGTGATTTTGCCGAAGGTGATGCCCAGCGCCATGATCATGCTGTTGAGCAGCATCAGGCCAAACGCCGGCCCGTTGCCGTTGACGCCATGCGTCCAGATGCGCGAGATGTTCTCCCACAGGTGCGTGCCAGGCACCAGCGTCATCGGCACCTGATAGACCGCTTCGTTATCCAGCGTCGCCGCCACAAAGGCGACATAGAGCGGAAACAGGATGGTGAGCACGCCCAGCACCAGCACGATGTGGCTGAAGAGATCCAGCCCGCGTCGATTCTCAATCATTGGTATTGCACCTTACGTTCAACAAAGCGGAACTGAAGCACCGTCAGCCCGATGACCAGCAGCATCAGCACCACCGACTGCGCAGCGGACGAGGAGAGATCCAGACCGGTAAAGCCTTCGCGATAGATTTTGTAGATCAGCGTGGTGGTCGCCTGCACCGGCCCGCCGCCGGTGGCGGCATCGATTACCGGGAAGGTATCGAAGAAGGCGTAGATCAGATTCACCACCAGCAGGAAGAAGCTGACCGGCGTAATTAGTGGCAGCGAGAGGTTGAAGAAGCGACGCACCGGTCCGGCACCGTCAATGGCGGCGGCTTCCACCAGCGATTTGGGGATCGATTGCAGCGCAGCGAAGAAGAACAGGAAGTTGTAGCTCATCTGCTGCCAGATTGATGCCAGCACAATCAGGAACATCGCCTGACCGCTGTTTTGCGCATAGTTCCAGTTGTAGCCGATGTGGTTCAGCAGATAGCTGAACAGGCCCAGGCCCGGATTAAAAAGGAACATCCACAGTACCGCGGCCACGACAGGCGCAACGGCGTAGGGCAGCAGCAACAGCGTCTGATAGAGACGGCGCAGCCGCACCACATAATCCACCAGCGCCGCCAGCAGCAGCGAAAAGACCATGCCGAACACCGTGACCATGCCGCTGAATTTTATGGTGGTCCAGAACGAATCCAGATAGTAAGGATCGGCAAACAGGCGTCTGAAATTTTCCAGCCCGACAAAGCTGCTGGAGATGCCAAAGGGATCGAGGCTTTGCAGCGAGTACCACAGCGCTTCACCGGCAGGCCAGAGAAAGAAGATGGCGGTAATCAGCAGTTGCGGCAGCACCAGAAGATAGGGCAACAGGCTGGTGCGAAAGACCGGACGAGATGAAGACATGGCATACCTGGCGTCAGAGAGAGGGGCCAGCCTGAGCTGGCCCGCAAGGAGAGATTACTTCACCTGCTGCTGGAAGCGGCGCAGCAACTCATTACCGCGTTTCACTGCGTTATCCATCGCGTTCTGCGGCGACTGCTTGCCGGTCCAGACGCTTTCCAGCTCTTCGTCGATCACGGTACGAATCTGCGGCATATTGCCCAGACGCATGCCTTTGGTGAACGGCAGTGGCGGCTTGTTCATCATCTGACGGGTGGCGATATCCGCACCCGGATTCTTATCGTAGAAGCCCTGCTGTTTAGTCAGCTCGTAGGCGGCGGTGGTAATCGGCAGATAGCCGGTTTTCTGGTGCCATTCCGCGGCGATTTCCGGTTTAGCGAGGAACTGCATAAACTCAGCCACGCCTTTGTAGGTTGTCGCATCTTTGCCTTTCATCACCCACAGGCTGGCACCGCCGATCAGGGCGTTCTGCGGCGCATTCGGCACGGTCTCGTCATACGGCATCATGCCAACACCGAAGTTGAATTTGGCGTAATGACGGATATCAGCCAGCGAACCCGATGAGGCGGTGGTGATACCGCAGTCGCCGTTGTAGAACTTGGCGGTGGACTCATCTTTGCGGCCAAAATAGGTGAAGTCCCCTTTCTTGTTCATCGCTTCCAGCAGCTCGATATGACGAACCTGTACCGGCTTGTTGAACTCCAGCACGGCGTCGAGTCCGTCAAACCCGTTGTTTTTGGTCGCTACCGGCAGAGCGTGCCAGGCGCTGAAGTTTTCAATCTGGATCCAGCCCTGCCAGCCGCTGGCGTAGCCACAGCTCATGCCCGATTTGCGCAGTGCGGCGGCATCCGTCGCGAGCTCCTGCCAGGTTTTCGGTGGCTGATCCGGGTTCAGACCCGCTTTTTTAAAGGCATCTTTGTTGTAGTAGAGCACTGGCGTCGAGCTGTTGAACGGCTGAGAGATCAGCTGACCTTTACTGTCGCTGTAGTAGCCCGCCACCGTTGGCACGAACTGCTTTTCATCAAAGGGGATACCGGCGTCTTTGAAGACCTGATGCACCGGCACAATCGCCTGCGAGGCCATCATGGTCGCCGTACCGACTTCATAAACCTGCAGCACAGCAGGGGCTTTGCCGCTGCGCACTGCCGCAATCCCTGCCGCCAGGCTCTGCTCGTAGTTACCTTTGTAGGTCGGAACAATTTTGTAATCGGGATGCGTCTGGTTAAAACGCTGTGCCAGCGAATCCACTTCTTTGCCTAGCTCGCCTTCCATAGAGTGCCAGAAAGGGATCTCAGTGGCGGCCATGGCATGGCTGCTGAGCGTCAGACCGAGCAGCACGCTCATCAGGCTACGACGAAAGGTAACGACGGACATAGAATTTTCCTGTGCAGGTAAATACGCGTGAAATCACGGATTTCTGTTTCGCGAAGTAACATGACACGGGGAAATGAAGGATTAATAACAGAAAGATGACAGCCGGGTGACAGACCGGTATGCGCAAAAGAGGAGTCTGGCAGCGCAGCGGTAACGCGGCACCGCTGCCAGGTTTTGGTTACATAATTTGCAGAGCGGCTGGGCAGTAAAAAAGCCCGCAGCGGATTCTACCTCACCAAATGCAAAAGGCGATGGCGGCCCCTCTACACCGACACTCAAGGCCGTCTGCGCCGCATCACACACCCATTTTGAAGGCCGTCGGCGGCGCAGGCAGGTTGCGGGCGGACAGCGCGCAGCCACCGGAGCGTACACGTAGTACGTGAGGATGGCGAGCACTGCCCAACCGCAACCTGACCAGTAAGCCAGGCCTGTGTACCAAAGCGCGCAGTAACCGGAGCGTATATATATACGTGAGGATTACGAGCACTGCCCGGTGTCGAAATGGCAAGCAAGCCAGGCCGTGCCCCATCAGGCACCTAAGTAAGCACTGCGGACGGCTTCGTTGGAAAGGAGTGCTGCACCTGTGTCTTCGAGCACCACATGCCCGTTCTCCAGCACATAACCCCTATCCGCCAGCTTCAGCGCCTGATTCGCATTCTGCTCCACCAGAAAAATCGTCATCCCCTCGCTGCGCAGCTGCTCAATGGTGTCGAAGATCTGCTGAATAATGATCGGTGCCAGTCCCAGCGACGGCTCATCCAGCAACAGCAGGCGCGGCTGGCTCATCAGCGCACGGCCAATCGCCAGCATCTGCTGTTCGCCGCCCGACATCGTCCCGGCGCGCTGGATTTTACGCTCCTCCAGACGCGGGAAGAGTTCATAAACGCGCTTGATCCGCGTCAGATAGTCCGGACGGCTGGCAAAAAAGCCCCCCATCGCCAGGTTCTCTTCTACCGTCATGCGCGAAAAGACCCGCCGGCCTTCCGGCACGATGGCGATCGCTTCACGCATAATGCGCGAGGTTTGCCAGTCGGTGATGGTTTTGCCATCAAAGGTAATGGTGCCCTGCGTCGCGCGCGGTTCGCCGCACAGCGTACCCAGCAGCGTGGTTTTTCCGGCACCGTTAGCGCCAATCAGGGTGACGATTTCGCCCTGATTGATATAGAGGCTGACGTTGTGCAGCGCCTGAATTTTGCCGTAGTGGGCGCTGACGTTCTCAATGGTTAACATCGCATTTGCCATCTCAGGCCTCTCCTAAATAGGCACGAATGACATCCGGGTTATTACGAATCTCTTCCGGCGTTCCGTTAGCCAGCGGCGTTCCCTGATTGACCACATAAATACGGTCAGAAATCCCCATCACCAGCTTCATATCATGTTCAATCAGCAGCACCGACACCTTGTGTTCACCACGCAGCTCCGCAATCAGCGCGTCCAGCTCGTGCGTCTCTTTGGGATTAAGGCCCGCCGCCGGTTCATCCAGCATCAGGATTTCCGGGCGCGTCACCATACAGCGCGCAATCTCCAGCCGACGCTGCTGACCATAGGCCAGATTGCCCGCCTGACGGTTAGCCAGATCCAGCAGCCCCACCCGCTCCAGCCAGATCGCCGCACGATCCAGCGCCTCGCTCTCACTGCGGCGAAACGCCGGGGTTTTCAGCAGACCGGAAAATACACCACTTTTCAGATGCTGATGTTGCGCCACCAGCAGATTCTCAATGACCGTCATCTCACGGAACAGACGCACATGCTGGAACGTCCGCACGATGCCCATCCGCGCAATCTTCTGGCCCGGCAACCCTTCCAGATGCTGCTCACGCAATGTGATCGTCCCGCCGGTTGGCTTGTAAAAGCCGGTCAGGCAGTTGAACACGGTGGTTTTACCGGCACCGTTGGGACCAATCAGCGAAACGATCTCCTGCGGACGCAGCTCCAGCGCCACATTGTTCACGGCTAACAGACCGCCGAAGCGCATCATCAGGCCTTCAACGGCTAATAAAGGCTGAATCATGCCTGCTCTCCTTGTTTACCGGTTCTGAGCTTCAGATGCGGACGCTTCATCGGCAACAGGCCCTGCGGACGCCAGATCATCATCAGCACCATCAGGCCACCCAGCACCAGCATGCTGTACTCATTGAGATCGCGCATCAGCTCGCGTGACACCACCAGCAGAATGGCGGCCAGAATCACCGCAAACTGCGAACCCATCCCGCCCAGCACCACAATCGCCAGCACAAAGGCGGATTCGACAAAGGTAAAGGATTCCGGGCTGACAAAGCCCTGACGTGCCGCGAACAGGCTGCCGGCAAAACCGGCAAACGCGGCACTGATGGTAAAGGCGGTCAGCTTGATGCGGGTCGGGCTGAGGCCCAGTGAACGACAGGCAATCTCATCCTCACGCAGGGCTTCCCAGGCTCGGCCCAGCGGCATCCGCAGCAGCCGGTTGATCACAAACAGCGTCAGCACCACCAGCAGCAGCGCCACCAGGTAGAGGAAGATAATGCGGTCGCTGGGATCGTACTTCAGGCCAAAGAAGTTATGGAAGGTATCCCAGCCGCCTTCCCGCGGCGTACGGCCAAACTCCAGACCAAACAGCGTCGGTTTCGGGATCTGGCTGATGCCGTTCGGCCCGCCGGTCAGGGCGGTATTGTTCAGCAGCAGAATACGCACGATCTCACCGAAGCCCAGCGTCACTATCGCCAGATAGTCGCCGCGCAGTCGCAGCACCGGGAAGCCCAGCAACAGACCAAACAGCGCGGCAACTATGCCGGAGAGCGGCAGGCACTGCCAGAAGCCGAGACCGTAATAGTGATTCAGCAGCGCAAAGGTGTAGGCACCGATGGCGTAAAAGCCGCCATAACCCAGCACCAGCAGGCCAGAGAGGCCGACCACCACGTTTAAGCCCAGACCGAGCATCACGTAGATCAGCGTCATGGTGGCGATATCGACGGTGCCGCGTGACACCAGGAATGGCCAGGCAACGGCGGCGATAATCAGCACCGCCATCACCAGCTTCTGCTTCGGCGTCGAGCCATCCAGACCCGGTAACACCAGCGCCGGACCCGAGATTTTCTTCAGGCCGCTTTGCCATACCGGACGCAGCAGTTGAAACAGAAACACCACCGCACAGCCTGTGGCGATCCAGTTCCAGCGCACGCTACCGGCGTTCTGCACCACCAGATTAGTGCCGTCCAGATTCAGGCGCAGCCCCATAAAGAAGGTGGCGAGCACCAGCAGCATCACCGAGGAGATCAGGGCATTGATAAAGGAAGTCTTCATACTTTTTCGACCTCCGGGCGACCCAGAATCCCGGTCGGCATCACCAGCAGTACCACAATCAGCAGGGCAAACGAGACCACATCTTTATATTCCGTGCTGAGATAGGCCGAGGTCAGCGCCTCGGCGATGCCCAGCACCAGACCACCAATCATCGCGCCCGGAATACTGCCAATCCCGCCCAGCACGGCGGCGGTGAACGCTTTCATGCCTGCCATAAAGCCGATGAAGGGGTTGATTGAACCGTAGAACTGTCCCAGTAACACGCCCGCCACTGCGGCCATTGCTGCACCGATCACAAATGTCAGCGAGATCACGCGGTCAGTGTTTATCCCCAGCAGGCTGGCCATTTTCAGGTCTTCTGCGCAGGCGCGGCAGGCGCGGCCCATCCGCGAATAGCGGATAAAGGTGGTCAGCGCCAGCATCGCCAGGAACGTCACCACCCAGATCACTATCTGCATGGTGGAGATGGTAGCGGCAAAACCGTTGCTCTCGCCTACCGTCCACTGTCCGGTAATCAGACTCGGCAGCGCCAGGTCGCGTGAACCCTGCGTCAGGCTGACGTAGTTTTGCAGGAATATCGACATCCCGATGGCGGAGATCAGCGCAATCAGGCGCTTGGACGATCGCACAGGCCGGTAGGCGACGCGCTCAATGCTCCAGCCGTAGGCGCTGGAGATAATTACCGCCATCACAAAGCCGGCCGCAATCATCAGCCAGGTGGTGTCGATGCCCATCATCATCAGGGCGGCAATCACGATAAAGGAGACATAGCTACCGATCATGTAGACCTCGCCGTGGGCGAAGTTGATCATGCCGATAATGCCGTAAACCATGGTGTAACCGATGGCGATCAGCGCGTAGGTGCTGCCCAGGGTCACACCGTTAAACATCTGCTGAATAAAATAGAGAAACTGCTCGGACATACCTTGACCCTTACTTAACCGATCATGGGCGATCGGGGTACAAAAAACGCCTGGCAGACCAGCACCAGGCGTTCGTGTCGCTGGTCAGGGGAAACCGGTTAACCGGCCTCCCGCTCACCACAAAACAGCCTGGTTTACTTCACTGCGGTCGAGGTGCCATCGGCATGCCATTTAAAGACGCCGAATTCAAAGCCCTTAAGGTCACCCTTCTCATCCCAGTTCAGGTTGCCCATCACGGTTGGCACCGCGGCACCTTCCTTGAGGTTTTTCACGATAGCGTCCGGCTCAGCGCTCTTGCTGCGCTCCATGCCGGTTGCCAGCGACTGCAGTGCGGCATAGGTGGTCCAGACGAACGGTCCGGTCGGATCCAGTTTCTTCGCTTTCAGCGCTTCCACGATCGGTTTGTTGGTTTCAACCTGGTCGTAGCGTTTTGGCAGGGTCACCAGCATGCCTTCAGAAGCGGCACCGGCGATGTTCGACAGCGAGGCGTTACCCACGCCTTCCGGTCCCATAAACTGGGTTTTCAGGCCCGCAGCACGTGCCTGACGCACGATCTGGCCCATTTCCGGGTAGTAACCGCCGAAATAGACGAAATCGACGTTCTCTTTCTTGAAGCGCGCGACCAGCGTAGAGAAATCTTTATCGCCAGCGGTGATACCTTCAAACATCACGATATTAGCGCCCTGCTTTTTCAGGCTCTCCTGTACGGAGCGCGCCAGGCCTTCGCCATACTGCTGTTTGTCATGCACTACGGCGATGCGCTGCGGTTTAAGCTCGCTCATCACATATTTCGCGGCGGTCGGCCCCTGATCGGAGTCGAGACCGGTGGTGCGCATAATCAGTTTATAGCCGCGGGAAGTCAGGTCAGGGGCGGTCGCCGCCGGGGTAATCATCAGCACGCCTTCATCTTCATAGATGTCAGAAGCGGGCTGGGTGGATGAAGAGCAGAGATGACCGATCACGTAGCGGATGCCGTCGTTAATCACCTTGTTCGCTACCGCAACCGCCTGTTTCGGGTCACAGGCGTCGTCATATTTCACCGCAACCAGTTTGTTGCCGTTAACACCGCCTTTGGCGTTGATATCTTCAATTGCCTGAGTCGCACCGGCGAACTGCATGTCGCCGTACTGCGCCACCGGGCCAGACATTGCGCCGACAATCGCCACTTTGATATCTTCAGCCAGCGCCGCATGGCTCATCGCCAGTGCTACACATCCCGCCAGTAATGCGCGACCTTTCATTTTCATCCTGACTACCCCATTTGTTTTGTCGTGTATGTTGTGAGTGTTTGTGCTGTCAGATAAAGTCGAAAACTGATTAAGCATGAATGAGTTAGCGTACTTTTCTGACATTTTTTATTAATAAGGCTTTATTTTTCAGGTTATTAAACAGGAAGTTTCTTCTGTAAATCAACTGACATATTCAGAATTGACTGAGTGAAACAGCATAATACACTGGAGGCAACGGCCGGTTTTTCACCGCTTTGCCAGCGCGTTATGCTGGATTGATCGCACGCTATCCCTGTTTACAACTATCATCCTGGCATCCCGACCATCTTTTGACCTGTTTTATTGATGAAAATGTGGTAGCACTCTGGTTGTACATTTTCGCTGCACTTTCCCCTGTTACAGAGGTTTTTGTTATGAAGCTCACTATCCAGCGTTTAACCACGCTGACCGCGCAGGACCGCATTGATCTTGGCAAAGTCTGGCCGGATCTGGAGATTGAACAACTGGAGCAGCAGCTGGATGAGCGCCATCGTCTCTATGCTGCCCGTTTTAACGACCGGCTACTGGCGGGTTTGCAGCTGGAAATCGCCGGGATCCACGGCAAAGTTCACCGGCTGTCGGTGCGCGATGTCACGCGCCGACGCGGGGTGGGACAATATTTACTGGAAGAGACGATCAGGCAGAATGGGTCGATAGCGGACTGGTGGATTGCCGATGATGGCAGTGACGATCAGCAGGTGCGGGCAGCCTTTATGCAGGCGTGTGGCTTCAGGGCGCAGAGTGACGGCTGGATAATGGCGGTAGAATAGTCAGGCGCAGAAAAACAAAAAGGGCGACATAAAGTCGCCCCTTAAGATGTCGAAGTGCGTTACGCTTCGATCGCCATACGCAGTTTCTTCATGGCGTTCTTCTCCAGCTGCCGGACACGTTCGGCTGACACGCCGTACTGATCGGCCAGCTCCTGCAGCGTGGTTTTATTGTCTTCGTCCAGCCAGCGGGCGCGAATGATGTGCTGACTACGCTCATCCAGACCTTCCATCGCATAGCTCAGCTTGTCAGCCGCGTGCGCATCCCAGTTATCCTCTTCAATGCCGTCAGCAAAGTCAGAGGTTTTATCCTGAAGATAAAGCACGGGTGCCATAGATCGGCCTTCGCTGCTCTCGTCGTCGGCAGACATATCAAAGGTCATATCCTGCGCGGCCATACGCGATTCCATTTCACGCACATCTTTGCTGCTTACGCCCAGCTCACGCGCAACCATCTCGACTTCGTCCTGATTGAACCAGCCCAGACGCTGCTTGGTTTTACGCAGGTTAAAGAACAGCTTACGCTGTGCTTTGGTGGTCGCGACTTTCACGATACGCCAGTTACGCAGCACGTATTCGTGAATCTCCGCTTTAATCCAGTGCACGGCAAACGAAACCAGACGCACGCCCACTTCAGGGTTGAAGCGACGTACCGCTTTCATCAGGCCGATATTGCCTTCCTGGACCAGGTCAGCCTGTGGCAGACCGTAGCCGGAGTAATTACGAGCGATATGAACTACAAAGCGTAGGTGAGACAGGATCAGCGTCTTTGCCGCATCCAGATCGCCCTGGTAATGCAGCCGTTCAGCCAACGCTTTTTCCTCTTCTGCCGAGAGCATCGGCCAGGTATTCGCAGCCCGGACGTAAGACTCCAGGTTGCCAAGAGGAGCAATAGCTAAAGTTTGCATTTCTTTGGTCATTCAAACCCTCACAAATTCAGTGGAATTGCCGCACATTTCCCTGCGCAGACGATACATTACGTCAACGTCGCGCGAAATCCGAAAGCAATCTGTGCTACTTAGAGTGGTAAAGTTATCCACAAGTTCAATTATAGCGGTGAATATTTTACACACAGATGACAGGAAGGGAAGAGGGGAAATATCCTCTGCACCCACCATCGGTAGCAGAGGACCATTATAACAAAAAAATGTTGCAGGCGTTTACTGCGGCGTAAATCGACGTAAATGTTGTACCGTTGCCAGCCACGCAGCCACCCAGCCGATGATCGCCGCAATCAGTAACAGCAGCAGCGCCTCATCCCACGAGAAGCCTTCCAGCGAGAAGGTGGTACCAAATACCGTCGCTACACTGGCAACAACGGACTGCAGACGCAGCACCAGCACTTCCGACAGCAGCAGCGACAGCACTGCCCCGCTGAAGCCCAGCAGCGCCCCGCCATAGAGGAACGGACGCAGGATAAAGCCGTCAGTGGCACCAATCAGCTTCTGCACGTTAATGGTGTCGCGTCGGGCAAAGATGCTGAGCCGGACGCTGTTACCGATCACCAGGAACACTGCCACGATCATCAGCACGCCAATCATTGAAGCGATCTGCCCCACCAGCCCGGTCAGCGCCGCCAGCCGCGCAAACCAGCTATCATCCATCCGCACTTCATCCACGCCCTGCACTTTGGTCACCCGATCGCGCAGGCTTTGCATGGTGTCTGAGTTCTGGAAATTGAGCTTAGGTGTGATGATGGCCACCGCAGGCAGCGGATTCTGCTCCAGCATATCCATTGCGCCGCCAAAGCCTGACCAGTTGCGGAACTCGTTCAGCGCCTCTTCCCGCGTCAGGTAGTTGACGTTATCCACGCCTTCGACCTGCTTGAGCTGCGCCACCACGTTTTCTGCCGCCGTGTCATCCAGCGTTTTGGAGAGATAAACGGTTAACTGCGGCGCCGGATACCACTGCGTTGCCGCCTGGCTGACGTTTTTCCACACCATGTAGCAGACGCTGGGCAGCGTCAGTGAAATGGCGATGACCATCACCGTCAGCAGGGTTGCCAGCGGCTGACGCCACATATCAGAAAGCGTACCGCGCAGCGCATAGCGCCACTGCTCCTGCCAGCCGCCTTTCAGCGCTTTGCTCTTCGACTGCTGCTTCGCTTTCGGCGCAGCCGGACGTTTAATGCGTTTATTGACCATCGTGGCCTCCGTGCAGACGTCCCTGATTCAGCGTCATCATCCGGTAGTTGCGTCGGGCGATAAGACCGCTGTCATGCGTCGCCATCAGGACGGTGACGCCGACGCGGTTAAACTCTTCGAACAGGCGCAGAATATCTTCTGACAGCGCGTCGTCAAGGTTACCGGTCGGTTCATCGGCCAGCAGCACGGCTGGCTTGTTCACCACCGCACGGGCGATGCCCACACGCTGCTGTTCACCGCCAGAAAGCTGAATCGGATAACTTTTCGCTTTGTCGAGCAGACCCACTTTATCCAGTGCCGCCGAAACGCGACGACGAATGTCTTCGCCGCTGGCACCGGAGATAATCAGCGGGATCGCCACATTTTCATAAACCGAACGATCCATCAGCAGGTGGTGATCCTGGAAAATCATGCCGATCTGACGACGCAGAAAAGGCACCTCGCTGTTACGCAGGCGGGAAATGTCATGGCCACTGAACCAGATTTTTCCGGCACTCGGGCGCTCAATGCCACAAATCAGCTTCAGCAAGGTACTTTTACCGGCACCGGAGTGGCCGGTCAGAAACGCCATTTCGCCGGGACGCAGACGGAAATCTACCCCCTGCAGCGCCTGACGTCCGCCGAGATATGCCTTACTGACCTCTTCAAAGCGAATCATCCTAATTAGTCCTCTCGGGCAAACAGTGCCTCAATAAAATCTTCCGCCTTAAACGGCCGTAAATCTTCAATGCCTTCACCGACACCAATGTAGCGAATCGGAATACCGAACTGATCGGCCACCGAGAAGATCACGCCGCCTTTGGCGGTGCCATCCAGCTTGGTGAGCGCAATCCCGGTCACGCCAACGGCTTCATTAAACAGTCGGGCCTGGCTGACCGCATTCTGTCCGGTGCTGGCATCCAGCGTCAGCATCACTTCGTGTGGCGCTGAATCATCCAGTTTCTTCATCACGCGGGTGATTTTTTTCAGCTCTTCCATCAGATGCGATTTGTTCTGCAGACGACCCGCGGTATCGGCAATCAGCACGTCAACGCCACGCGATTTAGCCGCCTGAATAGCATCGAAGATCACCGAAGCGGAATCTGCACCGGTGTGCTGAGCAATCACCGGAATGTTATTGCGTTGGCCCCACACCTGCAGCTGCTCAACAGCCGCGGCGCGGAAGGTATCACCAGCCGCTAACATCACGGATTTGCCTTCAGCCTGATACTGGCGCGCCAGTTTACCGATGGTGGTGGTTTTACCTACACCATTGACGCCAACCATCAGGATCACAAACGGCGTTTTGCCTGAGACGTCCAGTGGCGCGTCCACTTTCGCCAGAATCGAGGCCATCTCCGCTTTCAGCAGGCCGAAGAGCGCTTCCGCGTCACGCAGTTGCTTGCGGTTTGCCTGCTGGGTCAGATGCGTGATGATGCGGCGAGTGGTATCAACACCCACATCCGCAATCAGCAGTTGCTCTTCCAGCTCGTCAAACAGCTCATCATCAATCTTTTTGCCACGGAACAGGCTGATAAAACCGGAACCGAGGTTCTGACGGGTTTTCACCAGGCTGCGCTTCAGGCGGGCAAAGAAGCCCTCTTTGCTGGGACGCTCCTGCTCCTGCACGATGAGTGGCGCGGCGGCCAGCGGGAGATCGCTGACGGTATCGGATAATGTCTCTGCCGGTTCCGCGTCGGTGACTTCGGCTTCGCCCAGTGCCAGTGCGGTCAGCTCTTCCTCGGTGAGCGGTGCTTCCGTTTCGCTGTCCGGGGTTTCAACGATCGCAGCTTCGTCCGGCGTCAGCGCTTCATCGCTTAACGGCGCTTCGGCTTCGCTGTGCGGGGTTTCAACGATCCCGGCGTCATCCAGCGCCAGCGCGGTCAGCTCTTCTTCGCTTAACGGCGCGTCCGCTTCGCTGTCCGGGGTTTCAACGATCGCTGCATCGCCCAGTGCCAGCGCGGTCAGCTCTTCTTCGCTTAACGGCGCATCCGCGGGTTCCGCATCAACGGCTGGCTTTACCACGTCGTCGGCGTCAATAACCGGCGTCGCGTCATGTTCAGGTGCGGCGATTTCCAGTAGCGCTTCAGGATCGGCCTCAATCGGCGCAGCTTCATCCAGCACCATGGGTGCTGACTCGTGCGGCGCTGCCGCGGTGACTTCCGCCTCACGCTGCTGCCCGGCCACCGTTTCGGTGATAACGACAGTCTCTTCCGCTTGCGCTTCAGCCTGGCTTAATGCCGGGGCGTCCTGTTCTGCCTGCTGCTGTGCGGGTTCTGCGACCTCTTGTGTCTGCTCCTCCGCTACAGGTTGTTTCTCTTCCTCTTTGCCAAATCCCAGCCAGGAAAAAAAGCCACGTTTTTTCTCTTTTGCCATTGTGTGACGACACTCCTCGATGGCTTTGTCCCGGTCGCGCGTGGTTTCCAGGGGTAAATCAATGAAAGTTGGTCAGCGCCAGACCGGCGTAAACCGCAGAATAATGCATGACTTCAGCAACTCAGTAGTCTAACACTTTCCAGCCAGCTCACCACAGCACCCTTTTTTAACGTTTCTTCTCACCGATTCGCCCGTTAAACTACGCAACAAATTATGACGAGTTGTGAGCAAGATGAATAAAAACCCCCGCAGTACAGGCGGTGCCGGGCAGATTCGCATCATTGGCGGCCAGTGGCGCGGACGCAAACTGCCGGTGCCGGACAGCGCCGGACTGCGCCCGACCACCGATCGGGTACGTGAGACGCTGTTTAACTGGCTGGCCCCGGTGCTGCCAGAGGCGCGCTGCCTCGACTGCTTTGCCGGTAGCGGCGCATTAGGACTGGAAGCCCTGTCGCGTTACGCGGGCTCGGCGACGCTGCTGGAGCTGGAACGGCCGGTGGCGCAGCAGCTGACAAAAAATCTGCAGACGTTGCGCGCCAGTAATGGCACCGTGATTCAGACCAATGCGTTAAACTGGCTGGCACAGCCAGGTGAACCCTTTGATGTGGTGTTTATCGATCCGCCGTTTCGTCAGGGATTGCTGGAACAGACGTTACAGCTGCTGGAGCAGAATCACTGGCTGTCCGATCAGGCGCTGATTTACGTCGAAAGTGAAGTGGAAAATGGCGCACCGCCGGTGCCGCCAGAGTGGGATCTTTATCGCGAGAAAATAGCCGGACAAGTGGCTTATCGTTTGTATCAACGTCAACAGGAGACGCAGGATGTTACTTAATTTGGGGCGTCTGTTGATGCTATGCGTGTGGGGATTTTTACTGGCTAACCTGGTTCATCCCTACCCGAAACCGCTGACTTATTTTATTAACGTCGCGCTGATTTTCATGATCCTGATGCATGGCCTGCAGCTGGTGTTACTGCGCACCACGCAGACCAAAGATGCGCCGCCGATTGACCGCGTCACCCAGGCCAAAGTGTTTCTGTTCGGGGTGTTCGAACTGGTCGCCTGGCAGAAGAAAAACTTCCCACGCAAGAAATAATCCCGGGCGGGCGCACTGCCCGCCGGTTACTGCCGGGGTGTGAAGCTGATAAAGCGCGTGCCCTGCATCTTCAGCTCGCCTCTGGCGCCCTTGTCCAGCTGATGATATTCCGCCTCTTTAAGCTGCACTTTGATGTCGCTGGCACCGTTCAGCGGGTGAAACAGCACCTCGTAGCGCATCTCTTCCCCGGCGATCACTTCCCGCTGCCGTGAACGGCGATTGGGTGCAGGAAATTCACGTTTGGTTTTGACCTCAACCTGCAGAGAACGCTCGGGTGAAGCGTCATTCACCGCCACTTCCCGGCGTTGCTTAATGAACTGACGGGTCGCCAGCACGGCGATAATCGCCAGAACGATGATAAAGATTAGCGGCGGTTTGCTCATAGCGATCTGGTGCCTGCAGGATGATTAATCAGGCGGTAAAGCATACAACCAGAGTTGCCTGATTGTCACATCTCAGAGGCTTAACCTAAACTGAAAGGGATATTTTGGGATCTTTCACCATTTTGAACAAAAAAGGGAGAAACAATGCTCTGGTCTTTCCTCGCTGTACTTTTCTCCGGCTGGCTCTATGTCGACGCCACCTATCGCGGCCCGCAATGGCAACGCTGGTTATTTAAGCCGGTCACGCTGCTGCTGCTTGTCGGGCTGGCCTGGCAGGCACCGGTGCTGCAGACTACGGACTACCTGATTCTGGCCGGTCTGGTCGCGACGCTGGTCGGTGATGCGTTAACGCTGCTGCCGCGTCAGCAGATGCTCTATGCCATCGGGGCTTTCTTCCTGTCGCACCTGCTTTATACCCTCTGCTTCGCCGCCAGCATGACCATGACCTTCTTCTGGCCAATTCCGCTGACGCTGCTCATCATCGGTGCCGCCCTGATTGGCATCATCTGGAGTCGACTGGAAGATCTGCGCTGGCCTATCTGCACCTTTATCGGCATGACGCTGGTGATGACCTGGATAGCGACCGAGCAGTACTTCTTCCGCCCGACCGATTACAGCTTCTCGATCATGGTTGGTGCCGGTCTGCTGCTGCTGGCAAACGCCGTCTGGTTTATCTCACACTATCGTCGCCGCTTTACCGCCGACAGCGCGATAGTCGCCGCCTGCTACTTCGCCGGTCACTTTATGATCGTGCGCTCGTTATGGGTCGTCTGAAAAATAGCCTTGACTCTGGAGTTCACTCCAGAGTGTAGGATAAGGGATGGGCTGCGTTGCTCATCCCACTATCCTTACACTCTGGAGGTCATATGCATCAACATCACGCCTGTGGCTGCGGCAAACCCCGTGCCAGTCACGCCGCAGCAAAACCGCTGTGCCAGGTTCGCCAGGCCCGCCCCCTCTCCCTTTCTATTCATGCTGCGACGCCTGTACCTGCCGAGACGGCAGGCTGTTGCTGTGACAGTCACTGCAGCCCTGGCAACGACGCCGACACCGCTGAGGAAAGCGACCGGCGAGGCGCCGACAGTTATCCCTTTAGCTGGCAGGTCAGCGGGATGGATTGCCCGTCGTGTGCCCGCACCATTGAAACCGCTGTCCGTCAGGTAAGTGGCGTGACCGACGCCCGTGTCTTGTTCAGCAGCGAGAAACTGGTGGTCAACGCTGAACTCGATGTACAAAACGCCGTTGAACAGGCGGTGAAAAAAGCCGGGTTCCAGCTCGCAACCCCATCAGCCACGTCGGCCACACCCCCCGCTACGCCGGGCTGGCAGCATAACCGGATGCTGATTTTGCTGGCGCTGCTGGTGCTTGCCAGTAGCATTCTCAGCCAGTTCGCGCCCGCCTGGGGCGATTGGCTGTTTGTGCTGACCACGCTGGTCGGCCTGGTCCCGGTGGCGCGCGGTGCCTGGCAGCGTCTGCGCAGCGGATCGCCTTTTACTATTGAGACATTAATGACGCTGGCGTCAGCTGGCGCACTGATTATTGGCGCACACGCTGAAGCCGCGATGGTGCTGGTGTTGTTTCAGCTGGGCGAACAGCTGGAAAGCTATGCCGCTTCCAGGGCGCGCAGCGGCGTTACCAGCCTGATGGCGTTGCGGCCTGAATCGGCGATCCGTCTTGAACAGGGCAAACGTACTGAGGTACCGCTCGCAGCGCTGCAACCCGGCGATGTGATTGAAGTCGCGGCGGGCAGCCGCTTGCCGGTCGATGGCAGCTTAATCAGCCCGCTTGCCAGTTTCGATGAGAGCGCGCTAACCGGTGAATCACTGCCGGTAACGCGGGCCAGCGGCGAAAAAATCCTCGCCGGTGCTACCAGCGTTGATCGCCTGGTGATGCTGGAAGTGGTGTCGAAGCCGGGTGAAAGCGCGATCGACCGTATCCTGCAGCTGATTGAAGAAGCGGAAACGCATCGTGCGCCGGTCGAACGCTTTATCGACCAGTTCAGCCGTATTTACACGCCGCTGGTCATGCTGCTGTCGCTGCTGGTGATGGTGGTGCCGCCACTGCTCGGCGCAGGCGACTGGCAGACGTGGATCTACAAAGGGCTGACACTGCTGTTGATTGGCTGCCCCTGTGCACTGGTGATCTCCACGCCTGCCGCCATTACCTCCGGGCTGGCTGCAGCGGCGCGACAGGGCGCACTGATCAAAGGCGGTGCGGCGCTGGAGCGGCTGAGTTCGGTGCGCAGAATGGCGTTTGATAAAACCGGTACTCTGACGCTGGGCAAGCCACAGCTGACGCAGATCCTGCGCTTTGGCACGGCCAGCGAGTCAGAGATGCTGGCGCTGAGCGCCGCTGCGGAACAGGGTGCCACCCATCCGCTGGCCAGCGCTATCGTGGCGGCCGCGCAGGCGCGTGATCTGGTGATTCCTGACGCGCAGGATCAGCAGGTGCAGGCGGGACGCGGCATCAGCGCGAAAGTCGCTGGCCAGCAGATTCAGCTGCTGACGCCCGGCCATGCACCCGGTCTGACGCCGCAGCAAAATGCGCAGATAGCGCAACAGGAAGCTGAAGGTGAAACCCTGGTGGTGCTGATGCGCGATGGCGAAGCGCTGGGTGCGCTGGCTCTGCGCGATCAGTTGCGCGACGACGCCGTCGAGGCGTTAAAGGCGCTGAAAAAGCTGGGTATTGAGAGCCTGATGCTGACCGGCGACAATCCGCGCGCTGCGGCGACCATTGCCCGCCAGCTCGATATTGATTATCGCGCCAGTCTGCTGCCCGCCGATAAAGTCGCGGCGATCCGCGAACTGAGTCAGCAACAGCCGCTGGCGATGGTCGGGGATGGCATTAACGACGCGCCAGCAATGAAAGCGGCAACGCTGGGCATTGCGATGGGCAGCGGCACCGATGTGGCGCTGGAAGCGGCCGATGCTGCCCTGACGCGTAATCAGCTCAGCAATCTGGCTCCGATGATTGCGCTGGCACGCCGGACTCGGCGCATCATCCGTCAGAATATCGGTATTGCGCTGGGGCTGAAGGCGATTTTCCTGGTCACAACCCTGCTGGGTCTGACCGGACTCTGGCTGGCGGTGCTGGCAGATTCGGGTGCGACCGCGCTGGTCACCGCCAACGCGCTGCGGTTACTGCGTCGCCGCGCCTGAGCAGGCGGCTTCTGATCTGAAGAGTGAGGTTAACGGCGGCCTGTACGGCTGTCGTCAACCCGCCATGCCTTTGCGGATCAGAAACTGATAGGGCAGCGTGTCGGTTTGCTGCGCCAGCAAGCCATGTTCCATAAAGCGGCAGAAGCCGGGAATATCGCGCGTGGTGGCCGGATCATCGGCGATGATCAGCAACGTCTCGCCATCCTGCAGGCTGCGTACGGTTTTGCGCACCATCATCACCGGCTCCGGGCAACGCAGGCCACGGGCATCCAGCTGATGATCGGCAGAGGAAAAAGCATCGCTCATAATCAACTCGGTTCAGGTAAAGGGCGCTCATTCTAGCGCGTGCTGGCGGTGAAGCAAGGCGATAACGATTGCGCTAAAATTAACCATTGCATAAAAAGCACAACGCGGTAAGATGCCGCCGCTTTTTGCTCATAAAACTGCCAGGCGCTGCCCGAACGGCGTCCCGCAATGGGTTCCCTCACCCCAACATTAAAAAGGTTGAATATGCTCGCATTTTCTTCGCGTCAGCGCATGCATGCGCTTTTCTGGTTATCGCTGTTTCACCTGCTGGTGATCACTTCGAGTAACTATCTGGTTCAGTTGCCTATTTCAGTGTTTGGCTTCCACACCACCTGGGGTGCATTCAGCTTCCCGTTTATCTTCCTGGCGACCGATCTCACCGTGCGTATTTTTGGCGCACCGCTGGCCCGACGCATTATTCTGGCCGTGATGATCCCGGCACTGTTTATCTCTTACAGTGTCTCGGCGCTGTTCTATCAGGGTGAATGGCAGGGCTGGCAGGCACTGGAAGTGATGAATCTGTTTGTTGCCCGTATCGCCTGCGCCAGCTTTATGGCTTACGCGCTGGGTCAGATCCTCGACGTTCACGTGTTCAACCGTCTGCGTCGCCTGCCACAGTGGTGGATTGCGCCGGGCTGCGCCATGTTCCTCGGGAATATCAGCGATACGCTGGCCTTCTTCTTTATCGCCTTCTATAAAAGCCCCGATGCGTTTATGGCGCAGCACTGGGTTGAGATTGCCCTGGTGGATTACAGCTTCAAAGTGCTGATCTGCATGGTCTTCTTCCTGCCCGCCTACGGCGTGCTGCTCAACGCGGCGCTGAAGCGTCTGGCTGAACGCCAGACCGCCCGCCAGGTCAATTTCGGCTAAGTGCCCATACGGTTTCCACTACTATCCGCTAAGATCTTCTGACAATCATCAGGTTGCGTTTGCAACCTGATTCCTGTTGTATTAATGCCTGACTGGAAACTTAAAAAGGGATTCTGATGCGCAACCTGGTGAAATATGTAGGAATGGGTTTACTGGTACTCGGCTTAGCAGCCTGTGACCAGAAGAAAGATGAAGCGGCGAATGACAACGGCGTCAGCGCCAGTCAGTCGGCGCAAACCGTCACGCTGATGGATGGCAAACTGAGCTTCTCGCTGCCACCAGGCATGTCCGATAAAAGCGGTAAACTGGGTTCGCAGACCACTAACATGCACGTTTATGCGGATGAAACCGGTGCCCGCGCCATTATTGTGATTGCCGGTGACCCGACCAATGATGGTCTGGATGTGCTGTCGCAGCGTATGGAACAGCAGCAGCGTAACCGCGATCCGCAGTTGCAGGTGGTGTCGAACAAATCTGTGACGCTGAAAGATCAGCCCGCGCAGCAGCTGGATACGGTGATTTCTGCCAACAACCAGACCTCATGGTCTTCAGTGGTTCTGGCGAAAGTGGATGGCAAACTGGTGACGCTGCAGATTACGCTGCCAGGTGATAATCAGCAGCAGGCGCAGAGCGATGCTGACAACATCGTGAAAAGCATTACGCTGAAGTAAAACAAAAGGCTGGCTTCCCTGCACGGGGAAGCCAGCCTTCGGTCAGAAGGGCTTTTTATAAACCTGCATTCTCGCGAATATATTTCCGCGCTTTCACCGCATATTCAAACGGATTGGCCAGTGCCGGATCCTGCTCCGCCTCAACCACCATCCAGCCTTTATAGCCGTAATCATCCAGGATTTTGAACACCGGTCTGAAGTCGATCACGCCATCGCCCGGTACGGTAAAGGTGCCCTTTTTCACTCCTTCCAGGAACGAGAGATGGTTCTCACGCACCTCGGCGACCACCTCATCACGCACATCCTTAAGATGAACGTGGAAGATGCGCGGCAGATATTTCTCCAGTACCGCCAGCATCTTCTGCTGGGAGCCTTCGGAGTAGTAGACGTGGCCGGTGTCATAGAGCAAACCGACCTGCTCGTCGGTCATCTCCATAAACCGGTCAATCTCTTCAGTGGTCTGAATGCCGGTGCCCATGTGGTGATGCAGCGTCACGCGCATCCCCTTCTCCGCCGCGATGCGGGCCAGTTCGTTGTAGCCTTCCGCGGTTAACTGCCACTCTTCATCGCTGAAAATGGCCTTCTCTTCAAACACCGCAAGCCCGGTGCCCTGAATACTTTTGCTCTGCTCGGAACAGCCAATCACCCGCGCGCCCATCGCATGCAGGAAGTTCATATGCTCGATGAACTGTTCGATAGTTTTCTGTTTGTCGCCGTTGGCGAAAAAGGTGCTGAACCAGGCGTTGCAGATCTCGATGCCGCGAATGTCGAGCATCGGTTTCAGAATCGCCGGATCGCGGGGATATTTGCTGCCTACTTCGCTGCCGGTAAAGCCAGCCAGCGCCATCTCACTGACGGTTTGCTGGAAGGTATTCTCACTGCCGAGATCCGGCATGTCATCGTTGGTCCAGCCGATCGGGGCGATCGCCAGTTTTACATTCTCTTTGTTCATTATCTTATTCCCAGGCGGAGAGCGGCCATGCCGCATAGACAGCTAAATCAGTTATAGAAAGCAGGACGCGGCGGCATCTCTACCGGCTCAATCGCACCACTGTTCTGCGCTTTAATGCAGGCATCGGCGGCGACTGAGGCGGCAAAGCCATCCCAGGCAGAAGGACCGGTCAACTGGCCCGCTTTGATGTCGTTGATAAACGCCTGAAGCTCAACGTCATACGCCTCGATAAAGCGATCTTTCCAGTCCACCAGAATGGTGTTCGACAGGCGGGCCTCTTTGCGCAGCTGCACCGAAGAGGGCTCTGGCAGGCGGGCAATCCCCTCTTCACCCACCACTTCACACTGGATGTCATAGCCGTAAGCGCAGTTAACGAAGATCTCGACGTCAATGCGAACCCCTTTCTGGGTTTCAAACAGCACGATCTGCGGATCTTTCAGCTGACTGTGTGACTTCGAGGTAACGCGCGGGAAGACTACCTGCACCGTTTTATAGTCATCGTTTGTCAGCCAGCGCAGCACATCCAGCTCGTGGATCAGGGTGTTGGTGATCGCCATCGGCGTGGTGTAGTTCTCCGGCACGGTCGGGTTGCGGTGCGCGCAGTGCAGCATCAGCGGCTCACCGATATCGCCATCAGTGATCACTTTTTTCAGTGCACGGTAGCCCGCATCGTAAGGACGCATAAAGCCGACCTGCACCAGGCGTTTACCCGCCTGAATCTCTGCATCCACGACCCGGCGGCAGCCCTCAGCGCTCATCGCCAGCGGCTTCTCACAGAACACCGGTTTACCGGCGGCAATCGCCGCTAAGGTGAACTCTTCATGGGTCGGATCCCATGAGGTGACCAGCACCGCATCAACATTCGGAGACTGAATCACGTCGTGTCCATTTTCGAATACCTCCGCCTCAATATTCAGGCGTTGCAGTGCGGCACGCGCGCCTTCGACATTAATGTCAGAGACGGCAACCACCTGTGCACCCTGCAGCACATGGCTGCAGCGACGAATATGTTCCTGACCAATTGCACCTGTACCGATGACGCCAAGTTTCAAAGTCATAATTACACCTGTGTAGGGTTCGTACGGAGAAGAGCAAAACGGGCCGTGGCACGGCCCTGAAATTAATATTTTCGCGCCTGATCCAGATGGCTGTTGAGCTTGTCCGCCACCGCCTGAGAACGTTCGGTCTTCGAGGCCTGCGCCACGCCGACGTGCCACCAGCTGAAATATTTGTGGATCATGGTTTTTGGCAGCACTTTGATGTCGATAAGGGTGGAAACCGTCTGCGTGCGGGCATCTGCCAGCGCCGCCTTGAGCTGCTCCAGCGTGGTCACACGATAGGTTTTGCAGCCATAACCGGCGGCGATAGCGGCGAAATCGACCGGGATAAAACCGCCGTCCAGCTTGCCGCCTTCCGCATTACGGAACCGGAACTCAGTGGTAAAGCTGTCCATGCCGTGTTCCATCTGCAGGTTATTGATGCAGCCGTTGGTCATGTTATCCAGCAGCACTACGTTGATCTTCGCCCCTTCCTGAATCGAGGTGACCAGCTCTGAATGCAGCATCATAAAGGAGCCATCACCGACCAGCGCATAGACCTCGCGCTGCGGCTGCGCCAGCTTCACACCCAGCGCGGCATTCACTTCATAACCCATGCAGGAGTAGCCATATTCAACGTGATAGGCGTTGTAATCTTTGGTGCGCCAGACGCGCTGCAGGTCGCCCGGCAGACTGCCCGCCGCTGCCACTACCACTGCGTCTTTTGGCAGTTGCTCATTTAAGGTGCCGAGCACGCTGCTTTGCGTCAGCAGCGACTGGGTCAGGCGGTTAAACTCAGCGAACACCGCTTTACGGTCGAGATGATCCGCAATCTCCGGCACAAAGTCGCCATCGTGATATTCCACCTGGTAGACACGCTGCGTCTCTTTCAGCAGTTGGCTCTGTGCCTGCTCAATCTGGTTGCCCCAGTCGTTGCTGTAGTGCTGCGAGGCCAGACCGGCGGTGAGCGCGGTCAGCCCTTCGCGGGCATCGGCCAGCAGCTGCACGCCATCGAGCTTGTAGCTGTCAAAGTTACTGACGTTGATGTTCAGGAAGCTGACATCGGGATGCTGGAAAATCCATTTCGACGCGGTGGTGAAGTCGGTGTAGCGGGTGCCGATGCCGATCACTAAATCGGCCTCTTTCGCCAGCAGGTTAGCCGCCAGACAGCCGGTTTCGCCCACGCCGCCGACATTCAGCGGATGGTCAGAGACCAGCGTGCCTTTGCCCGCCTGCGTCTCCGCAAAGGGAATCTGATAGCGCTCGGCAAACTGGCGCAGCGCCTCGCCCGCTTCGGAGTATTTCACTCCGCCGCCGCAGATAATCATCGGCTTGCGCTTACGGTTAATCAGCGTCAGGGCATCTGCCAGCTGCGCCGCCACCGGCAGGCGGCGATCCAGACGGTGCACCCGTTTCTGGAAGAAGTAGTCCGGGTAATCCCAGGCTTCGCCCTGCACATCCTGCGGCAGCGACAGCGTGACCGCGCCGGTTTCTGCCGGATCGGTCAGTACACGCATGGCGTTGATACAGGCGGACATCAGCTGTTCCGGGCGGCTGACGCGATCCCAGTATTTGCTGACGGCGCGGAAGGCATCGTTGGTGCTGATGCTGAGATCGTAGCTCTGCTCAATCTGTTGCAGCACCGGATCGGGCTGACGGGTGGCGAAGACGTCGCCTGGCAGCAGCAGCAGAGGAATGCGGTTGGCGGTCGCGGTCGCCGCGGCGGTGATCATATTGGCCGCACCAGGCCCCACAGACGAACTGCAGGCGATAATCTGGCGGCGCAGCGACTGGCGCGCAAAGCCGGTGGCAGCATGAGCCATACCCTGCTCATTACGGCCCTGGTAGACCACCAGATCGCCGCTATCCTGTTCCAGCGCCTGGCCCAGCCCCAGCACGTTGCCATGTCCGAAAATGGCGAAGATGCCTTTTACGAACTTCGTCTCAACGCCATCGACATCAATGAATTGATTATCAAGAAATTTAACCAGCGCCTGTGCCGTGGTCAGTCTGATAGTGCCCATATTCTTCCTTACATGCTGGTGGACCCCGACTTCCGCGACAGCACGCCAGGCGTTGTCATCGGCGGAAAAGGCGACCTGAATAACTGAAACGTGAGGCGATTATAAACAAATATATTTTTCATAAAACACGATTACAGAAGAAACATTTCATTTTGCGAGTGAGATCAAATTTAATGACGGCAACAGGTCTGGCGGGCGATTGCAGTGGGGAAATCTGGAACGTTTAACAGAGAGTGGTGCCTGATGAAAAAATTCATTTCAATGCAGCAGCTTGCCTGACTGGCGTGCGGATTCCTGCGATCCCCTTCACAACCCTGACATACCGCACATCACGCTGGCAGAGTTCGCGCAGGCGGGCGGCAATCAGGAGTTTTACCTGGTTCACAAAATTGCGATGGATATTTCATTTCGTATTGAATATGGAATTTTTATTCCTCATACTCCCTTCATAGCCAGTCAGACACCTACAGACCCGGAAGCAGAGCGTAACTGGTGTCGGTCTTTACGCCCGCCAGCGCTGCTAATCACAGAAGGAAACCACAGGTATGAGTACACAACAGAAACCGCTTGATGTGATTTGTATCGGGCGCATCGCCGTTGATTTTTATGGCCAGCAAATCGGGGCGCGACTGGAAGATGTCACCTCGTTTGCTAAATATCTGGGCGGCTCGTCGGGCAATGTCGCCTATGGCACCGCGATTCAGGGGCTGAAATCGGCGATGCTGGCGCGGGTGGGAGATGAGCATAATGGTCGTTTTCTGCGTGAAGAGTTGCAGCGCGTAGGCTGTAACACCGATGCGCTAATCACCGATCCGCAGCGTCTGACAGGACTGGTGATCCTCGGCATCAAAGATGAAGAGACTTTTCCGCTGATTTTCTACCGCGATAACTGCGCCGATATGGGTCTGGTTCCGGACGATATCGACGAAGCCTTTATTACCTCTGCGCGCGCCGTGGCGGTTACCGGCACCCACTTATCCCATCCTCAGACCCGCGAAGCGGTGCTGAAAGCGCTGGATATCGCCCGCCGCAACGGCCTGCGTACGGCGCTGGATATCGATTATCGTCCGGTGTTGTGGGGACTGACCTCTCTGGGCGACGGTGAAACGCGTTTCATTGAGTCGTCACAGGTCACGCAGCAGTTACAGGAAGTGGTGCACTATTTCGATTTGATCGTCGGCACCGAAGAGGAGTTTCATATTGCCGGTGGCAGCACCGATACACTGACCGCGCTGAAAAACGTGCGTCAGGCGAGTCAGGCGACGCTGGTCTGCAAACGTGGACCGCTGGGTTGCGTGGTGTTTGAAGGCGAGATCCCGGATAGCTGGGAACAGACTGAGCTGCACACGGGCGTACGCGTCGAGGTTCTCAACGTGCTGGGCGCGGGCGATGCCTTTATGTCTGGCCTGCTGCGCGGCTGGCTGAATGATGAGGGCTGGACTCAGGCGTGCCGTTACGCCAACGCCTGCGGAGCGCTGGTGGTATCACGCCACGGTTGCGCACCCGCCATGCCAACCAAAGCGGAGCTGGATGATTTCCTGAGTCGCGACAAAGAGGTGAAGCGTCCCGATCTCGACAGCCGTCTGAACCATCTGCACCGCGTGACTACCCGCAAGCAGCAGTGGCCGGAGCTGAATGTCTTCGCCTTTGACCACCGCAAACAGCTGGCGGATATGGCGCAGGAAGCGGGCGTGGACGAGAGCCGCATTCCGGAACTGAAACTGCTGCTGCTGGAAGCCGCTCAGCAGGCTGCCAGAGAGGCAGGATTAGAGAATAAAAGCGGGATTCTGGCGGATACGACCTACGGTCAGAAGGCGCTGAACGCCATCACCGGTAAGAACTGGTGGATTGGCCGCCCGATTGAGCTGCCGAGCTCGCGTCCGCTGCGCCTGGAACATGGCAACATCGGCTCACAGCTGATCGACTGGCCTGCCGAACACGTGGTGAAATGTCTGGTCTTCTATCATCCGCATGACAGTGCTGAACTGCGTAAAGAGCAGGATGAGCTGGTGCTCGACGTCTGGAACGGCTGTAACAAAAGCGGTCATGAGCTGCTGCTGGAAGTGATTCTGCCTGACAACAACCCGGATAAGAACGAAGCGTATTACTTTGATATGTTGAGCCATTTCTACAGTCTGGGCATCCAGCCTGACTGGTGGAAACTGCCACCGCTGTCGGCGGAAAGCTGGCAGGCGATCAGCAGTCTGATTGAGCAGCAGGATCCCCACTGTCGCGGCATTCTGTTACTCGGTCTGGATGCGCCCGAAGAGAAGCTTAAAGCGGGCTTCACCGCGGCGGCCAAAGCGCCCTGGGTGAAAGGTTTTGCGGTAGGCCGCACTATCTTTGGTCAGCCTTCCCGCCAGTGGTTACAGGGGGAGCTGGACGATCAGGCGCTGATTGAGACGGTTAAAGGCAACTATCTGCGACTGATTGAGTACTGGCGCGCTGCCCGCGCCTGATTTGCTGCTGCTCTGCCAGAGGCTATCTCAACCAGGGATAGCCTCAGACTGCTGACTCATTCAAAGCAGGGTGAACGTTGCCGCAACGAATAAGCTCAATGCGCAGGTAACACGGTCAGAGGAGGAAAGCGTCCCGCGCCAGGGACGGCGCGGGCCGAGCGGCCAGGGATGGCTTTAGCGACTTTCCGATCTGACCGTGTTACCTGAGCCTGCACAGTCTTACAGCTGGAAGGGCACACTTTTCAACAATCTCACGCCATCACACCTGGGATGGCGTTTTTACTCGCATCCCTCTTCCCCTCACTTACTTTCCACGCCGGTTTTCATCCTGTTATGACCTGTGCAGAGGCGCGTCTCGAGTGCTGAGGCTAATCTGTGAACCATTTCATAAAGCCATGAAATAAACCGCGTCGTTGACGCAAAGAAATGAAATTTTCCATCCATCTGATACTATAGCGCTCATTATGCAGCCATTATTCTAATTATACGGGCAGAAGTGATGAACAATAATCCCACCCAACTTTCTCTCTTGCAGGACGATATTCGTCGCCGCTACGAAACGCTGAGCAAGCGTCTTAAACAGGTTGCGCGCTACATCCTTGATAACAGTAACAGTATTGCTTTCGATACCGTCGCCTCGATTGCTCAACAGGCCGATGTGCCACCGTCGACGCTGATCCGCTTTGCGAATGCTTTTGGCTTCAGCGGCTTCAACGAAATGAAACAGGTTTTTCGTCAGCACCTGATGGAAGAGACGGTCAACTATACCGAGCGCGCTCGCCTGTTTCGCCAGACCTCAACGGACGACAGCGCCAGTGCGCCTGAAAGTCCGGCGGAAATCCTCAACGTCTTTACCATGGTTAACAGCCAGGCGCTGCAGCAGCTGGCGATGCAGGTTAATCCTGAGCAGCTGAACAAAGCGGTGAAACTGCTGAATGAGGCTGAGAATATCTATGTTATCGGCCTGCGCCGCTCTTTCAGCGTCGCCTCCTACCTGGTCTACGCGCTGCGTCATCTGGAGCGCCGCGCTTTCCTGATTGATGGCCTGGGCGGGATGTTTACCGAGCAGCTCAGCCTGGTAAACCCGAAAGATGTGGTGATTGCGATCAGCTACTCGCCTTATGCACGTGAAGCGGTCGAGGTGGTTGAAATGGGTGCCAAGCGCGGTGCGCATCAGATTGCCATTACCGACAGTCAGGTCAGTCCGCTGGCCGCCTTCAGCGATGTCTGCTTTGTGGTACGTGAAGCGCAGGTCGATGGCTTCCGTTCGCAGGTCGCTTCACTCTGCCTGGCACAGACGCTGGCGGTTTCGCTGGCACTGAACAACGCAAAGACCAGCTGAGTTCCACACACAAAAAAGGGCAGCGCGACAGGCTGCCCTTTTTACTGATATGAACGCGGGTTATAAACCGTGATTGCTGTTTATTTTTCAGCGAAGACTTACGCTTTCCGCGGATAGCTGTCGCTGTTCACCCAGGCGTGATCTTTCTCCCAGGTAAATTTCCACAGCCGCACCGGCCCCGCCATCACGTTCAGATAGTAGTTATTGTATCCCGCCAGCGTCGCTACCGGATGATAGCCGCGCGGTACCATCACCACGTCGCGATTATAGGGTGCCATACAGACATCCAGGGAACGGTCGTCGGTGTAGACGCGCTGCATGGCAAAGCCAGGTTCCGGATCGAAACGGTGATAGTAGGTCTCTTCCAGGTAGGTTTCGTTTTCACTCTCCTCCTGGTCGTGCTTGTGGCTGGGATAAGAGCTGGTATCGCCCTCGTTGGTATAGACTTCCACCACCAGCAGGCTATCAGCCGGCTCATTGTCAGGCAGGATATTGTGAACCAGGCGCTGGTTGCGCCCTTTTCCGCGATGCTCAACACCAACATCGGCTGGTGCAATCAGGCGCGCAGGCAGATTCCCCTGACCGGGCGCATTACAGACCGCCAGCTCAAGATCGCTGTCAGCGTAAACCTCTACTTCATCATCATGCGGCACATAAACGGAATAAGGCGGAACGCGCTCAAAAGGCGACATGCGCTGACCGATACCGGGAAAATCAGCATGGCGGGTTTTTACCGAGGCCAGCCCGGCCACCAGCACCAGACACAGCTCTTTATCACCACTACTGAGGCGCAGGGTTTCCCCTTTCTTCAGCAAATAGGCATCAAATCCCACATAACGCCAGCCGGCACGCTCAGGCGTCACATGCTGAATACGACCCTGCGCGTCAGGGGCTTGTGCTTTCGACAGTAAAGACATCCTGATACTCCTCTCTGTCACGATTGACGCTGCGGTGGGCTCGCGGGCGCGGTGCCAGCGAACAAAGCGACCGGCAGATTATCCTGCCGGTCGCGCACCGGGATCAGCGTTGAAATGAATCAGCCTAAGGTTGGCATACTGAATTCAGACACGGTCTGCTGACCGGATGGCCAGCGTACGGTGGCCGTTTTCATGCGGGTATAGAAACGCACGCCATCCGGCCCATGAACATTGAGCGCGCCAAACACTGAACGCTTCCAGCCGCCGAAGCTGTGGAATGCCATCGGCACCGGAACCGGCACGTTGACACCGACCATACCCGCTTCAACGTTCTGCACAAACTCACGTGCGGTGTGACCGTTGCTGGTGAAAATCGCGCTGCCGTTGCCGAATTCATGGCTGTTAACCAGTTGCAGCGCACTGTCGTAGTCCGGCGCGCGCATGATGCTCAGCACCGGCCCGAAAATCTCTTCACGCCAGATCACCATCTCAGAGGTGACATGATCAAACAGCGTGCCGCCGACGTAGTAACCTTCGGCGTGACCTGCAACCTGCACGTTACGACCATCGACCACCAGCTTCGCGCCTTCCTGCTCGCCTTTGTCGATGTAGCCCAGCACTTTCTTCTGGTGCGCCGCTGAAACGACCGGTCCCATCTCATTTTCATCAGCGCCCTGATTAATGCCAGGGCCGATACGCAGCGCGTTCACCAGCGGAGTCAGACGGGCGATCAGCTTGTCGGCGGTATCATCGCCCACGGCGACCACAACTGGCAGCGCCATGCAGCGTTCACCAGCAGAGCCAAACGCACCACCCATAATGGCGTTGACGGTGGCATCCAGATCGGCATCCGGCATAACGATAGCGTGGTTTTTCGCCGCGCCAAACGCCTGTACCCGCTTGCCGTGGGCGCTGGCGGTTTTATAGATATGCTCAGCCACGCCAGAAGAACCGACGAAGCTCACCGCGGCAATACGCGGATCTTTATAGAGCTGCTCAGCATCTTCATTGGAACTGTGTACGACGTTAAATACGCCATCGGGCAGGCCCGCTTCGGTCAGCAGTTCAGCCATACGCACTGCCGCAGAAGGATCCAGCGCCGGTGGCTTCAGCACAAAGGTGTTACCGCAGGCCAGGGCTATCGGGAACATCCACAGCGGCACCATCGCCGGGAAGTTAAACGGCGTAATGCCCGCCACGACGCCGACCGGTTGCATCAGCGAGTAGCTGTCAACGCCGCTGCCGACGTTCGGGGAATATTCGCCTTTGAGCAGATGGGGGATCCCGCAGGCAAACTCAATCACTTCGATGCCACGCGTCAGTTCACCCAGCGCATCAGACCAGACTTTGCCGTGCTCAGAGACAATCAGCGCCGCCAGCTCATCACGGTGCTGCTCCATCAGGGCTTTAAAGTTGAACAGAACGCGGGCGCGACGCAGCGGCGAGGTTTTCGACCAGGCGGCAAAAGCGTCATGCGCGACACCAATCGCCTGGGCCACTTCATCAGCGGTACTTTGCGTCAGTTCACGTACCACTTTGCCGGTTGCCGGATCGTAAACAGGAATGGTTTCGTTGCTGGCGCTGAAAGTGGTTTTACCGCCAATAAAGTTACCTATGATTGTCATGATGTTGCCTCTTTAGATGGTTAAGTTCCCTGCAGACGGACTATGCGACCTGCCACACTGCCTGACCAGGCAAACCTGAAAGCGTGCTATGAAGCTATTACAGTGGAACAAATTTTTCAAATGGTTCTTTTTGGAAAATTTGATTTTAGCGGCACAGATCGCATTTTTCCCGCCACTTAGTCTCTCGCGGCATCACGATGACGGGAGGCCACTAATAGCGGCCAGCCTTAGCGTAGCAGGGTAATAGCCGGGGAGTGGTTTGGGCGTTTTACTGCGAAGTCGATCCAGCCTTTATGCATCGGGCTGAAACGGAATATGAAATTAATGCGAGGCTGATCTAATAATTTGTGTTTCATTATTCACTATTAATGAAATAAATGTTCTCTTTGGTCGCATCATCCTCCTGTCCCGGAGTCAGTGCATGGCCATCGATCCAACCCGTTTCTGTATCAACCGCAAAATTGCGCCCCGGCTCTCGCTGGAGGCATTTTTTCAGCTGGTTCAGCGTCTGGGGCTGAGCAAGGTTGAACTGCGAAATGACATGCCGGGCGGCAGCGTCACTGACGATCTCAGCACCGATCAGCTGCGCGCTCTGACCGACAGGTATCATATTGATATCATCACCATTAATGCGCTCTATCCGTTTAACCGCATTGATGACGCGCTACTGGCCCGGGCCGAAGCACTGTTACAGACAGCACAACAGATTGGTGCAAAGGCGCTGGTCATGTGTCCGCTGAATGAGGGGATAGCCGTGTCGCCTCAGCAAACCCAGGCGGCGATGCAGCAGCTGGCCCCGCGCTTTGCCCACTATGGCATTCAGGGTCTGGTGGAGCCGCTGGGTTTTCCGGTCAGCTCGCTGCGTTCGGCGGTACAAACGCAGCAATTGATCGCCGCGGCGGACGTGCCCTTTAAGTTATTGCTGGATACCTTTCACCATCATCTCTATGAGCAGGCTGAGCAGGAGTTTCCAGCGGGCATTCATGTTAACCAGATCGGTCTGGTGCACCTTTCGGGCGTGGAAGATCGCCGTCCGACCGCCGAACTGACCGATGAAGAACGCATCATGCTGAGTGATAACGATGTAATGAAGAGCGTGGTGCAGGTGAAGCGGCTGGAGATGCTTGGCTATAAGGGCGTTTATGCCTTTGAGCCTTTCTCCAGTCAGCTCAGCAACTGGACCCCTGCGGAGGTTGAACGCCAGATCCGCAACAGTATTGAACTGCTGCAAGCCTGAATCCTGTTCTGCGCTTTGCGCGCACCATTAATCGGTTTATCTGTGTCTGAAAAGACGTTCTGGCCCGCTGCTGGGCCATTTTTTTTATCCTGAAGAATCGTCTGCTGCCGGAAACACCGCCTGACGCCGCTGCATGCGCAGCGTGCAGAAAAAAGCGACGCAGACCAGCAGCGCCGTGAGCAGGTAGACGCGTGAGACACCCGCATAAGTCATGATGAATCCGGCAAGTGGCCCGGTTATCCCCAGCGACAGATCCATAAAGGCGGTGTAGGTCGCCAGCGCGCTGCCCTGATTCTGCTGCGGCACCACTTTTACCGCAACCACGCCCAGCGCCGGGAATACCAGCGAGAACCCGGCACCGGTCAGAAATGCGCCTGCTTTTGCCATCCAGGGATCACCCGCTGCGGCCACCAGAAACAGTCCGGCGGCTTCAACCGCCAGGCAGATGCTGGCGACCCGCAGACCGCCGTGGCGGTTAATCGCATTCGGGAACAGCAGGCGCGCGCCGACGAAAGCGCCGCTGAACAGGGAGAGCGCAAAGGCGGCCCCTTCCCAGCCTTTATCCTGATAGAACAGGGTAATAAAGGTGGCGATGACACCGAAACCCGCCGAACCCATCGCCAGAATCGCACCAAAACCGGCGATTTTCCCCAGCACCGCACGAAACGGCAGAGGTCTGGCCCGGCTGGCTTTTACGGCCGGACGCGGCACCGCGCAGACGATGCCCACCACGCAGATAGCAACAATGACCAGCGACAGCCAAAGCAGGCCACCCGCCCGGAATATCACCACGCCGAGCGGCGCGCCAATCGCCATCGCGCCATAAGTGACAATGCCGTTCCAGGAGATAACCCGGCCAATGTGCAGCGAACCCACCCGCGCCACACCCCACAACGAGGTGCCGGTGCCGGTAAAACTCTGGCCCACGCCCAGAATCAAGCGGCCCACGCAGAGCAGCGTCAGGCTTAACAGCGGTGATTCGATGAGCGCCGCCAGCAAAATACATAACCCGCTGATCAGACAGCCCACCAGGCCGGTCACCACCACTTTCTTTGGCCCCCAGAGATCGGCATAGCGTCCGGCGTGTGGGCGGCTCAGCAGCGTCGCCACATATTGCAGGCTGATTACCAGGCCCGCCCAGAATGCGCTGAAGCCCAGCTGGTCATGCACCCATCCTGGCAATACCGCCAGCGGCAGACCGATAGTGAGATAGCTGGCAAAGTTGTAGGCCACGATAGAGAGGATCAGCAGAGAGATGTGCAGGTTTCCGGATGGGGTGTTCGGTTCCGCGGCAGGCTGTTCAGGCATGAGTCCTCGCGCTCGTATTTGGCTGAATGATAAGGTTTATCCTTTAACTATACCCGCTTTCGCCACTGGCGCATCTTAATGACACGGCTATCGGGCGGCTGCCCCTGCCCGGACGTGCAGCAGAAAGCCGGATAAAAACCGGCACAATGGGGAGTTGCTGCTCTGCCGCGATAGCTGAGTGCTGTGGCGCTGATTACCTCACCCACCTGCCACCGCGCTTTACCGTTTCTCTGATAAATCAGATTGTTAATTTTGTTTCAGCTACACTTTCAACAGCCAAATTACGTTATGAGAGAGAGAATGAGCGAGCTGCAACGGGAAAAGATCGGGCAAAATATTCTGATAAAACTGGCGATGCTGGTCATTATCCTCGCCGGGGTTCGGGCAGCGTCCGATATTCTGGTTCCGCTGCTGCTGGCGGCGTTCTTTGCCATTGTGCTTAATCCACTGGTGACGATGCTGATGCGTCGTGGCTTCCGCCGTGGACTGGCGATTGGGCTGGTGATCACGGTGATCTTCTGCGCTCTCGTGCTGCTGGGTGCCATTATTGCCAGCTCAATGAGCGAGTTTTCCGATCTCTATCCGCAACTGCGCGCCACCATGGAGCAGAAAATGACGGTGCTGCAACATCTGGCGGCGGGCTTTCATCTTAATATTTCAACCGATGCGCTGGTACAGCGTTTCGATCCTAATACCATGATGAACCTGGCTACCGTGGCGCTGAGCGGCTTTTCCGGCGCGATGACCAATACCGTGCTGCTGGTGCTGACCGTGGTCTTTATGCTGTTTGAGGTCCATCACCTGCCCTATAAAATGCGCAACGCGCTGGTGAATCCGAAAATTCGCATCGCCGGACTGCATAAAGCGCTGAAAGGCGTCACGCACTATCTGGCGCTGAAAACCCTGGTGAGTCTGATAACCGGCATCGCGGTCTGGCTGAGTCTCTATCTGCTGGATGTGAAGTTTGCGCTGTTATGGGGTGTCGTAGCGTTTATCCTCAACTTTATTCCCAATATCGGCCCGATTATCGCCGGTATCCCGCCCTTCCTGCAGGCGTTGTTACTGAACAGCCTGTTTGATGCCGCGATGGTGGCGGCGCTGTTTACCGCGATTCATATGGTGTTTGGCAATATGCTGGAACCGCGCCTGATGGGGCGCGGTCTTGGCTTATCGACACTGGTGGTGTTTCTGTCGCTGGTATTCTGGGGCTGGCTGCTCGGTCCGGTCGGCATGCTGCTCTCGGTGCCGCTCACCAGCATTACTAAAATTCTGATGGAAACCACGCCAGGCGGCAGCCGTCTGGCGATTATGCTGGGCACCGGACGACCTAAGCGGGCACGGGCATTAACCAAGTAGCCGCTGCTGCACGTGCTGGAGATGGCTCTCCATCGCCTGACGGGCTGCTGCTTCATCGCCCGCCACAATCGCATTGGCGATCTGCTGATGGTCAGCGTTCATCTCCTGCGCGAAGCTGTTATCGGCATAATGGCGCTCCAGTCGCTGCACATGCGGGCTGTGGCGCCGGTTCCATAACTGCTCCAGCAGGTCGCGTAATACATCATTGCCGCTCATCTCACTGATCAGCAGATGGAAGCGCTTGTCCTGCTCCAGAAAGGCCGCGTCGTTTTCATTGTACTGCTGCAGTTCAGCGGTCAGCGCCAGCAGTGCTGCACGCTGAACGGTGGTGCCGTTACGTGCGGCAAATCCTGCCAGCATCCCTTCAAAGGCTTCACGCGCCTGCAACAGATCCTGCAGACTGCAGGTTTCGCTCTCCTGCGGAACCGCGGCTTGCGGCAGCGGCTGGGCGACGTAAACGCCGTTGCCAGTGCGGATATCGACCCAGCCGGTCATCTCCAGCGCAATCAATGCTTCACGCACTGATGAACGACTGACACCCAGCTGTTTTGCCAGCTCACGCTCCGGTGGCAGCAACCCACCTGCCACAAAGTCACCGCGCGTGATACCGGCCATGATGACGTTGGCGATCTGACGGTACAGGCGCTCGGTTTTTATTACTGGCAGCGTCATCACCCTCTCCTCTGATTGCACGTAAAAGCGATCTCTTCACCGATGCAGTTTGTCATGCTGCGATCCGGATCACGGCCCTGTTTTGTCCACTATCATACTCTTGGCCCAGCGGCCTGACCACTGGGCCACATCACAGTTGAGGAGTAAAAATGGAACATACATGGCGATGGTACGGCCCCAACGACCCGGTCTCACTGGATGATGCGCGTCAGGCGGGCGCGACCGGCATTGTGACGGCGCTGCACCATATCCCTAACGGCGAGGTGTGGCCGGTTGAGGAGATTAAAGCGCGTCAGGCACTGCTGGCGGAAAAAGGTCTGGTCTGGTCGGTGGTGGAGAGCATCCCGGTCCATGAGGCGATTAAAACCCAGCGTGGTGACTACCTTCGCTATATCGCCAATTATCAGCAGTCGATACGCAATCTGGCCGCCTGCGGCATTGATACCGTCTGCTACAACTTCATGCCAGTGCTGGACTGGACCCGAACCGACCTCGCCTGGACGCTGCCGGATGGCGCAAAAGCGCTGCGCTTCGACGCCGACGCTTTTGCGGCCTTCGAGCTTTATCTGTTGCAGCGTCCGGGGGCCGAGCAGGATTACAGCGCTGCCGAGCAGCAGGCCGCCGCTCAGCGCTTTGCCGCCATGAGCGCAGAAGAGAAAAGCACCCTGGTGCGCAATATTATCGCCGGTCTGCCAGGCGCCGAAGAGGGTTACACCCTGGAGCAGTTTCAGGCGCAGCTGACGCAGTATGACGGCATCGACAAAGCGAAACTGCGCGAGCATATGGCCACCTTCCTGCGCGCCATCGTGCCGGTTGCGGAGGAAACGGGCGTTAAACTGGCGGTGCATCCGGATGACCCACCACGTCCTATTCTGGGTCTGCCGCGCATTATTTCTACGCAGGAAGATATGCAGTGGCTGAAAGAAACCGTGGACAGCCTGCACAACGGTTTCTGTTTCTGTACCGGCTCCTATGGCGTGCGTGCCGACAATGCGTTGGTAGAGATGGCGGAAACCTATGCCGACCGCATTAACTTTATCCATCTGCGCGCCACAAAACGCGAGGCAAACCCGGCCAGCTTCCATGAAGCGGCGCATCTGGCGGGCGACGTCGATATGGTCGGCGTGATCAAGGTTATTCTGGCGGAAGAGCAGCGCCGCCGTCGGGCGGGCAACCTGCGGGCGATTCCCATGCGTCCCGATCACGGCCATCAGATGCTGGACGACCTGCATAAGCGCACCAATCCCGGTTATTCCGCCATTGGCCGCCTGAAAGGCCTTGCCGAACTGCGCGGCGTTGAAGTAGCGCTGAAACAGATCTATTTTGCCGATTAAGTAAAACGTCCTGCCCTGCGCCCGCCCTGTGACGGGCCAGGGTCTCTCCTGGCCGCTGCGGCGGATCGGCCTTCTGCCCTGCCTGCCTCCCGTTTTCACCTGATTGTTTTGCTGCATCGCAACGAAAACCAAACAACCTGTCAAAAAATGCAATGTCTGGTCGATAATTGACCTTAGTCAGTTCTCCTGATCGCAAAAACGCTAATCTGCACCGCCCGGAGAGATGCTATGCTGCGCCACTGATCAGCACCTCCGCATAACACCAATAATACTCAGAGGATTCAGCGGTGCCGCTACTGAAACGAAAACGCGACTACGCCAGGCTGGTGATTATTATTTCCGGCGTGCTGCCTCTGATTATTGGCATTTTTTTTACCGCCCTGGATGCGCGCCACACCGTGCATCAGCAGCAGGTCACCGCGGCGAATACGCTGTTATCTCAGGCTGAGAGAATGAGCGACAGCGCCTGGGATATGATTACCGTGCTGCGCCAGTTTCATCATCAGCCCTGCAGCCAGATTGAAAACCAGTTGCAGCGCATTGGCTCGCTCAACCCCTATTTTCGTGCGATCGGTAAAATGGAGCAGGATCACATCGCCTGCTCGTCGGTGTATGGTTCACGCCCAGGCCTGCTGAAAGAGATGATCATGCGCGACGCGCCGGTTACCGGAAAAGCCTGGTGGAGTCTGTCCATTGCCGGAACAACGGGCGTACCGAATCGTCCGGCCGTGATTTTTATGCGCGATTTGCCCGATGGCGAGGGATTCTGGGCAGTGATTGATGGCCAGTATCTGATCGATTTTATGCGCGCGATCAGCAGCAGCCATCTCTATCATTTCAGCATGACGTTCAGCGGCGGCGCGCCGATCTCGTTTGGCGATCCGCACATCGCCGCGTCCAGCTGGTTTGAACCCATGATTTATCAGGCTATCTCCCATCGCTATCCGCTCTCTGTCACCCTCATTGCCTCACCCTCTGAACTGATCTCGGCCTGGCGTCAGGTGATGTTTATCATCATGCCGATGGCCGCTATCTTCTCTATTCTGCTGATGATGCTGATGGCGAACTGGCTGAAACGGCGTATTTCATGGCGCGATGAGATTCGCCGGGCCATCACCAGCGGCCAGTTCAGGGCGCACTATCAGCCGGTCTACGACAACCGGCTGCAACGCTGCAGCGGTGCTGAAGCCCTGCTGCGCTGGACAACGCCCGACGGTAAAGGCGTGCGGCCAGATATTTTTATCGGCGCAGCAGAAGCGGAAGGCATGATTGTGCCGCTGACCCGCCATCTGCTCGATTTAATTGCAGAGGATGTGCAGGCGTGGCAGGTTGAGCCCCATTTCCACCTGGCCATTAACGTGGCGGCGGATCATCTGCAGCATCCTGACTTTGTCGACGATATGCTGCAGTTTGCCGAACGGATCAAAGATAAGCAGTTCCTGATTACCCTGGAGCTGACCGAACGCAGCCTGATCAAAGATGGCGCTGAGGTGGCACGCAAGCTGGAGCAGTTACGTGGTTGCGGCATGAAGGTCGCGATTGATGATTTTGGGACCGGTCACTGTTCGCTGAGCTATTTACAGACCTTCACGATAGATTATCTGAAAATCGATCGCGGCTTTATCAACGCGATTGAATCCCTGGAGGGCAGAACGCCGGTGCTGGACGCCATTATCCAGCTCAGCCATGAGCTTGAGCTGGAGGTGCTGGGAGAAGGCGTTGAGACCGCGTTACAGTTCAGCTATCTGCAACGGCGCGGCGTGGTCTTTATCCAGGGTTATTACTATGCCCGCCCGATGGACAACACGGCGCTGGTTGCCTGGCTGACCGATCGGGGCGAACAGCCGATTGAACGGGAGCTGGCTCTTCAGACCCGGCAGGAACCCGACGTCTGAACCAGATCAGATGGCAGCTGAACCGCCAGTCGAGCCACATTCACTCATCTTTCTGCTCTCCGCCCTGTGATGCAAAGCGGATAGCCGCTTCCGGTGCCGGCATGGCCCGTAACTTCCTCTCTTTGACCCTGTTTTGCTGAAAAAAACGGCGGTCATCACGCTCAGTGATAATTTTTTTGCGGTTGCAAACAGCTCTATTTGTTGTAAAAACAGGCCGGATGTAGCCCAAACATGACAGATATCACACAAAAACGGTATACTCTGTCGCTGTTCGCAATAATCACAACAGTAATTATTGTGTCTGCCGGCGCATAAACAGTGCTTATTTACGGCTATGCTTAAATTTCTCAACGCAGCGGTCTGAACGACTCACACCCGGCTCGCGCCGTTGAGGACTTTCGTGTTCCAATACAGGGTAATTCTATGAAATTGCGTAGGAAGCGTGTAAAACCAATTGGGATCGATGATGTGACTATCATCGATGATACCCGTTTACGTAAAGCCATCACCGCGGCCTCTCTGGGCAACGCGATGGAGTGGTTCGACTTCGGTGTTTACGGCTTTGTGGCCTATGCGCTGGGTAAGGTCTTTTTCCCGGACGTTTCACCGGGCGTTCAGATGATAGCGGCGCTCGCCACTTTCTCTGTTCCTTTCCTGATTCGCCCGCTGGGTGGACTGTTCTTCGGTATGCTGGGCGACAAATATGGTCGTCAGAAAATCCTCTCCATCACCATCATCATCATGTCGGTCAGTACTTTCTGTATCGGCCTGATACCGTCCTACGCCTCCATCGGCATCTGGGCACCTATTCTGCTGCTGTTAGCGAAGATGGCTCAGGGCTTCTCGGTGGGCGGTGAATATACCGGTGCCTCAATCTTTGTGGCCGAATATTCGCCTGACCGTAAACGCGGCTTTATGGGAAGCTGGCTCGACTTTGGTTCGATTGCGGGCTTCGTGCTCGGTGCGGGCCTGGTGGTGCTGATTTCCTCCATTATCGGAGAAGAGAGTTTCCTTGAGTGGGGCTGGCGTCTGCCGTTCTTCGTCGCGCTGCCGCTGGGAATTATCGGTCTTTACCTGCGTCATGCGCTGGAAGAGACCCCGGCATTCCAGCAGCACGTGGACAAACTGGAACAGGGCGACCGCGAAGGCCTGCAGGATGGTCCACAGGTATCGTTTAAAGAGATTGCGACCAAACACTGGCGCAGCCTGCTCTCCTGTGTCGGTCTGGTTATCGCCACTAACGTCACCTACTACATGTTGCTGACGTACATGCCGAGCTACCTGTCACATAACCTGCACTACAGCGAAGACCACGGTGTGATGATTATCATCGCCATCATGATCGGTATGCTGTTTGTCCAGCCAATGATCGGCATGATGAGTGACCGTTTCGGCCGTCGTCCGTTTGTCATCATCGGCAGTATCGCCCTGATGATCTTCGCGATTCCTGCCTTTATGATGATCAACAGTGGCGTACTGGGACTGATTTTTGGTGGTCTGCTGCTGCTGGCAGTGATCCTCAACGCCTTTACTGGCGTGATGGCCTCTTCACTGCCTGCGATGTTCCCGACGCACATCCGCTACAGTGCGCTGGCGAGTGCGTTTAACATCTCGGTACTGGTTGCCGGTCTGACGCCAACGCTGGCTGCCTGGCTGGTAGAAACGACCAATAACCTCTACATGCCAGCCTACTATCTGATGGTGGTGGCAGTGATTGGTCTGATTACCGGTCTGTACATGAAAGAAACTGCCAACAAGCCCCTGAAAGGCGCGACACCGGCGGCTTCTGATATGGAAGAAGCGCGCGAAATCCTGCAGGAACATCACGATAACATCGAGCACAAAATCGAAGATATCGACGAAGAGATCTCCCGTCTGGAAGCGAAACGTAAAAACCTGGTGCAACAGCATCCGGATATCAACGAGTAATCGTTCTGCTCTCCCGCCGCCCGGCGGGAGAGTTCTTTTCCCCCTCTCTTACCGCACACAAACCTTCATCCCTCGCGGGCAAAGGGAGTAAACTGTTGTCACTTTTTTCACCTGCGTAAGAATGAAAATGTCTGATTATTCCCTTATCCAGCGCCCAAGAAGATTGCGCGCCAGCGCCTCAATGCGTGAAATGTTCCAGGAGTCCTCACTGAGCCTGAACGATCTGGCTCTGCCCATCTTTGTTGAAGAAGAAGTCGACGATTACAAAGCGATTCAGGCGATGCCTGGCGTGATGCGTATTCCGGAAAAACGTCTCGCCTATGAAATTGAGCGCATCGCCAAAGCGGGTATCCGCTCGGTGATGACCTTCGGTATTTCGCACCATACCGATGCCACCGGCAGCGATGCCTGGAACGAGAACGGTCTGGTGGCACGTATGTCCCGCATCTGCAAAGATACCGTGCCAGAAATGATCGTGATGTCTGACACCTGCTTCTGTGAATACACCAGCCACGGCCACTGTGGCGTGTTGTGTGATCACGGCGTCGATAACGATGCAACCCTGGAAAACCTGGGTAAGCAGGCCGTCGTTGCCGCCGCAGCCGGTGCGGATTTCATCGCCCCGTCAGCGGCGATGGATGGTCAGGTTGAGGCGATTCGCCGGGCACTGGACGCGGCGGGCTTCACTCAGACCGCCATCATGTCCTACTCCACCAAATTCGCCTCCTCGTTTTACGGCCCGTTCCGTGAAGCGGCCGGAACGGCGCTGAAAGGCGACCGTAAAACCTACCAGATGAACCCGATGAACCGCCGTGAAGCGATCCGTGAATCGCTGCTCGACGCGGCGCAGGGCGCGGATTCACTGATGGTGAAACCGGCAGGTGCTTATCTGGATATTCTGCGCGATATCCGTGAACGTACAGAATTGCCGCTGGCGGCTTATCAGGTGAGTGGTGAATACGCGATGATCAAATTTGCCGCTCAGGCCGGTGCCATTGATGAACGCAATGTGGTGCTGGAAAGCCTGGGTGCGATTAAACGCGCCGGTGCAGACCTGATTTTCAGCTATTTCGCCCTTGATCTCGCCGAACAAAAAGTGCTCTGATCCCCTCCTTATAAAGAGCGTGATGGCTATGTCACGCTCTTCTTCTTCGCCGTAAGGCAAACACCAGAACCTGGCTTGAGCTAAAAAAATAAAGGGCTCTGTGATGAAAGCACCTGAAATCGCTGCCGACGAGGCACAACGTTTATCGCAGTTGCGTGCGCTGAACATAATGAACACACCAGCGGAAGAACGATTTGATCGTTTAACCCGTCTGGCGCGCCGCCTGTATGACGTTCCTATCGCGTTAGTCAGCCTGCTGGAAGCTGACCATCAGTGGTTTAAATCCGCTCAGGGCTATGAACCCGCAGGATCGCCCCGCGACATCTCGTTTTGCGGCCATGCCATCCTGCAGGATGAGATTATGATCGTTGAAGATGCCGCAGAAGATGAACGTTTTTATGATAATCCGCTGGTTACCGGCGAACCGCACATCCGCTTTTATGCCGGCTGTCCGCTGCGGGCACCGGGCGGCGCTAAAATGGGTACCCTCTGTATCATTGGTCGTGAACCGCGTCAGTTTAATGAAGAGGATCAGGCCACGATGCGCGACCTGGCCGCCATGGCCGAAGCGGAACTGGTCGCCTTTCAGACTGCCACCTGTGATGAACTGACGCAGATCACCAATCGTCGCGGCTTTATGACGCTGGGACAGATGGTGCTGAACGAGTGCCGGCTGAAAAACCGGCCTGCCTGCCTGACCTTTCTCGATCTCGACAAATTTAAGCAGATTAATGACACGCTGGGCCACCGCGAAGGCGACCGGGCGCTGATGGACTTTGCCGATGCGATGAAAGTGGTGTTTAAGCATTCGGATCTGTTTGCCCGTCTGGGTGGCGATGAGTTTGTGGTGCTGTTTAATGGTCTGCAGCAGCAGCAGAGCGAAGCGCTGCTCCTGCAGTTTGACCGTTATCTGCAACAGCAATCAGTCAGTCTGAACCGCCGTTACCGCCTGCAATTCTCGTCCGGCGTCGTGGAGTTTGACGCGGCGCATCCGCAATCGCTGGAGCAGTTGCTGCACGACAGCGATGAGCAGATGTACCTCAGTAAAAAGCAGAAACGCGTGGCGATCTAAGGTCAGGCGCCGCAGCGCCTGACGGTTCAGGGACGCGCCAGATCGTCGAGCAGCGTCTGGTTAAATTTTGCCGGCTCTTCCATTTGCGGCGCGTGTCCCATACCGGGGAATTCGATTAAGCGCGCCCCCGGAATGCGTTTTGCGACCTCTTTCCCCAGTACCGCGTAATCACCCAGCCGGGCTTTCACCTCTGCCGGGGCGATATCACTGCCGATGGCAGTCGTGTCTGAGGTGCCGATCATCAGCGTGGTGGGCACTTTCAGATCGCCGAATTCATAAAATACGGGCTGCGTGAAGATCATGTCGTAGATTAAGGCGGAGTTCCACGCCACCTTCTGGTGGCCCGGCCCACTGTTGAGTCCGGCCAGCATATCAACCCACTTGTCATATTCGGGTTTCCAGCGACCGACATAGTAGGTCTGCTGCTCATACTTCTTAATGCCCTCTGCGCTGAGTTTGAGTTCGCGCTGATACCACTGATCTACGGATCGCCACGGTGCGCCTTTGGCTTTCCAGTCCTCCAGCCCGATCGGGTTAACCAGCACCAGCTTCTGTGTCTGTTCCGGGTACATCAGCGCATAACGTGTTGCCAGCATCCCGCCAGTGGAGTGACCCATAATCACCGCCTTCTTCACACCCAGCCGGGTGAGCAACTGATGGGTGTTATCTGCCAGCTGCTGAAAACTGTACTGGTAACTGGCTGGCTTAGTGGAGCTGCAGAAGCCAATCTGGTCGGGCGCGATAACGCGATATCCCTGCTGACTGAGTGCCCGAATGGTCTCTTCCCAGGTCGCGCCACAGAAGTTTTTACCGTGCATCAGCACCACGGTTTCGCCGTTGGCCCGTTGCGCCGGTTTCACATCCATATAGCCCATACTCAGCGATTGCTGCTGGGATTTAAAATCAAAATGCTGCAGCGGATAGGGGTATTGAAATCCTTCCAGCTGTTCGCCATACACACCAGCGGCACTGGCAGGTGCATGAGCAAATAACGCCAGCGAGGTGAGCAAGGCGGCAAGCGGTTTTTTCAGCGCGTATATCGGGCTCATCCGGGGGGTTCTCCAGGTTAAAGGTGAGCCGTAAGCCTGGCATGTCGCAGCCAAAAATCTATTGATGTGCCGTGCTATAGCCGTGATTACAGAGATTCCGGAGGTAAACCGTGAGTCTGGCTGCGGACTCACGGCTCGTTTTGATTATTGTCCCGCGGAATCACTTATTCATTCACCTACAATTACCAACAGATTAATCACAATTCATCTTTTTTATTAATAACACCCCCTCAAATGAATATCTTCAGAGATAACGATTAAAATCCTGAAAAATCTTTACGCAAAGAATAAGCACATTAAGATAAATATTTTAGAATCTTCTTAAATCAAACAGGGGGTTCTATGAACGAAAATAAATATAACGAAAGCGTGATCGTCTCTATCACTGAGTGGATTAATAATAATCTGGACCAGCGTTTAAGCGTTGATGATATTGCAGAAAAGGCGGGTTACTCTAAGTGGTATTTACAGAAACTTTTTGCCCGTTATCATAATGAAACCCTGGCGCGATATATTCGTAAGAAAAAGCTTAACGCCAGTGTTCATGATTTAAAAAACAGCCGCACGCCCATCATCAGCCTGGCGCTGAAATACCATTTTGAAAGCCAGCAATCTTTTACCCGATCTTTTAAGCAGATTATGGGTTGCACGCCGAGCGTCTGCCGTAAACGTCTGATGAAGGACGAGGCAAAGCAGCAGCTGGACGACGTTGATGATCCCTGTGCGTTGTGCAGTTACGGTCGGGCGGAAAGCTTAAAGCAGAGCTGTGGCGTAACAGTCCGGCCTGTTACGCGCTCAGCGCGCGGATATGCGCCATCAGACGCTTTCCGCGAAATAGGTTAATCAGGATTCATCCGGCTGATAATATTGCACACCAATCTGAATACGCTCACGTCCCTGGGTGACGCGATGACGATTGGTGTCGCGCAGTGAATAGACACAGCCACAATATTCCTGCTGATAGAAACTCTCGCGCTTGCTGATTTCAATCATGCGCGATGACCCGCCGCCTTTACGCCAGTTAAAATCCCAGTACATCAGATCCGGATACGCCGCCGCTGCGCGGACTCCGCAGCTGTTAATCTGCTTCATATCTTTCCAGCGCGAAATACCCAGGCAACTGGTCATCACCGGGAAACCGTTCTCATGGGCATAGAGTGCCGTACGTTCAAAGCGCATATCAAAGCACATGGTGCAGCGTTCACCCCGTTCCGGTGACCACTCCAGGCCGCGCGCCCGCTCAAACCAGTTATCCCGGTCATAGTCCGCATCAATAAACGGCACACCAAATTTTTCGGCAAAGCGAATATTCTCCTCTTTACGCAGCTCATACTCTTTGAGCGGATGAATATTCGGGTTGTAGAAATAGATCGTGTATTCAATGCCGGATGCCAGCATCGCTTCCATCACCTCACCCGAGCAGGGTGCGCAACAGGAGTGCAGCAGGACTTTTTTATGGCCGCCCGGCAGAGGCAGCGGCTGACGCTGGAAAGGTTCAGACATAAGCACCTTCAATCAATAGCAGTAAAGCGGCAGTGTAATGCCGCAGGCGGGCAGTTGCAAAACCTGACCTGACGCGCCCTGTTTTGCGCAATCGTGCCCCGGCCGCGGTTTCCCTCTCCTGAACCAACCCGCTGATCTCTGATGCTTTCTTATCGCGGCAATGCTGTGTGGCACCGGTGATAGCCGGAAGTGTGATCGCCCCCACACTGGCATCGACTATGTTTACATAACATTAACAATATTGACACTGAACCCCCGCAAGGAGACTCGCATGGTCGCGGCAAAAAAATCGGGAAATCAACAGAACCGCTTTACCTGGTTCGTCTGTTTTATGGCTGCGCTGTCCGGCCTGCTGTTTGGTCTGGATATCGGCGTCATTGCAGGTGCCTTGCCGTTTCTGGCGAAGGATTTGCAAATCACTAACCATCAACAGGAGTGGGTAGTGAGTTCGATGATGTTTGGCGCGGCGCTGGGCGCACTGGCGGCGGGCTGGATGTCATCAAAGCTGGGACGCAAGAAAAGTATGCTGGCGGGCGCGACGCTGTTTGTCATTGGCTCGCTGTGGTCAGCCTTCTCACCGGATGTGGAGTCGCTGGTCTGTGCCCGCGTGATGCTGGGTCTGGCGGTGGGAATCGCCTCTTACACTGCGCCACTCTATCTGGCGGAGATTGCGCCTGAACGTATTCGTGGCTCAATGATTTCGATGTACCAGCTGATGCTGACCACCGGCATTGTCGTGGCCTATCTCTCCGACACCGCGTTCAGCTACAGCGGTAACTGGCGCGGGATGCTCGGCGTGATCGCCATTCCGGCGGTGATCCTGTTTATCGGCGTGCTGTTTCTGCCCAACAGTCCGCGCTGGCTGGCGGCGCACGGACGCTTTAACGAGGCGCAGCGGGTGCTGGATCGGCTGCGTAACAGCAGCGAACAGGCCCGGGAGGAACTGGAAGAGATCCGGGAAAGCCTGCAGGTGAAGCAGCGCGGCTGGTCGCTGTTCCGTTCTAATGGCAATTTCCGCCGCGCGGTGTGGCTGGGTATGCTGCTACAGGTTATGCAGCAGTTTACCGGCATGAATGTGGTGATGTATTACGCACCTAAAATCTTCAACATCGCCGGCTTCTCCAGCACCAGCGAGCAGATGTGGGGCACGGTGATTGTCGGGCTGGTTAATATGCTGGCCACGCTGATTGCGATCTTCTTTGTCGATCGCTGGGGTCGCAAGCCGATGCTCACCACCAGTTTTCTGGTGATGGCGGTTGGCATGGGCGTGCTGGGAACGCTGTTGCACATCGGCGTTGAAACAGATTTCCGCAAATACTTTGCTGTCGCGATGCTGCTGATATTTATCGTCGGCTTTGCGATGGCGGCCGGACCGGTGATCTGGCTGCTCTGTTCAGAGATTCAGCCACTGAAAGGGCGTGATTTCGGCATTACCGCCTCCACCACCACTAACTGGGTCGGCAATATGATTGTTGGCGCCACCTTCCTGACCATGCTGGATCAACTGGGTAATGCCAACACCTTCTGGTTCTACGGCGCACTCAACCTGGTGTTTATCGTGCTGACGCTGATGCTGGTGCCGGAGACCAAACATGTGACGCTGGAGCACATTGAACGCAATCTGATGAAGGGTAAAGCGCTGCGTGACATCGGGGCGTAACCGCCCCGCTTCAGCCTACCACTGCAGTTGCTGGCCGGCGTAATCGACGTAGTGATGACCACCACGACCGCGCCACTGGATCAGCTGCTGGACGATACCGGCGGCACTCTCTTCTGCCGTCAGGGGCGCACTCTCGCCGCCCATATCCGTTTTCACCCAGCCGGGATGCAGCGTCAGCAGCGTCCCGCTCTGCGCTTCCACTGCCGGAGTCAGCGTGCGGCTCAGCATATTCAGTGCGGCTTTGCTTGCCGAGTAAATCGGCATCTGCGCCTCCGGATTTTCATTCAGGCTGCCGAGCTGAGATGAGGTCAGCGCCAGCACGCCTTCCTGTTTCAGCAGCGGCAACAGGATCTCTGCGCTGCGAACCGGGGCTATCGCATTGGTCAGGAACAGCTGCGCCAGCGCCTGATCGTCACTCTGCGACACCTTCTGGTGCGCAGGCCCGGAAATCCCGGCGTTAATCAGAATCGCATCGAACGACTTGCCACTGAGCTGGCTGGCAAACTGTTGAACCGCTGATGAGTGGGTCATATCCAGCGAATGCCAGTGAATGTCTGGCCGGTTACCCTGCTCCGGGATGCCACTGCGATGCGTGGCCGTGACCTGCCAGCCCTCATCGGCAAAGGCCTGCGCCACCGCGAGACCGATACCACGTGAAGCACCAATAATCAGAACCTCTTTTTGCTGAGCCATATTCATTCCTCGTTGATTGTCTCGTCACAAGCTTAACGGTAAATCTGCCCAGGCAGCGGCCAGTTGTGCTTTTTAGCCAGACGACCGCACTGCAGGTAAAACCCCACGGCGTAGCGCTGTTGATGGCTTTCCATCATTAAATCGCTTTATCTTTTACTTTTAACCGGTTAGAAGAGATAAACAGTCTGACAGGCAGCAGTCAATTTGCCATTTTCGCATGGAGTCTGAATGAAAAAGCTCACCTTAGAGGTGGTGGCAAAAATGGCAGGCGTCGGGATTGCGACGGTCGATAGGGTGCTGAATGAGCGCGGCGGCGTCTCCCTGGAGACCAGCCGTAAAGTCCTGAAAGCCGCACGCGAAGTGGGGCTGAAGCGTCTGCTGCCAGAGGAGTACCAGCATCCGTGGCAGATTGAGGTGTTCCTCAGCAATAACGGCTCATCCTTTTTTCAACAGCTCACCACCCATTTCAGCGAGGTCGCCAGTCAGCTTGGCTATCGCCGCCTGAAACTGCACAAAACCCTGGTGGCCGAAGCGCAGCCTGAGCAGCTGGCGCAAAGCATTATCGCCCGCAGCAGCACCCGCGACGGCATTATTGTTTTTGCGCATGACTCGCCGCCCATCTATCGGGCACTGGCGCTGTGCCGCAGCCGCAATGTGCCGGTGATCACCATCGTCACCGATCTGCCCGATGCCGACCGCTTGTGTCATGTTGGTATCGACCAGTATCAGGCGGGACGCACAGCCGGACTGCTGATGAGTAAGACAGTGAATCAGCCCGGCGACATTCTGATGGTCAGTGGCCGTTTTGATTACCGCGCCCATCGTCAGCGCATCGCGGGATTCCGTGAGGCCATGGAGCAGCGCGCGCCGCAGCGTCATCTGCGTGAAGTGCTGTCGGGTCAGGATCAGCGGGAAACCATTCGCAGTGAACTGGCTCGCCATCTGCGTCCGTCGCAGGCGATTGCAGGGGTCTATAACACCGGGATGGGGAATAGTGATGTCAGCGACACCCTGCGCGCCCACCAGCTGCTGGGTAAATGCACCTACATAACCCATGAGCTTTATGATGTCACCCGCCAGCTACTGCTGAACGATGAAGTGGCCTTTACCCTGGATCAGCATGCTCAGCAGCATGCCCGTTTAGCGATTGATCTGATGCTGAGTCATCTCGAAACCGGCTATCAACCAGATGTCTATCAGGCGGGCAAAGTGGCCTTTCGGCTGTTTACGGCGGAAAATATGGTGTGAGGTGGAATCTGTGTCCCCTGATGAAGCTCTGTCATTAAGGGAAACAGATCGGGCTCAATTAACCCGCGGTATCCCGGCTTTCATCGTCCGGGCTGTCGCCATCTTCATTACCCTGGCTCTTCTCCACTTCCTGCGGATGTCCCATCGAAAGCGCCGTGGCGCTGGCCGGATCGAACAGCGACAGACTCTCAATCTGGTCAACCATGATCACTTTACGGAACGACATCGCATCTTTGGGTTTCGAGTCGAGCGTGATGCCATGCTCGGCGTACCACTTGCTGTAGTTATGTTCCACCGCCAGCTTCAGCGTCTTGCTGTCGCGATATCCGCTCAGCATCGGGATCAGCACGATGTTTTTGGTGCTTTCATATTCAAAGGTCGAGGCATGAACCATGCCGATGTAGATGCGGCGCGACTTCAGCGTAATCCACGCCAGTTCGCCCTCTTCCATGCATTGAAACAATAATTGCTCCACGCCATTGGAGCGTGACAGTCGCTGATAGAGGTCTTTACGACCGGAAACGTTCAGTCGTGCGCTGCCTGCCCAGTTTGAGCGATAAAGGCAGAGCAGAATGGCAAAGGCGAGCATGATCACCACCGGAGCCTGGATACCCAGGAAGCTCCAGTTCATAAACTCCACCTGCCACTTCAGATGAACGCCGGGGATCATCTGGACGGCGTTGGCGATGCCGGAGATACAGAGCAGCAGTAACCAGACGATGCCGGTCGCGAACACACCCTGCAGGACGAAAATACAACCGTAAAGCGCGACCAGGAAATAGACATCCCAGCCCGACGAACGACGGATTTTAAAGCGGCTGTTCAAATCACGGCTGGTGTACCAGTAACCACTGACCATCAACACCATAAATATTGCGGTACCCACCTCACACTCCCTTTAACGTATTCACGTGGCGGGAAAAATCTTCATGGACTTCCTCGCTCAGCGTGTTAACCGAGATATTACCGTTTTCATCAATAATGATGCGCTCACCTTCAGCGATAGAATCGTTGATATCCTGACGGGTCATGATCTGCAAAAACTTCTCGGGACTGGCAAAGACCGACTTAACAAATTTAAACATGGCGATCCACTTATTGGCCTGAAAATTGAAGTATGTGACCGAATCCACACTCTCGCCTGTTTAATTTCGGGTGAAATTTCTTAAAATCAATTAATTAGCGAAGCGGTAGTGGCATTGCCCGTGCCGTTTTCCGCTGAAATCTTCAACGTAACCAGCAGCATGGCGTAGCAGTATCGCATTTTTACCGTGCAGGTCTGCAACGACGTCTGGTCGCCTCTCTGCCAGGAAGCGCTAAGCTCATTGGTTAGCCGCTTTCTGTCACCCTGTCTGAAACGCATCGAGGAATGTTTGCATGAAACTACGAACACTGGGCCGTACTGGTCAGCGCGTCTCCGAAATTGGCTTTGGCGCATGGGCCATTGGCGGAACCTGGGGGGAAGTGAGCATGGAGGATGCCAAAGCCGCGCTGAATGCTGCGCTGGATGCGGGCATTACTTTTATTGATACCGCCGATGTCTATGGCGATGGCCGTTCCGAAAAAATCATCGCAGAGGTGCTGAATCAGCGCGGCGGTGAACGTCCGTTTGTGGCAACCAAGCTGGGGCGTCGCCTCTCGCCACATGTGGCTGAAGGTTACAATGCTGAAAACCTCAACGCCTTTATTGACCGTTCACGCGAGAACCTGCAAACCGACACGCTGGATTTAGTGCAGCTGCATTGCCCGCCGACCGAGGTCTACTACAACCCGGACGTCTTTGCGGTGATGGATGAGATGGTCGCTGCCGGAAAAATCCGTCACTACGGTGTCTCCGTTGAGAAAGTTGAAGAAGGTCTGAAGGCGCTGGAGTTTCCAAACGTCTCGTCAATTCAGCTGATCTATAACATTTTCCGCCAGCGTCCGGCTGAACTGCTGCTGCGTGAAGCGAAACGCCGTGATGTGGCGATCATCGCCCGTGTGCCGCTGGCGTCGGGCCTGCTGACCGGCAAAATGCGTGCCGACAGCGTATTTGCCGCTGACGATCACCGCGCCTTTAACCGTAATGGCGAAGCGTTCGATAAGGGCGAGACCTTTTCCGGCGTGCCTTATGAGGTGGCGCTGGAGGCGGTTGAAGAGATTCGCCGCTTTGTCACTGGCGACACCACCATGGCGATGTTTGCCCTGCGCTGGATCCTGATGAACGAAGATGTCAGCGTAGTGATCCCTGGCGCGAAAAACCGCGAACAGGCTGAAGCCAATGCCCGCGCCAGCGATGTCGATGCGCTCTCTGCAGATACGATGGCGGCGCTGAAGCAGATCTATCAGGAGAAGATCGCGCCTCACGTGCATCAGCGCTGGTAAGCGCCTTACAACGCCTGGGCGCAGGCCCAGGCGGAACTCCACGCCCACTGGAAGTTATAGCCGCCCAGCCAGCCGGTGACATCAGCCACTTCACCAATAAAGTAAAGTCCCGGCACCGCACGCGCCTCCATCGTTTTCGAGGAGAGCTGTGTGGTATCCACGCCGCCCAGTGTCACTTCAGCAGTTCGATATCCCTCGGTACCGTTTGGCTGAATGCGCCAGGCGTGCAGCGTCTGCGCCAGCTCGGTTTGCTGTTTGCTGTTGAGCTGCTTCAGGGTGATATCCGGCACCACCTTCAGCGCCTGTAATACTTCCACCAGACGCTTCGGCAGGATTTTCGCCAGGCTGTTCTTCAGGCTGAGATTCGGGTGTGCTTCACGCTGCGCCGTCAGAAACGCCTCAAGCGGCGTGGCAGGCGACAGATCGATGGTGACGAATTCTCCGGGTAGCCAGTAGCTGGAGATTTGTAACACCGCCGGGCCGGAGAGGCCGCGGTGGGTAAACAGCATCGCCTCTTTGAAGCGGGTGCCATCCTGGGCATCGATAGTGGTCTCCAGCGCGACGCCTGACAGCGTCTGCAACTGCTCCAGCAGCGGCTTGTGCAGGGTAAAGGGCACCAGCGCCGCCCGCGTCGGAAAGACGCTCAGCCCGAACTGCTCCGCTATTTTATAGCCAAACGGCGTGGCGCCCAGGCCTGGCATCGACAGACCGCCGCTGGCGATGACCAGCTTCTCCGCCTGAACCGTGCTGCCGTTAAGTTGCAGGGTATAGCCGCTTTCATCGCGCGCCACGCTGAGCACTTCACTGCGCAGCCGCAGGGTGACATTGCCCTTGTCACATTCGGCCAGCAGCAGATCGACAATCTGCTGGGCGGAGTCGTCGCAGAAGAGCTGGCCCAGGGTTTTCTCATGCCAGGCGATGCCGTGGCGATTAACCAGATCGATAAAATCCCACTGGGTATAACGCGCCAGCGCCGATTTACAGAAATGAGGATTGTGCGACAGATACGCCGCCGGTTCGGTGTAGAGATTGGTGAAGTTGCAGCGGCCACCGCCAGACATCAGAATTTTACGTCCCGGCTTTTTGCCGTTATCCAGCAGTAACACGCGGCGTCCCCGCTGCCCGGCCTGGGCGGCGCAGAACAGCCCTGCGGCACCGGCACCAATGATGATAACGTCAAACTGTTCCACTACGACTCGCTCACTTAACTGGAAAGGCGCAGATTGTAGTGATCTGCTCACTGAGACGCCAGCGTCAAAAAAATGCCGCAAATGTGTCATATTGTATCTGTCTAATATCTAACCCTTTTTCTCTGAGTTACCCTTACGCCTTACATCGAAAGGTTAAATTAGCGCTATATTTTCCTTTCCCATACAGCACGTTGTCGCGGATAATGCGCCGCGTTCATGTCCTCCAAAAATGGCGTAACGTTTATGCTACATCTGTTTGCTGGTCTAGACCTCAGTACTAGCCTGTTATTGGTTCTTGCCCTGCTGTTTGTATTGTTTTACGAAGCGATCAACGGTTTCCACGACACGGCCAACGCAGTTGCGACGGTCATCTATACGCGTGCCATGCGTGCCCAGCTTGCTGTGGTCATGGCGGGTGTATTTAACTTCCTTGGCGTGCTGCTCGGTGGATTGAGTGTCGCTTACGCTATTGTTCATATGCTTCCCACCGATCTGTTGTTAAATGTTGGATCGGCTCACGGTCTCGCCATGGTGTTTTCTATGCTGCTGGCGGCGATTATCTGGAACCTCGGCACCTGGTATCTCGGTCTGCCGGCATCCAGCTCCCATACGCTGATCGGCGCCATTATCGGTATCGGTCTGACCAACGCCCTGATGAGCGGAACCTCGGTGGTTGATGCGCTCAACATCCCGAAAGTGCTGAACATCTTCCTTTCTCTGATCCTGTCGCCGATTGTCGGCCTGGTGATGGCGGGCGGCTTAATCTTTATACTGCGTCGCTACTGGAGCAATACCAAAAAGCGTGCGCGTATTCATATGACGCCTGCTGACCGTGAGAAGATCGACGGCAAGAAAAAGCCGCCGTTCTGGACCCGTATCGCCCTGATTGTTTCGGCAATTGGCGTGAGTTACTCCCACGGTGCGAATGACGGTCAGAAAGGGATCGGCCTGATCATGCTGGTTCTGATTGGCGTGGCACCTGCCGGTTTCGTGGTGAATATGAATGCCTCCGGTTACGACATCACGCGAACCCGCGATGCGGTCAATCACCTGGAGCAGTATTATCAGCAGCATAACGCCTCGCTGACCCATATCATCCAGATGGCACCGCCTAAGCTGCCAACGCCGGAAGAAGTGCCAGCAACCAGCCCGCAGGAGTTCCACTGTGACAGCGCGCGCGCATTACAGGCGGTACAGGGTGCGCAGGTGTTGCTGAATAACCTGCAGAGCTACGATCAGCTGACGGTTGATCAGCGCGGTCAGATGCGTCGTCTGCTGCTGTGTATCTCCGATACCGCCGATAAAGCGGCTCGTCTGCAGGAAACCTCGCCAGATGACAAACGCTTCCTCAATAAGCTGAAAAGCGACCTGCTTGGCACCATCGAGTATGCGCCTATCTGGATTATTGTGGCCGTCGCGCTGGCGCTGGGCATCGGCACCATGATTGGCTGGCGTCGTGTTGCCACCACCATTGGTGAGAAGATTGGTAAAAAAGGCATGACCTATGCGCAGGGAATGTCAGCACAGGTGACAGCAGCGCTGTCGATTGGCGTCGCCAGCTATACCGGCATGCCCGTCTCCACCACGCATATCCTCTCCTCATCGGTTGCCGGTACCATGCTGGTCGACGGTGGCGGGCTGCAGAGCCGGACCATCAAGAACATCGCCATGGCGTGGATCTTCACCCTGCCGGTCTGTATTCTGCTGTCAGGTTCGCTCTACTGGATTGCCTTAAAACTGGTGTGATGCCAGCTAAAAAAAGGGCGACGCAAGTCGCCCTTTTTTAATGCCAGATCGCCAGCGCCACCAGACTGATGACCACCAGTCCGCACAGCGCACTGGTCAGCATAAACTGCCCACGCACCCGCTCGCAGCGCCGGATAAACTCATCGTCGTGATGATCAAGATAGCGCTTTGCCCAGATATAAGTGACCAGCCGCACCTGCTTGCTCGGCTGGCCATGAGAGGTGAAAAAACCCGCCCCATCGACATACTGATACAGCAGCGGATCACAACCGCGTAAGACCGCCAGCAGAGCGCGCAGGGATGAAAAATAGCGCGCCATATTCACGATACACACCACGCAAAGCGCCCAAAAAAGCGCAATAGTGCTGATCATATTCTCCCCCTCCCGGCTGGAATCGCAGCAACAGGCCCAGCGTCAGACACTGAGTCCACCTGCAGAAATAACCAGCCACTGAATCACCGGACTGCGAAAGTTTTTCGACCCCCTGAGCGGTTGCGAATCGGACCGCCTTTTTTCAGTGTAGGAGAAATCTTTACATTTTTTCCAACGATGATTTTCGTTCAGCGCGAGTAAATCTGGCATAGCCTTGATCTTATTCATAAGCCAGGCGGCAACGGCAGCATTTACAGTGGGAGAAGGCTATACTGAGGACATAACAACATCATCACCTGCAATGCAGGTAGACACTTTGGTGGCGCTCATCGCCCGCTCGCGCAAGGGATTTCGCTAAGCTGTGACGCGGCAGGAACACCGGATGCCATCCTTAACCTCGTGAAAGGAGTTTTATCATGGCTTATAAACATATCCTGATTGCAGTAGACCTTTCTCCCGAAAGCCAGTTGCTGGTGGATAAGGCCGTCTCGCTGGCTCGTCCGTACGATGCCAGAATTTCCCTGATTCACGTTGATGTCAATTACTCCGACCTCTACACCGGCCTGATTGATGTCAACTTAGGGGATATGCAGAAGCGTATCTCTGAAGAGACGCATGCGGCGCTGAAAGGGTTGTCAGATGCGGCGGGCTACCCGATCAGTGAGACGCTGAGCGGCAGTGGCGACCTCGGCCAGGTACTGGTTGACGCGATCAGAAAATATGACGTTGACCTTGTAGTATGTGGTCATCATCAGGATTTCTGGAGCAAGCTGATGTCCTCAGCCCGTCAGCTGATCAACACCGTGCATATCGACATGCTGATTGTGCCGCTGCGCGATGAAGACGAGGCGTAATTTCGCCGTATAAATGATTAAAGCCGGCGCAGAGCCGGCTTTTTTATGCTTTAAAGCGGTGGGTAAATATCAAAGCGATGGCTTTTGGTTACCACGGCCGCCTGCGTCACAATACCCGCCAGCGGCGGTGCATAGTCTGGCCGTTTAACCACGATGCGTTTCTTCGCCAGCCGGCGAGCGGGTTCCAGTAATGCGTCAGCATCTTCATCCGGCCCCACCAGCGACTGAAACACCCGCATCTCCTTTTTCACCAGCGCACTTTTCTGGCGATGGGGATACATCGGATCGAGATAGACCACATCCGGCGGCGGCGTGATATCCCCCAGCGCCTGCGCGCTGGCCGCATGAATCAGCGTCAGCCGATCGCGCAGCCAGGGGCCAATTTCCGCATCCTGATACCCGCGCTGCAATCCATCTTCCAGCAGCGCAGCGACAACCGGATGACGCTCCAGCATTCGCACCCGGCAGCCCAGCGCCGCCAGTACAAACGCATCTCGTCCCAGCCCGGCGGTGGCATCGACCACATCCGGCAGATAACCGCCTTTGATGCCGACCGCTTTGGCGACGGCTTCGCCGCGTCCACCGCCGAAGCGACGGCGATGTGCCATTGCGCCGCTGACGAAATCAACAAAAATACCGCCCAGCTTTGGCTCATCACGCTTGCGCAGTTCAAGGTGCGTCGGAGTCTGCACCAGCGCCAGCAGTGCGTCTTCATCATGCTCCAGCTGCCAGCGCTGCGCTAAACGTGATAAGGCGCCGTCTCCGGCGCCTGATTCATCGATCAAACAGATTTTCACGAACCGACTTATCCCTGAATGCCGTAATGTTCCAGCATCGCATCGAGCTTCGGTTCACGGCCACGGAAGCGTTTGAACAGCTCCATCGGCTCTTCAGAACCGCCACGCGTCAGGATGTTATCCAGGAATGACTGGCCGGTTTCACGGTTGAAGATGCCCTCTTCCTCGAAGCGGGAGTAAGCATCCGCCGCCAGCACGTCTGCCCACAGATAGCTGTAGTAACCCGCCGCATAGCCACCCGCAAAGATGTGGCTGAAAGCGTGCGGAAAACGGCCCCATTCCGGACCCGGAACCACGGCCACGCGGCTTTTCACTTCGCGCAGGGTTTCCAGAATCTGTGCACCTTTCTCCGGATTAAACTCGGTGTGCAGGCGGAAATCGAACAGGCCGAACTCCAGCTGACGCAGGATAAACAGCGCAGCCTGATAGTTCTTCGCCGCCAGCATTTTATCCAGCAGCTCTTTCGGCAGCGGTTCGCCGGTTTCAAAGTGGCCCGAGATAAAGGCCAGCGCATCCGGTTCCCAGCACCAGTTCTCCATGAACTGGCTTGGCAGTTCCACTGCATCCCATGGCACACCGCTGATACCGGAGACGCCAGGCGCTTCGATACGGGTCAGCATGTGATGCAGGCCGTGACCAAACTCATGGAACAGGGTGATCACTTCGTCATGGGTGAACAGCGCAGGTTTGCCTTTCACCGGACGGTTAAAGTTACAGGTCAGGTAGGCAACCGGCTTCTGCAGGCTGCCATCGGCTTTACGCATCTGGCCGACGCAGTCATCCATCCAGGCACCGCCACGTTTATGTTCGCGGGCGTAGAGATCGAGATAGAAGCTGCCGCGCAGTTCGCCGGTTTCATCGAACAGATCGAAGAACTTCACGTCAGGATGATAAACCTCAACGTCGTTACGCTGCTTCGCCGTGATGCCGTAAATGCGTTTCACCACTTCAAACAGACCGGCGACCGCACGCTCTTCCGGGAAGTAAGGGCGCAGTTGCTCATCGCTGATGGTGTAGAGATGCTGCTTCTGCTTTTCACCGTAATAGGTGAGATCCCACGGATTAAGCTCGGTCACGCCGTGCTCTTTACGGGCAAAGGCGCGCAGCTGCTCCAGCTCTTTTTCCCCCTGCGGACGGGCGCGTTCCGCCAGGTCATTAAGGAAGTCGATTACCTGGGACGGGCTTTGCGCCATTTTGGTCGCCAGCGATTTATCGGCGTAGGAGTCGAAGCCCAGCAGCTGTGCCAGCTCGTGACGCAGCGCCAGCTCTTCCGCCATGATTGGGCCGTTATCCCACTTACCGGCGTTCGGACCCTGATCGGAGGCGCGCGTCGCATAGGCGCGATACATCTCTTCACGCAGCGCGGCGTTGTCGCAGTAGGTCATGACCGGCAGATAGCTTGGGATATCCAGCGTCAGCAGCCAGCCTTCCTGCTCTTTGGCTTCAGCCTGTGCTTTAGCCGCCGCCAGCGCGCTTTCCGGCATACCGGCCAGCTCGCTTTCATCGGTAATCAGCTTGCTCCAGCCCATGGTGGCATCAAGCACGTTGTTGCTGTAAGCCGAGCCCAGCTCAGAGAGGCGCGCGGCGATTTCGCCGTAGCGCTGCTGTTTATCTTTTGGCAGGCCGATACCGGAGAGTTCGAAATCACGCAGGGCATTATCGACCGCTTTCTTCTGCGCCAGATCCAGTGCAGCGTATTGCTCGCCCTCTTTCAGGTTGCGATACGCCTGATAGAGCCCTTCATGCTGACCAACCCAGGTGCTGTATTCAGAGAGCAGCGGCAGCGTCTGCTCATAGGCTTCACGCAGCTCCGGGCTGTTTTTCACCGCATTAAGGTGGCTGACCGGTGAGAAGATACGGCTCAGGCGATCGTCAGTTTCCGCCAGCGGCTGAACCAGATTATCCCAGGTATACGGCGCACCCTGCGCCACGACTTTTTCGACTTCTGCGCGACAGTGGCTCAGCACTTCCGTCACGGCAGGCACCACATGTTCAGGCTTAATGGCAGAAAAAGGGGGTAGCGTAAAAGATGTCAGTAGCGGATTGGTCATAGCGCAGTCCTTTATAGATGTATGGGGCGCAGCGGGTCGCGCAACGCAATCTAAGTAACATGCGGCTTAGTGTAGCGAAAATCAATGGCAGCCAGGATGAGGTGGGGAAGAAACGCGCGAATAGCAGCACGGAAGATGCACGCTTTTATCTCATGCACATGATGCTGGCTGGCGCGTCGGGGAAGATTTGCGGTCGCTTTCCGTGACTGCGTGCCGGGAACCACACGCCCCGCCCTGAGCGGCTTGCGGTAATCCCGATTTGTTATCACGCTTCTGGCCCATCAACAGGTCATCCCTGATATAATCGCGGATTCTCATGCTTTTCCTGCGTCGGTTGCTGTGCGTCGTTCTGTGGGTAATACGTGAGGTAATAATTGGTATAAATTGATTTTCCATCAATTAAAACCTTATACATTCAACAGGATAAACAATGCTGAGTTATCGCCATAGCTTCCATGCTGGCAACCACGCCGACGTGCTGAAGCACACCGTTCTGAGCCTGATCATCACGGCGCTGAAAGAGAAAGAGAAACCGTTTTTCTACCTGGATACCCATGCGGGCGCAGGTCGCTATCAGCTCAGCGGCGAGCACGCCGAGCGTACCGGTGAATATCTGGAAGGCATCTCACGTATCTGGCAGCAGCCCGATGCGCCGGAATTGCTGCAACCCTATTTTGATGCGATTCGTGCATTAAACCGTAACGGGACGTTGCGTTATTATCCCGGCTCGCCGCTGATTGCCCGCCATCTGCTGCGTGAAGATGACAAACTGCAACTCACTGAGTTGCACTCCAGCGACTATCCGCTGCTGCGTAACGAATTCAGCAAAGATGACCGCGCCCGCGTCGATCGTGCCGACGGTTATCAGCAGTTAAAATCGAAACTGCCACCGCCGTCACGTCGCGGTCTGGTGCTGATCGATCCGCCGTATGAGATGAAAAGCGACTACCAGGCGGTGGTGAAAGGGATTCAGGAAGGCCATAAACGTTTTGGCACCGGCGTCTTTGCGTTGTGGTATCCGGTGGTTTTACGCCAGCAGATCAAACATATGCTGCGCGACCTGGAAGCGACCGGCATTCGCAATATTCTGCAGATCGAACTGGCGGCCCGTCCCGACAGCGATCAGCGCGGCATGACCGCCTCCGGCATGATCGTGATTAACCCGCCGTGGAAACTGGCCCAGCAGATGAATACCCTGCTGCCTTGGCTGCACCAGAAACTGGTTCCGACGGGTACCGGCCACTACGCGGTTAACCAGATCGTACCCGAATAACTCTCTTTGTCTTCTACGCCGCTCACTACCGGTGCGGCGGCGTTGTACCAGGTCTTTACCATGTGGATCATACTGGCTGGCGCGCTGGCCGCGCTGCAACCGGCCCGACGGCTGGCATTATTATTACTGGCGCTCGCCACACTGCTGGGTTTTTATCAGGACGTGTTAGCATGGCCGGTGCTGCTGCTGTTTACCGGCACCGCCGCTGTGGTGGCACTCCGTATTTATGACCGTGACCATCATCGACGACAAATAGTGACCGAAGCGCTGCTGGTACTGATCGCCATCGGGTTGCTCCTCCATCTTTTTCCAGGCTTTAATAATCCCCTTAAGGCAGAGGATGTGCAGGCCGGACCGCGCAGCGTGCCTTTCAGCTTCGGGTTTAACTTCGATAAAGCGCTTATTCCTTTTGTACTACTGGCCTGCCTGCCGACGCTGTTTCGCGCGCCTGCCACGCCACCACGCTATCGGCTACCCGCTGCACTGGCGCTGATCGCGGCCATTCCGCTGCTGCTGTACTGCGCGGTATTATTGGGCGGATTAGCGTTTGAGCGACATACACCGGACTGGCTGGGGCCATTTATGCTCGCCAACCTGTTCTTTGTTTCGCTGGCGGAAGAGGCCCTGTTTCGTGGCTATCTGCAGCAGCGATTAAAGCAGGTAGTGGGCGGCATCCCTGCGCTGTTACTGAGCGCGCTGCTGTTTGGTCTGGTGCATCTGAGCGGCGGCCTGTTGCTGGTGATCTTCGCCACCCTGGCCGGGCTGTTATATGGGCTGGCGTGGCACTGGAGCGGCCGCTTATGGCTGGCGACCGCCCTGCACTTTGGCCTTAACCTGACCCATCTGCTGTTTTTCACTTATCCCGCACTGCATCATTAGAGGTTAAAAACCGCCAGATCCCAGGCCAGCTCGGTGCAGGGAAAAATCGTCTGGCACTCCGCCAGCAGGCGGTTCATGTCTTTTGCCAGATAGCGTGAACTGAAATGGGTGGCGATCAGCCGTTTTGCCCCGGCGCGTTTTGCCACTTCGGCGGCCTGCAGTGTGGTGGAGTGCCCGCGCCCATTGGCTTTTTCTACCATCGCGGCCTCCAGCGTGGTTTCATGCACCATCAGGTCAACATTGGCCGCCAGTTGCAGCGCGACCTCAGTAGGTGCCGTATCGCCAAAGATGGCCAGCGTTTTGCCGGGTGTCGCGGGGCCAAGATAGTCAGCACCGTTGATTACCCGCCCATCTTCCAGCGTCACGCGTTCACCCTGCTTCAGCTGCTGAAACCACGGGCCGCGTGGCACCCCTTCCGCTTTCAGCCGCGCAGCATCCAGCAGACCGGGTTTGTCATGCTGTTCAATGCGATAGCCAAAACACTCCACCGGATGGCTCAGCGGCCAGGCGCTGATACGAAACTCACCGTCGTCCAGCGTCCAGCCCGCCTCAATCTCAACGATGGTCAGCGGGTAGTCGGTGTAAGAGCCGCTGATCGACAGCGCCGTCTCAACAAAGGTTTTTAATCCCCTGGGGCCATAGACCGTCATCGGTGTGGTCAGCCCGGCCATTGACCGGCTGGTGAGTAATCCCGGCAGCCCGAAAATATGATCGCCATGCAGATGGGTGATAAAAATCTTATCCAGCTTGCCCGGTTTGAGGCTGGAGCGCATAAACTGTAATTGTGTGCCTTCCCCGCAGTCGAACAGCCAGGTTTCACCACTCAGCGCGCGGGTAAAAGCAATAGACGTGACGTTACGTTGCAGGCTGGGAGCACCGCCGCCGGTGCCGAGAAAAGTAAGGTGCATGGTATGCTTCCCTGTAAGCGAGTGAAAAAACAGAACCCTATTACAATCATAGGCGCAAACTTTGCGTCATTTCGACCCGCAGCGTTACACTCAACCCCAATTTTTTATGCAACCGGATGGATACTTCAATGACCCGACATTTCGACTATCTCGCCATTGGCGGCGGCAGTGGCGGCATCGCCTCAATTAACCGTGCGGCTATGTATGGCCAGAAATGTGCCCTGATTGAAGCGAAAGAGCTGGGCGGCACCTGCGTGAACGTGGGCTGCGTGCCGAAGAAAATCATGTGGCATGCCGCGCAAATCGCCGAAGCGATCCATCTCTACGGACCGGATTATGGCTTCGACACCACCGTGAATCGCTTCGACTGGGCCACACTGGTGAAAAACCGCAGCGCCTACATCGATCGCATCCACAACTCCTATGACAACGTGCTGGGTAAAAACAAAGTCGAAGTGATCAAAGGCTTTGCCCGCTTTGTCGATGCGCACAGCGTTGAAGTCAACGGCGAGATTATTACGGCTAACCATATTCTGATCGCTACCGGCGGTCGTCCGGTCCACCCTTCTATTCCGGGTGCAGAGTACGGCATTGATTCCGATGGTTTCTTTGAGCTGGACGCGCTGCCAAAACGCACTGCGGTCATCGGCGCAGGCTACATTGCGGTTGAGCTGGCTGGCGTGGTTAACGCGCTGGGATCGGAAACGCATCTGTTCGTCCGTAAACACGCGCCGCTGCGCAGCTTCGATCCGCTGCTCACCGAAACGCTGGTCGAAGTGATGAACAGCGAAGGCCCGGCGCTGCACACCGAATCTATTCCAAAAGCTGTGATTAAAAACGGCGATGGCAGTCTGACGCTGCAGCTGGAAAACGGCAGCGAATATACCGTGGATTGCCTGGTCTGGGCGATTGGCCGCGAGCCCGCCAACGATACCCTGAATATTGACGCCGCTGGCGTCGCGCTGGACGACAAAGGCTATATCAAAGTCGATAAATTCCAGAACACCAATGTGTCAGGCATCTACGCCGTGGGCGACAACACCGGTGCGGTTGAGCTGACGCCGGTTGCGGTCGCGGCGGGCCGTCGTCTCTCTGAGCGTCTGTTTAACAACAAACCGGACGAGCATCTGGATTACAGCAATATTCCGACGGTGGTGTTCAGTCATCCGCCGATTGGTACCGTGGGACTGACCGAGCCGCAGGCACGGGAACAGTATGGCGACGACCAGGTGAAGGTTTATAAATCGTCATTTACCGCCATGTACACTGCGGTAACCCAGCATCGTCAGCCGTGTCGCATGAAGCTGGTCTGTGTGGGTGCAGATGAGAAGATTGTCGGCATTCACGGTATCGGATTCGGCATGGATGAGATGCTGCAGGGCTTCGCTGTGGCGCTGAAAATGGGTGCCACTAAAAAGGACTTCGATAACACCGTGGCGATCCATCCGACCGCCTCCGAAGAGTTCGTGACGATGCGTTAATTCCCCGAACAAAATACTATTGGGAAAAACTGGTCATCAGGGCCAGTTTTTTCCTGCAACTGCGCTCAACGAAAATTAATGCGCCCGCTGACGCGAAATGTAAAACCTGCGTTTCTCTTCATATTATCAACACCCAGCAAGAGCCAGGCTGATTAACAGCGAAAAAACCGAACCGACAGTAATTAAATCCATTTATATATGAAATTATTTAATGACTACCGATTATATTCACAGGCCCGGCGTCCATTTCCACAGGATTATCGTTAGTGAATTTATCGCTGTGCTTAATGAATGCCTGAAGTGATACGACTGCTAAATAACCTCTCCACGCTGTCGCTTTTGAGGAGATAGCCTTTCTTCGAAACTCTCAGGATCACATCATCACTTAAACCCAGAAAAAAGAGCTTCGACTTTAAATTAGACATAACCTGCCAGACCCGCTGCGTAGAAGAACTCAGTCCATGTTTATCCCAGACGTTCTCCATAAGTTCCGAATCCGTGACAACATCAATAGTGGCATTTTCAAAAAGATACTCTAATACGTGCGACATGGTTTTTCTCAGGATGATATCTTCACCATACCCATTCAGACAAATTAGTCGCTTTGTCTTGTGTAAATAAACCACGTTCTCTTCAATAAGATAGCCAATAAAATTTACTTCATTACCCGGTAGCATGATGTTCTCCAGAACAATGATGAAAACAAGATAATAACTTTTATTCAGGTATTTAAAAAACATCCCTTCATTATTTGTACATCACTTTTTAATCAGCCCTGGCCACGCCTTTCCATTGTTCCTGGTCTGTAATAGCGATGCCTCGATGATCGTCATGCATATAACCCTTTGTTGTGTGTTAAAATCCTGGCTATCCACCTCGCCACATCGTTAATAAAAAGTAATAATAAATAAGTCTGTTCTGGCGGAGAAGCAGACTGACCTTAATACTCATCCGACAGAGTGCAATAAGATGTTGTTGCTTATCATCGCCGGCAAGAAAACTTAAATATTTCTTAGTTAAATCAGAAACCACCGATAAACTGACCAGGATGGATTGCTGTCTGATTTGCCTCATCTTATGCGTAGCCGTTATGAAATCATCTAACCGTTAACGAAGACAATAAAGTGGGATTTTTATTTTAGTTCAAAACTTACGGGTTTTATCACGGCCATCTGTAGCAGAATCAGCCAAAATAAAGCTTAAAAGAAGAATCGCTTTGGATTGAAAGACGATTGCGTCATCCGAACACGCCCGCTTCAACGCTTTCATTAGTTTTTTTATAATCCATAAGACCTGATATTTCTGGCCAATTTTTGATCTGTATCAACTGGCAATATATCGGTGGAAAAAGCAAAGTAATGGCGGAAAAACAGAAGCAAAAGATATGAGATAGGAATGTTCTTTGCCCGGGAATTAATCAGATCCGTTTGTTTATTAAGATAATTATTAAAGCGTCCTTATTTAGCTATTTTGTACCCTACTAACGGCAGGAGATTGTCATCTTATTGTATACAGAGTCAGAAATAAGCGTGAGTGCCCCTTAGCTCCGTTCCCCCTCGTTAACGTGATAAATAAGAATGAGTTATTAATGCGCCCTGACCTGTCAGCATAGTCCGCTGATATCAATATTAAGGGGTTGGGTCTGGCTCTGGATTGGGAGATTTAAGATGGCAGAGGGCGCAGCATTAACCGGGTCCGGGACAAAGGGTCACCTTCGATCTGGTGACCTTGCGCCAGGCAGGGGGAGAACGGATCCCCCGGTGCAGTCGTGCACCGCGCCAGTGCAACTCAGCTCACGCGATCCAGCCAGCGAACATAAGCCTGATCCCATAGCGCCGCTGGCGTGCCCGCCTTGCCAAGGCCAAAGCCATGCCCGCCTTTGCTGATCTGAATCAGCTCAACCGGCACACGATTACGGCGGCAGGTGTCGCGCATCAGCTCGGTGTTGAACGGATTTGAGGTGTGATCGTCCTCGGCCTGCGCCAGAAACGTCGGCGGATATTGCCGGGTTACGTAGTTCTGCACTGACCAGTTCGCCTCATCCTGCGGCGTGGCATTTTTGCCGACCATCATCAGATGGGTATTGGTGTGCTGATAAGGCGCTTCCAGGGTGATGACCGGATAGATCAGACCCACGCTGTCGACTTTGGGCACCACTTCATCCAGCGGATCGATGGCCGGATAGGATTCAAAGTCCGGACGCGCCGCCGCCAGCCCCAGCAGATGCCCACCTGCCGAGAAGCCCAGCACATGCACCTTGCGCTCAAAGGATCGCACCAGCCGGATGGCACGCTGCGCATCCTGCAGCGGTGCCAGCCGCCCCGCCTGCCACTTCTCATGCGGCAGCCGGTAGCTGAGCACATAGGCGGTATAGCCATTGGCATTGAGCCAGCGCGCGACCGGCCAGGCTTCGCGTCCCATGCCGATCCAGCGATAACCGCCACCCGCTGCAATTAATACCGCTTCGCCATTGGGATTTTCAGGTTTAAAGCGCTGAATCGCCGGGCTGACGATATTTGACCAGGAACCGGTGCTGTTAATATGCAACTGGCCCGATGGGCCGCCGCCGCCGGGCGGATCGTCCGGCCAGAGGGGAATAATGTCATCGCGGGCAAATATTTTGCCAGTGGTCATGGAGAGCCCGAGCGCTCCCGTGCCGAGAATAAAGCGTCGACGCGTAATCATAATGCCTGTTATGTGATACCAGAAGAGTGAGCAAACCGTTGCGGCAGGCTGCGGTAGAATCAACAGATGCAAGTCGGGTGCCATGGCTGGCGATTATGTACGCAATGGCCCCTGAAAAGCCATAAAAAAACGCGCCCGCCAGGCGTAATGCTGATCAGTTAAGTGACAGGTGATAACGCCGTCTGGTGCCGGGCAGGGGCTGGCGGTCCTCGCGCCGCTGCGCGGTTCCTTCACTTCATTCCTCTGCCTGACGGACCGCCGGGGATGGCACATCCTGTGCCGCCCCGCCTTTCGCCCGCGTCCTGCGGGCTCTCCTGGCAGACTCATTCTGTTCAGCGCTGCGGATTGCCTGCCCCTGCCCGCCACCGGCCTGCTCTGAAACTTCAGTGTGTATTGTTAAAAAGGGCACGAGAGTAGAGGCCTGAGCGCCTCTGCTGCTGAAAGGGCTATCCGCAACGCTGAGGCGTGACGGCGGGCCAGAAGTCCACGCCGGGAAGCGTGGACAGTTCGGGGCCGGCCAGGGAGGGCCGATCCCCGAACGGTTCGTCGGCACGGCGTCAAAGCCGAAGGTACCGCGTGAGCGGCGCGAGGACGGCCCGGCAGCAGCAGAGGTGCGCTGGCCCGCACTGCGGCTCGCTCGCCCGGAAAAAAAGCTGCCACGTTTGACCGTGACAGCCTTTATAAATTTAATCTTAACTGATCAGTATTAGCCGGCAGGCGCGTTTTTATTTAATCCGATGCGGTTAATCTTCCTGCTGGAACTGCGCCATCACGGCCTGCTCACACTGCTGTTCGTTAACGCGCAGTTTGGCACGCTCATCATCTCCCAGCTGCAGCCAGGCACTGGCCACTTCACGCGCGGACTCTTCATCAAATTCAGGCTGATTCATCGCCGACGGCGACTGACTGCGCGCCACGGTCGATTTCATCTGTTCGACATATTGATCCGCGCTGGCGACCTTTTTCTCGCCGCTGACAATGTGGCACAGCTGACTGGCATAAACATTCTGCTCAGTGTCAGCCTCGTCCGCCGCCAGCGCGCTGCCGGTGGCGAGGATGCTCAGCAGCACTATCTGAGTTACTTTCATTCTTAACTCCTGTTAGTTCGGGTTAAACCTTACGCTGAAGGGCTTCTAGGCGTTTCTGACGCCAGTTCAGCAGCGGCGACACGGTGGTGCCGTGGACCACCACGCTGCAGACCACCAGCGTTAACGCCATATTGGTCATAATTTCCATCTGCGGGCCGTCCATACCGTGCGTCCAGGCATAGGCAATGTAGTTCAGACTGCCAATCCCGCGGATGCCCAGCCAGCCAATCAGCAGACGCTGCCCCAGCGGCAGTCCGGCGCGCAGCGTCACCAGCCAGACGGCCAGTGGCCGCACCACCACAAACAGCACCAGGCCGATCAGCACGCCGTAGATGTTCCAGTGCTGCGCCAGTGTGACGCCCAGCACCACCATCATGCCAGCCGCCAGTAAACGTTCAATAGTATCGCCAAAAGAGAGGGCGTCGCCTACCACAAACCCTATCGACTTCACCATATTGTTGTCGCCCTGATGCGCCAGGCGTTTGTTAGGGTTCACCAGTGCTTCAGAGGGCAGCACGCGCTCGTCGTCAGAGAGATCGTCCGGCTGATGGCGACGGAATACGCCCATCTCAGCACGGCGTAATCCCAGCCCGGCGGCGAAGGCAGCCAGGAAGCCGGAGGCACCCAGCCACTCCACCAGTGAATAACTCAGCGCAATCAGCGCCAGCGCCAGGAAATCATTGGGCGCCACATCGCCATTGGCATTGCGTAGTCGGGTCGCCAGCAGGCCAATCAACTGCCCCAGCACAAAACCGATGATCAGACCGCCGCCAATTGCCCAGAGCACCTCGACCGCACCCCAGTGCCCCAGCATCGCCACGCTCAGGCTTTCGCCATTAAACAGCAGCAGCGCCAGCATCAGCAACGGCAGCGCGGAACCATCATTCATACCCGCTTCGCTGGAGATCGCCACGCGCAGCGAGTCATCATCCTGCGCATCGTTGACCGAGATTAAGCTCGCCAGCACCGGATCGGTTGGCGCGACAATGGCACCAAACGCCAGTGCAATCGGCCAGTCTAATCCCACCAGGAAGTGCGACAGCAGGGTCATCGCGGCCACGGTCAGCAGCATGGCGGGAAAAGCCAGTTTCAGCCCGGTGTGCCAGCAGTTATTTTGCAGCGGCTGACGCAGCTTGAGGCCGGTGATGAACAGCGAGGCAGCCATGGTGATTTCAGTGATGTGCGCCACGGCTTCGGAATGGGTAACAATATCGATGTGGATAACATCAAATCCCCACGGGCCGCACAGCATGCCCGCGATAAGGAACAGACCAAATGAGGTGACTGGCCCCCGGTGAATCCAACCGGAAGCCAGCGACATCAGCAGCAAGAGGCCGCCCGTCGCTGCTGTCCAGGCTAAAAAGTTCATAACACTCCAGATTATTTCGGGTTTATGAATAAGCCTGGCACATTTTTTGACGGGCGAGGTGTCAGTTTTTCAGGTGTCGACTGGCGAAGCGAACCGCCAGCGCGGCGGCACCGGCTAAGGTCGAGAGCGCAACCACGCCATTCCAGCCCCAGTGTGCCAGTGCCAGACTTCCCAGCGCCGCACCGGTGGCCATACCGATAAACACCACGGTAAACAGCAGCGCATTCAGGCGACTGCGCGCTTCAGGCGCCAGGCCATAGACCAGCGTCTGATGCGCCACCAGCGTGGCCTGCACCCCTAAATCGAAGCCGATGGTGCAGAGGACAATCAGCGCCAGCTGGGCTGGCATTGGCAGCAGCGGCAGCAGAAACATCAGCGCAAAGGAGATTGTCACCAGCGCGGCGCCAGCCTGCGTGACCCTTGCCGGACCGATGCGGTCAGCAAAACTGCCCGCCAGCGGTGCCGCCATGGCACCCGCCGCACCGGCTAAACCAAATGCCCCGGCCACGGCACTGTCCAGATGAAAGCGGTCGCTGAGCATTAACGCCAGCGTCGACCAGAAGGCGCTAAAACCCACTGACAACAGCCCCTGAGCCAGTGCGGCACGACGCAGCGTCTGATGGTGACGCCACAGGTGCACCAGCGACAGCAACAGGCGCGGATAGCTCACCGAGGTGCCTGGCGCGAAACGCGGCAGTACCCGCCACAGCGTCAGCGTAATCAGCAGCACCGCCAGCGCGGCAATCATATACATGGTGCGCCAGCCGAAATACTCTGCCACCACCCCGCTGACCACCCGCGACAGCAGGATCCCCACCAGCAGCCCGGTCATCACCGTGCCGACTGTTTTACCCCGACTGCGTTCCGGCGCCAGCGCCGCCGAAGCGGGTACAATATCCTGCGCCACGGTGGCGGTCAGGCCGGTGATAAAACTGGCAATCAGCAACGCGCTGAGTCCACCGGAAAAACCACACAGCAGCAGCGCCGCCACCAGCATTAAGCCTTTGATAAAGATAATGGTGCGCCGGTCATGGCGATCGCCCAGCGGGGCCAGCAGCAGGATGCCCAGCGCATAGCCCGCCTGGGTCAGCATCGGCACCATGCCGACCGCGCCGATGCCGGCGTTAAACTGCTTGCTGATGATATCCAGCATCGGCTGGCTGTAGTAGATCGACGCGACGCTGAGTCCGGCACCGGCGGCCAGGGTAAACACCAGCGGCGCAGAGAGCGGTTCATTTTGAGTCTGGGTCTGTATGGCTGACATGCTGTAATCCTCATCATTTCGTCCTGCCATTAGAGCGCATTGCGGTTATACGCGGTAGACTGACATCAGGCAAAACCGTTATACGTGGTGCGTATGAACAATCCTAACAGCAGCGATCGCATCGATCTGATGCAGACTTTTATCCGTATTGTCGAGAGCGGCAGCTTATCCGCCGCCGCCGCGCAGCTCGGCACGACACAACCCACCGTCAGCCGCCGACTGCAGAGCCTGGAGCAGCGGCTGGGCCTCAAGCTTATCCTGCGCACCACCCATGCGCTGAAGCTTACCGATGATGGCGAGCGCTGCTACGCCCAGGCCCGGCAGCTGCTGGCGACCTGGCATGCGCTGGAAGATGAGCTGACCGGGGCCAGCGATGACCCGGTCGGTACGCTGCGGGTTCGCGCCCCGCACGCCTTTGGCCAGGATCAGCTGATCGCCCCGCTGGTGGACTATCTGCACCGCTACCCCCGGCTCAATATTGAGTGGATGCTGAATGATCGCACGCCCGACTTTATGGCGGAGAATGTGGACTGCGCCATTCAGGTCGGTGCGCCAACCGATCCTTCGGTGGTGGCGATACTGCTGGCAGAAGTGCCACGTATTGTGGTGGCCGCCCCGCACCTGCTGGCGCAGCAGCCGCCGATAGAGCGGGTTGAACAGTTGCGCGACCTGCCGTGGCTGGCACTGACCAGTTTTTACCGTAACGAAGTGGTGTTGCAGAAGATTGACGACGGCCAGCCGGTGAACCTGCCGATTATGCCCCGGCTGAGCAGCGACAGTTTATATGCAGTGCGCAAAGCGGCACTGGCGGGGATGGGAGCCGCGATCGTCTCGTCCTGGGCGGTGCAGGAAGATCTGGCGGATGGCGGCCTGGTTCAGCTGATGCCTGCGTGGCAGGCACCGCCGCTGCCGGTGTGGCTGACTTATCCCTGGGCGAGTTACTACCCGGCCAGGCTGCAACACTTTTTTGCCATGATCAAAGAGGTGATGCCGCAGCTGGCGGGCACGCGCCCGGCCTCACAGCCAGCGGGTCGTTCAGGGGGAACAGAGCGGAAAGGGTAAAGCAGGCGCCCGCCTCAGCGGGCCGCCAGAGAGGTTACTTCGGTTTTTTATCGCTGCGCGACATTTGATCCAGCCAGCCCATCACAAAGGCGGAGAGCACAAAGGTCAGGTGGATAATCACGTACCACATCAGCTTGTCGTTTTCGACGTTGCGCGCTTCCATAAACACCCGCAGCAGGTGGATCGAGGAGATGGCGACAATGGAGGCGGCGACTTTGTTTTTCAGCGAGCCGGAGTCCATCTTGCCCAGCCAGCTCAGCTTCTCTTTATCTTCGTCGATATCGAGCTTAGAGATGAAATTCTCATAACCCGACAGCATCACCATCACCAGCAGGCCGCCAACCAGCGTCATATCCACCAGCGACAGCAGCAGCAGGATAAGATCGTTTTCCGCAATGCTGAAAATGTTGGGCAGCAGGTGGAAAATTTCCTGGAAAAATTTAATGGTCAGCGCCAGCAATCCCAGCGAAAGTCCAATGTAAACCGGGGCCAGCAACCAGCGCGATGCATACATCAGGTTTTCGGTAAAACGTTCCATACAATCCCACGAATAATCAAACAGGTCCGGGAGTATAACCGATCAACTGTGAAGTTATTTCAGCCCTTCGTCAGAAATTTCAGGGACCGGCGGCAGCGGCAGCGAGAGACGAAATGCCGCGCCCCCTTCGGCCCTGTTCTCTGCCCAGATCTGACCACCGTGGCTCTCGATAATGGTTTTACAGATTGCCAGACCCAGCCCGACGCCCGGCACCGCCGACTCTTTGTCGCCCCGCCAGAATTTATCGAATATCCGGCTTAAATCGTCTTCGGCAATGCCCGGTCCGCTATCCCAGACCGAGATCTCCAGCCGTGATGCCGCACGCCAGGCACGAATGCCGCGTGGTGCGCTGTTACCGGCATACTTCAGGCTGTTCTCAATCAGGTTGGTGAAGACCCGCTCCAGCAGCGTGCTGTCGCCTTTGATCAGCACGATGTCGTCCGGCAGATCGAGCCGGACCTCATGCCCTTTCAGCGACGGTGCCATGCTGCTCAGCGCCCCGCCGACCACCTCTTCCAGCGCCAGCCACTCCTCACGCAGGTTGAGGCCGCCCGACTGAATGCGGGCCATATCCAGCATGTTGCTCACCAGCCGGATGGTGCTCAGCGTCTGCTCGCGGATCTGACTGGCCTGCGGCACATATTTTGAGTTGTCGCTGGCCAGGTCGAGCATCAGCATTTCCGCCTGACCAAACAGCACGGTCAGTGGGGTGCGCAGGTCGTGGGACAGCGCTGACAGCAGCGCATTGCGCAGCTGTTCACGCTCCGCCGAGAGCCGGGACGCCGCCTCGCTATGCGACAGCGCCATCCGTTCCAGTGCGTTAGCAATCAGCACCGTAAAGGTTTCCACCAGCCGCTGCTGCTCGGGGATCATCAGCTGACGCAGGTTCTGCGGCTCCACCACCAGCAAACCCCGGCAGTGCGCGCCACTTTTCAGCGGCAGGATCTGATAAGGCACCGCCGGTAAGGTATCAGTGCCCGCACCCGCAGGCTGGCCTTTGCTGTAACTCCATTTAGCAATCGCGCGATCCGGCTCGCTGGCCGGTAACGCATCGCCCACCGGTTGCAGTTCGCCCTGCTCATCCGGCAGCAGCAGCAGGCAGCGCGCCTGTAACGTGGCATCCAGCACCCGCTGGCTGGTGGCGGCGATATCCTGCGGCGTTAACGCACTGCCCAGCGATTTCGCCATCTCATAGAGCTGGCGCGCCCGCTGCTCGCGGTAGCGCGCCACCCGCGCCTGATAACGCACGCCTGCCGTGAGATTGCCGACGATTACGCCCACCGCCAGCATCACGCCAAAGGTCACCAGATATTGCAGATCGGAGACCGCCACCGTGCCGGTGGGGGCAACAAAGAAGAGGTCAAAGGCGACGATATTCATCACCGTGGCGATCACCGACGGCCAGCGACCATAGCGCAGCGCCACGATCACCACCGCCAGCAGATAGATCATTACGCAGTTGGCGGGATCGAAACCGATCAGTACCGACTGTCCGGCGGCGGTTACAAGGATACAGAGCACCAGCGCCATCATTACGCCGCGCAGCTGAATACGCCATTTTTCGCTGGTGACGCGGCCATCCGGCAGCGGATGCGGCGCATCCTTCAGCGGCTCATCCAGCGCCACCACCAGCAGATCGAGATCCGGCCCCAGCTGGCCGAGCCGTTCGGCAAAGCTGTCACGCCGCCAGCGCCGCAGCGGGCGACGACCGGTGACAATTTTGCCCAGATTGTGCGCGCGGGCGTAACCCAGTACCGCTTCGGCTTCATCCGGCTCAGAGAGGGTCGCGGTTTCCGCGCCCAGCTCCTGCGCCAGTTGTAACGTGCGCAGAATCGCCCGTCGCCGCGCTTCCGGCAGCCGGTGCAGCCGGGGCGTTTCGACATAGACCGCGTGCCATTCACTGCCAAGCCGCGCCGCCAGTCGGGCGGCGGTGCGCACCAGCTTTTCACTGCCGCTGTCGTCGCCAATGCAGAGCAGAATGGCGTCGCGGGTGTGCCAGACGCGCTCCCGTCCCTGCTGATCGCGCCAGGCGCGCATCTGATCATCCACCCGATCGGCGGTGCGACGCAGGGCCAGCTCACGCAGGGCGAACAGGTTACCTTTGCGGAAAAAGTTTTCGATGGCGCGTTCCGCGCGGTCGCCAATGTAGACTTTGCCCTCTTTCAGCCGCTGCCGCAGATCGTCGGGCGGCAGATCGACCAGCACCACTTCGTCGGCGCTGTCGAAAAAGGGATCGGGCACGGTTTCGCGCACCTGAATGCCGGTGACGCCGCCTACCACATCATTGAGGCTCTCAAGATGCTGTACGTTGACGGTGGTCAGTACATCGATGCCCGCTTCCAGCAGCTCCTCAATATCCTGCCAGCGCTTGGGATGGCGCGAGCCCTGCACGTTGGTGTGCGCCAGCTCATCCATCAGGATCACCGCCGGATGGCGAGCCAGCGCGGCATCAAGATCAAACTCTGCATGACGCGAGCGGCCGGTTGCGCGACGCGGCAGCAGGGTTAACCCTGTCAGCAGCTGTGCGGTTTCTGGCCGGTCATGGGTCTCTACCACGCCGATTAAGACATCCAGACCCTGCGCGCGCAGCCGCTGTGCCTCCTGCAGCATGGCGTAGGTTTTACCCACGCCCGCACAGGCACCAAAGTAAATTTTCAGCTGCCCGCGATGACTTTCGCGGTTAGCCTGCAGCAGCGCGTCGGGATCGGGACGCTGGGGTTCGTGGTTCATCGCTTCCTTAGAGCCTATGCCAGTAGGCGTAATTGTTGCAGACAGTCTGGACACGGACAGCGCGGAACAACCGGAGCGTACACGTAGTACGTGAGGATTGTGAGCACTGCCCAGGTTCAGACTGACAAATAAAATAGCCTAATGGGATAGGCTCTTAACACCATTACAGTTCGTTGAGCGCCATATTCAGCTGCAACACGTTGAGGGTCGGGGTGCCGAGGAATGGCATCAGCGGACGATGCGTCATCTTATCAATCAGCGCCTCGACCTGCGGCAACGGCAACTGGCGGCTGGCGGCGATACGCGGTGCCTGCCAAAGGGCGGCCTGTGGCGAAATATCCGGGTCCAGCCCGCTGGCTGACGCGGTGACCAGTTCAACCGGGACGGCGGCAGGTGCCTGCGGATTCGCGGCCCGCAGCGCAGCGACGCGATCGGCTACCGCTTTGTCCAGCGCCGGGTTGCTGGCGGCCAGATTGCTGCCCCCTGAGGCCAGCGGATTATAAGGTTTATCCCCACTGGCTGAAGGGCGGCCCCAGAAATAGCTGGGCTGGGTAAAGTTCTGGCCAATCAGCGCCGATCCGCGCGCCACGCCATCCTCCTCCAGCAGCGAGCCGCTGGACTGGGACGGAAACAGCCACTGCGCCAGACCGGTGGTGAGCAAAGGATAAACCACGCCGGTAACAAGCGTAAGCAGCAACAACAGTAAAATTGCCGGACGTAACTGACTCATTTTTCTCTCCTCAGGCCATGCCTGAAAACACTAACAGCAGATCGATCGCTTTGATGCCGACAAACGGCACCAGCAGGCCACCCAGACCGTAAATCAGCAGGTTGCGGCGCAGCAGCGCAGCAGCGCTCAGTGGGCGGTAGCTGACGCCTTTCAGGGCCAGCGGGATCAGGAAGACAATCACCAGAGCGTTAAAGATCACCGCCGACAGAATCGCACTGGCTGGCGAGTGCAGGTGCATCACGTTAAGCATGTTGAGCTGCGGATAGGTCGCCGCAAACGCCGCCGGAATGATGGCGAAGTATTTCGCCACGTCGTTGGCGATACTGAAGGTGGTCAGCGAACCGCGCGTCATCAGCATCTGTTTACCGATATGCACCACTTCCAGCAGCTTGGTCGGGTTCGAGTCGAGATCGACCATGTTGCCCGCCTCTTTCGCCGCCTGGGTACCGGAGTTCATCGCCACCGCCACATCCGCCTGCGCCAGTGCTGGCGCATCGTTGGTGCCGTCGCCGGTCATCGCCACTAAACGCCCTTCCGCCTGATACTGGCGGATCAGCGCCAGCTTGGCTTCCGGCGTGGCCTCTGACAGGAAGTCATCCACGCCCGCTTCCGCGGCAATCGCTGCGGCCGTCAGCGGGTTATCGCCGGTGATCATCACCGTTTTGATACCCATTTTGCGCAGTTCGGCAAAGCGCTCTTTGATGCCACCTTTGACGATATCTTTCAGCGCCACCACGCCCAGCACGTTCGCGCCCTCTGACACCACCAGCGGCGTGCCGCCACTGCGTGCCACCTCTTCCACCTGCGCATTGACCTCGGCCGGGAAACGGCCATGGTTCGCTTCGATGTGGCGACGTACCGCATCGACCGCGCCTTTGCGGATCAGTCGATCCTGCACGTTCACGCCGCTCATGCGGGTCTGCGCAGAGAACGGAATAAAACTGGCACCCATGCTGCTGAGATCGCGCTCACGCAGATTAAATCGCTGTTTCGCCAGCACCACGATGCTGCGCCCTTCCGGCGTCTCATCGGCCAGCGAGGCGAGCTGAGCGGCGTCGGCCAGTTGCTCTTCACTGACGCCCGGCGCGGGCAGGAACTGGGTCGCCTGACGGTTACCCAGCGTGATGGTGCCGGTTTTGTCCAGCATCAGCACATCCACATCGCCCGCGGCTTCCACCGCACGCCCGCTGGTCGCAATGACGTTAGCACCCAGCATCCGGCTCATCCCCGCCACGCCAATCGCCGACAGTAAGCCGCCGATGGTGGTCGGGATCAGGCAGACCAGCAGCGCGACCAGCACCGTGATGCTGACCGGCGTTCCGCCCCATGCCGAGAACGGCCAGAGTGTCACGGTCGCCAGCAGGAACACGATGGTCAGTGACACCAGCAGGATGGTCAGAGCGATCTCATTCGGGGTTTTACGGCGTTTCGCGCCTTCCACCATGGCGATCATCCGGTCAAGGAAGGTTTCGCCCGGGTTGGCGCTACAGGTGATCACCAGCCAGTCAGAGAGAATGCGGGTCCCGCCGGTGACGGAGGCGAAGTCACCGCCCGACTCGCGGATCACCGGTGCGGACTCACCGGTAATGGCGCTCTCATCCACCGAGGCACCGCCTTCCATCACTTCACCGTCGCAGGGGATGATGTCGCCCGCTTCCACCAGCACGGCATCGCCTTTGCGCAGCTCATCGGCACTGACCTGCTGCCACTCGGCGCCATAGCGCGCCGCTGAGAGTTTTTTGGCAAAGCTGGTCTTTTTCACCCCTTTCAGGCTGCTGGCCTGGGCCTTACTGCGCCCTTCTGCCAGCGCCTCCGCCAGGTTGGCGAACAGCACGGTGAACCAGAGCCAGACCGCGATCGCCCCGGTAAAGCTGGCGCTGCCGCTGATCCGGCCGGTCAGCATCGCCAGCGCCAGCAGCGAGGTCAGAATGCTGCCGAGGTAGACTACAAACATCACCGGGTTACGGAACTGCACCCGGGGATCGAGCTTTTTCACTGCATCCCAGGCCGAGGTACGCAGCAATGCTGCGTCAAATAACGCCTGTTGTTGACGACTCATGAGGATTGTCCCTGAACAAGTTGCAGATGCTCAGCCACCGGGCCCAGCGCCAGAGCAGGAATAAAGGTCAGTGCACCCACCAGCAGCACCGTGCCAATCAGCAGTCCGATAAACAGCGGACCGTGGGTTGGCAGCGTGCCGTTACCCACCGGCTGCACTTTTTTCACCGCCATCGCACCGGCAATCGCCATCACCGGAATGATGATGCCGAAGCGGCCCAGCAGCATGCAGGCAGCCAGTAGCAGGTTCCAGAACGGCGTGTTAGCACTCAGGCCGGCAAAGGCGCTGCCGTTGTTGTTGGCCGCCGAGGAGACCGCGTAGAGCACTTCGCTGAAGCCGTGAATGCCGGGATTGGCCATGGCACTGCGTCCGGCGTCGGTCATCATCGCCAGTGCGGTACCGATCAGCACCAGCGCCGGTGTGACCAGAATCGCCAGCGCGGTCATCTTCATCTCCCAGACGTCGATTTTTTTGCCCAGGAATTCCGGGGTACGACCGATCATCAGCCCGGCGATAAACACCGCCAGCAGCACAAACAGCAGCATGCCGTAGAGACCGGCACCGACGCCGCCAAACACCACTTCGCCCAGCTGCATCAGCCACATCGGCACCATGCCGCCCAGCGCGGTAAAGGAGTCGTGCATGGCATTCACCGCACCGCAGGAGGCGGCGGTAGTGATAACCGCGAACAGGCTGCTGTTAAGAATGCCAAAGCGCGTCTCTTTACCTTCCATGTTGATGGCGCTGTCAGCACCCAGCTGGAGGAAGTGCGGGTTGCCCTGCAGTTCGGCCCACATGACGACCGATACCGCCGCCACAAACATCAGCGTCATCGCCCACAGCAGCATGTGGCCCTGACGACGGTCACGCACGCTTTCGCCAAACGCGAAGCAGAGCGCCGCCGGGATCAGGAAGATGCTCAGCATCTGCACCAGGTTAGTCAGCACCGTCGGGTTTTCAAATGGATGGGAGGAGTTGGCGTTAAAGAAGCCGCCACCGTTGGTGCCCAGCATTTTGATCGCTTCCTGCGACGCCACCGGCCCCATCGACAGTGTCTGCTGCACGCCTTCCAGCGTGGAGAAACTGTGATAAGGCGCGAAGTTCTGGATGCTGCCCTGGCTGACAAAGAACAGCGCCATCAGCAGGCTGATCGGCAGTAAGACATAGAGCGTGATGCGCGTCAGGTCGCGCCAGGCGTTACCCAGGGTCGCAGAGCTGCGATTAGCAAAGCCACGGATCAGCGCAAACGCCACGGCGATACCGGTCGCGGCTGAGAGGAAATTCTGCACCGTCAGGCCCACCATCTGACTGAAATAGCTCAGGGTGCTTTCGCCGCTGTAGGATTGCCAGTTGGTGTTGGTGACGAAGCTCACGGCGGTGTTCAGCGCCAGATGCCAGCTCAGGCCAGGCAGCTGCTGCGGATTCAGCGGCAGCGCGCCCTGCATCAGCAATAATGCCAGCAGCACCACGAAACCCAGCGCATTAAACAGCAGAATCGCCAGCAGGTAGTGCGGCCAGCGCATGTCCGATTGTTGCGCGCCCAGCAGTCGCCACAGCGGCGCTTCCAGGCGGGCAAACACCGGCTTGTCAGCCACTAACGACGCCAGACCCCGTCCGAGCGGCTGCGCCAGCACCATCAGCAGCAGCAGATAAAATGCGATGAGTAAAAAAGCATTGGCCGCCATCAGAAGGCCTCCGCATTTAACAGGGCATAGATCAGATAGCCCAGTAACAACACCACCAGCACAATGCCGGTTATTACGCCCACGCTCACAGGAACCTCCAGAGGATTGGATTTATGGCTTAGCTTGCGCGGAGGCGTATAAAGAAGGGGTTAAAATGCAGCGGGCGGGCGTAAAAATAGTGTAAAAATGGCGAAAAATCAGGCGACTTCCAGCGCCCAGATACGATTGAGATCGACGTTACCCCACAGCGTGCTGTCCTCTGCGCCCACAATGCTGTCGGTGCAGAAGCTGTCGCCGAGGTCGAGCTCTTCCGGTTTCACTTCACGCTGGGCGTGCAGCGACCAGAAGACATGCACGCAGGGACGCATCAGCGATTTTTCGCCCGCTTTCACCACCAGCGCCACCCGGCCGGAGGCCAGACGCACCAGCGATCCCACCGGATAGATGCCGATGGTCCGTACGAAGGTGTGCAGCAAGCCAGGGTCGAAATGGCCGCGCCAGCTCAGCATCTGGTGCATCGCCTCGGCGGGTGTCCAGCCGTTGCGATAGGAGCGGGTCGAGGTCACGGCATCATAGACATCGCACACCGCCGCCATGCGGGCGTAGAGCGAAATCGCCTCGCCTTTCAGGCGGTGCGGATAGCCGCTGCCATCATATTTTTCATGATGATGCAGGGTGATATCGAGCAGATCGTCATCGGCGTCGGCTTCTATCAGCATCTGCGCACCGACCACCGGATGCTCACGCATCACCCTGAACTCCTCTTCAGTCAGCTTGCCCGCTTTGTTCAGGATCGCCAGCGGCACGGCCGCTTTGCCGACATCATGCAGTAAACCGCCCATGCCCACCCGACGCAGCTCCTGCTCATCCAGTCCAAGTTTTTTACCCAGCGCAATCATCAGCCCGCAGACCGCCATGGAGTGCAGATAGGTGTAGTCATCATGATTTTTCAGTCGCGCCACGCTCAGCATGGCGGAGGGTTCACGCGTGATCGATCCGGCGATTTCATCCACCAGATCCATCATATAATCGAGCTTCAGGCCGTTACCCAGCCGCGCTTCGTTGAACATCGCCAGCACTTTCGGTTTGCCCTGTAAAAAGATCTGCTGTGCCTGATCCAGTTCCTGGAAAAACGGGGTGCGGCCAATGGTTCTCTTCGCGACCGTGGAGGCGATCGGCGCCTGCACCGATCGATCGAGGTCGATCCAGAGCTGGCGGATCCCTTCAGTGCGAAGCATGGCGATTTGTCGGGGATCGGTGATCAGCATCTCATTATGAATGCGCTGGTCTTTTATCCACCAGACCTCCAGCTTGTGGATAAACATCCCTGGGCGCAATTCATCAATGGTAATCAGCTTTATCACGCTATCACTCTTTAATATCAGCGGGTGGTAAGGTGATATCGGCAGCCGGACAAATTTTCTTCAGGCTGTTTTGTGCGAAGGTGAGGGTCTGGTGAGTGGTCAGAGGAGAGGCGTCCTGCCTCGCCCCGTATCAGCAGGGGGGTTAAGACGCCGCTGCGGTTACACTACCCGGGTCAGCACCGGCTCGCCACGGGCAAACGCCAGCATATTCTCAAAGACCAGGTCAGCCATCGCCGCCATGGTTTCGCGGGTGCTGCTGGCGATATGCGGCGTGATCACCACATTGTCGCGCTGGCGCAGTGCGTCAGGCACCTGCGGCTCCTGTTCAAACACATCCAGCCCGGCACCGGCGATCTGCCCGGTTTCCAGCGCATCCACCAGCGCCTGCTGATCCACCACGCTGCCGCGCGCAATGTTAATCAGATAGCCCTGCGGTCCCAGCGCCTGCAGTACTTCCGCATTGATAATGTGGCGCGTCGCGGCACCGCCCGGCAGGGTCAGCACCAGAAAATCGGCCTGCTGCGCCAGCGCCACCAGGCTCTCATGACGGGTGTAGGGCACATCGGGGCGTGAACGCGGGTTGTAATAGTGAATCGCCATATCAAACGCCTGCGCGCGCCTTGCTACCGCCTGACCGATATTGCCCAGCCCGACGATACCGCACACCTTGCCACCGATTTTGCTGCTCAGCGGAAAGCGGCCCTGCGTCCAGTGACCGGCGCGTGTGAAGCGATCGGCCTCGCTGATGCGGCGCGCCACATCCAGCAGCAGCGCCATCCCCAGATCGGCGACGCAATCATTGAGCACCTCCGGCGTGTTGGTCACCACAATGCCGCGCGACCGGGCGGCTTCCGTATCAATGCTGTCATAACCGACGCCGTTACTGCAGATCGCTTTCAGGTTTGGCAGCGCGGCGATCAGCGTGGCCGGAGCGCCCATTACCGCGTTGCCGCTGGTGACCAGCATGTCGATATCTGCGCCCTGCTCAGCCAGAAAGGCTGCCTCATCTTCCGCCTCCCACAGCCGGAACGCGGTGAACGTCTTTTCAATGTTCTCTATCAGCTGCGGCGGCAGGAATTTCCCTTTGATCAGCACATTACATTGCTTTAATGCCATCTTCTTTCTCCTGATTGTTATAGGATGCCGGGCGATCGCTCTCTTCACCGACGCGTTCAATCGGTCCCATCACCAGCAGGAACAGCAGCGCCGCTACCACGCAGTGTGCCGCCACAAACGCCAGCCCGATGCTGTAGCTGCCGGTCAGACCGACGATGATGCCGAACAGCAGCGGCGTGGTGAAACCGGCAATATTGCCGATGCCGTTAAAAATAGAGCCTGCCAGGCCCACCGCCTCTTTGGGTGCGGTGTCGCTGATCACCGTCCAGGTGCCTGCACCGGCCGCTATACCTTTACCGAAAAAGGCGAAGGACATAATGGCGATAATGCCGCTATTGCCCGGAATGATCGCCGCCAGCACCAGACTGGACGCCATCAGCATGCCGACGATATAGGGCGTTTTACGCGCCCAGGAGACGCTCCAGCCCCGGGCGATTAACTTGTCTGACAGATAGCCGCCGCTGATCCCGCCCAGAAAACCAAACAGCGCCGGAGCAACGGTGGCGAAGCCCGCCTCCATGATGTTCATGCCGCGCGCCTGCACCAGATAGATCGGAAACCAGGTAATAAAGAAGTAGCTGAGCGCGATGATGCAGTACTGACCGAGATAGGCGCACCAGAGCATGCGATTAGTGAGCAGCTTTCTGAACATCGCTTTACTGACCGGTGGCCGCGCTTTCAGCGTCTGCGCCGAGTCGATATCCACCAGCGCACCACCGTCGACGATGTGGCGCAGTTCACTCTCTGACACGCCAGGGTGATTGCGCGGCTCGCGCATCCAGGCAGCCCAGACAAACACCGCCAGCAGGCCGATGCCGCCCAGCACAAAGAACGGCCACTCCCAGCCAAAGCGCGACACCAGCCAGCCTGACAGCGGCGAGAAGATGGCGACGGCAAAATATTGCGCCGAGCTGAACAGTGATGAAGCCCGTCCCCGCTCTGCGCCAGGGAACCACATAATCACCACGCGCGCATTGGCGGGAAAACTGGGTGCCTCGATCAATCCCAGCATAAAGCGCAGACCAAACATCAGCATCAGCGCGCCGGTCATGCCGCTGGAGAACTCACCAACGAATCCCATCGCCAGCGTCGAGACTGACCAGAGCGCCAGCGTGACGCCATACACTTTTTTAGCCCCGAAGCGATCAAGAAACAGCCCGCCGGGGATCTGACCGATGACGTAGGCCCAGCTGAAGGCAGAGAGGATCAAGCCCAACTGGATCGCTGACAGGCCGAACTCCTCTTTGATCGCCGATCCGGAGATCGAGAGGATCGAACGGTCGGCATAAGCCACGACCGACAGAAAGAGGATCAGGCAGAGGATCCAGATGCGCACATGAGACGTCCGGTGAGTCGTTTGGTCTTTAAGCATGAGCTGAATTCCTTAAAAAGCGGCAGGTTGCGCCACGAGGTTTTTTTCAGGAATAACGCTGAGATTTCCCGCTTAAGGAAATATAGATAGGAGGCTAACGATGGATCATTGTGCGGATGTTGAGATCGTCAGGCCCGATTCAACGGTTTTCTGACAACCACCACAAAGGCCAGTGCGATGCTGCACAAAAGCGCAAAAAGCCGCGGCTGCCTGCCGCAGAGTGTGCGCCACGTCGAGGATTTCATCGGCGCTGGCAGCTATGACGCGGCGATTTTACGGCAAAGTGTGGCGGCGCTAGCAAGAGTGAAAAGGGCCGGTTGTCAAACCCGGCGACTGTTCATAAGCTGCAAATGATAATCTTTGTCCATTTTTATAATAAATGAAAAATCTATTCCACTCAGTTAACCTCGGGAGTCTGCAATGAAAAAACGTGCATGGGCAATACTCTGTCTGCTCTCTCTTTCCACGTCGGCGCTGGCAGAGAAAATTGGCGTCTCAATGGCCTATTTCGACCAGAACTTTCTGACCATTATCCGCCAGTCGATCGAGAAAGAGGCCAAAGCGCGTCAGCTGGATGCGCAGTTCGAAGATGCACGCGGCGACGTGGGCCGTCAGACCGATCAGGTGCAGAGCTTTATCAGTTCCGGGGTAGACGCGATTATCGTCGATCCGGTCGACTCCGCCAGCACCCCTGCCCTGACCAGACTGGCGCAGCAGGCTCACATTCCGCTGGTCTACGTTAACCGCACACCGGGCGATAAAACCCTGCCGCCGGGCGTGGTGTTTGTCGGCTCTGACGAACGCGAATCGGGCACGTTGCAGATGGAAGCGCTGGCGAAGCAGGCGGGTTATCGTGGCAGGGTCGCCATTATCATCGGTAACCTCAGCGATGCGGGTGCGCTGCAGCGCACCAAAGATGTCGAGCAGGTGGTAGCAAAGTATCCCGACATGAAAGTGGTGCTGAAGCAGACCGCAAACTATTCGCGTAATGAGGGCATGGATTTAATGCTCAACTGGCTGTCGAACGGGGAAGAGATCGATATTGTCGCCGCCAACAACGACGAAATGGCGATTGGCGCAACCATGGCGATTGCCCAGGCGAAACCGAAGAAAACCATCCTGGTGGGCGGCATTGATGCCACGCCGGATGGCCTGAAAGCCCTGGCAAGCGGCAAACTGGCCGTCACCGTGTTCCAGGATGCCGTGGGTCAGGGCAAAAAATCGGTCGAGGTGGCGCAGCAGATGATCAAAGGGGAAAAAGTCGATTCCCACCAGTGGATCCCGTTTGAACTGGTGACGCAGCAGAACATGCAGCAATACAGCAATAAAAATCCGTAATGAAAAGCGGAGCGGCAGCGCTGCCGCTCCGGTTATCACTTCTCGTGCAGCAGTTTCGCCATCATCACCACATCGCGCAGCTGACCGTCGCGCAGGGCGGCCTGGCGCATCACCCCTTCACGCTCAAAGCCCAGCCGCTCATAGAGCCGCAGCGCCCGTTCGTTGTCGTGAAACACCTCCAGCTCCATACGCGTAATCCCCAGCCAGTTACGGGAATAGTCGAGCGCGGTGCGGATCAGGCGCTCACCGACGCCGCGACCGGCGTAATCGGGATGCACGCCCAGCCCAAAGCTGATGCAGTGGCGGGTGCGCGGCTTGTTATCTACAAACAGCGTCAGCTCACCGGCCAGCACGCCCTCGATCTCCGCGACAAAGGCGATAAACCCCTCGGCATCCATTCTGGCGATTTTTTTCTCCCAGGTGGCAACGCTGGGAAACGGCAACTGCAGCGTCCAGGGATAGACATCGGGATGACTGTAGAGTCGCTGATAGGCGGCGGCATCCTGCGGTTCCCGTGCCCGAATAATGATTTCCATATTTTCTCCTTTTAGCCGAACGGGGTTCATGCACTAAGCTGTAGCTCTTTACCGGACGGAAAGAGTATCGCTATGTTGTATCGCCGTTTTGAGCGTTTTATCAATATTTTTCATGACGCGCCCACCGACTCGCCCCCCTCAACGGTCTGGTCGTTTTACCTCTACTACCTGCGGCAGGTCTGGCCGAGTTTCGCGGCACTGCTGCTAGTGGGACTGGCGTCAGCCCTGATTGAAGTGTCGCTGTTCAGCTATCTGAGCCGCATTATCGATATGGTCAATCACTCCACGCCCGCCACCCTGTTTCGGGATAACTGGCCGATACTGCTGTGGATGGGGGCGGTGGCGCTGATTCTGCGGCCGATTTTTATCGCCCTGCACGACATGCTGGTACATCAAAGCATCAGCCCGAGCATGACCAGCATGATCCGCTGGCAGAATCACAACTACGTGCTGCGCCAGAGCCTCAATTTCTTCCAGAACGATTTCGCGGGTCGCATCGCCCAGCGCATTATGCAGACCGGCAGTTCACTGCGCGATTCCGCGGTGCAACTGGTGGATGCCATCTGGCACGTGCTGATCTACGCGGTGACCTCGCTGGTGCTGTTTGCCGGTGCCGACTGGCGGCTGATGATCCCGCTGATTCTGTGGATGGTGGCCTACAGCGCCTCGCTGCGTTTCTTTGTGCCGCGCGTTAAAGCGCGTTCGGTGGTCTCCTCAGAGTCGCGATCTAAACTGATGGGCACCATTGTCGATGGTTATACCAACATCGCCACCATCAAGCTGTTCGCCCACAGCGATCTGGAACGGCAGTATGCGCGTGAGGCGATTCAGGAGCAGACCGAAAAAACCCAGAACGCCGGTCGCATGGTCACCAGCATGGATCTGACGCTGTCGGCGCTGAACGGCCTGCTGATTGTCTCGACCTCCGGGCTGGCGCTGTGGTTATGGAGCCAGTCGCTGATTAGCGTCGGGGCGATTGCGCTGGCGACCGGTCTGGTCATCCGCCTGGTGAATATGTCCGGCTGGATCATGTGGGTGGTCAATGGCATTTTCGAAAATATTGGTACGGTACAGGATGGCCTGAAAACCATCGCGCAGCCGCTGAGCGTGCAGGATGCGCCGCAGGCGAAGCAGCTTAAGGTGACGCGCGGCAACATCCGTTTTGAGGATGTGCGCTTCGATTATGGCGGTGGCCGTCAGGTGATTAACGGCTTTAACCTCGACATCAAACCTGGCGAGAAGATTGGGCTGATTGGTCCCTCGGGCGCCGGTAAATCGACGCTGGTGAACCTGCTGCTGCGCCTCTATGACCTGAACGCGGGGCGGATTGTGATCGACGATCAGGATATCGCCGCCGTGACGCAGGAGAGCCTGCGTAGCCAGATTGGTATGATTACGCAGGACACCTCGCTGCTGCACCGCTCAATCCGTGAAAACCTGCTGTATGGTCGTCCCGACGCCAGCGAAGAGGAGCTGCAGCTTGCGATTCACCGCGCCCGCGCCGATGAGTTTATCCCGCTGCTCTCCGACTCGCTGGGCCGTACCGGGCTGGATGCGCACGTGGGCGAGCGCGGCGTGAAACTGTCGGGCGGTCAGCGTCAGCGTGTGGCGATAGCCCGCGTGCTGCTGAAGGATGCGCCGGTTCTGATCATGGATGAGGCCACCTCGGCGCTCGACTCCGAAGTAGAAGCGGCGATTCAGGAGAGCCTGGAGTCACTGATGCAGGGCAAAACCGTTATCGCCATCGCGCACCGCCTGTCGACCATCGCGAAGATGGATCGGCTGGTGGTGCTGGATAAAGGCGGCATTGCCGAGATGGGCAGCCATCACGAGCTGCTGGCGCAAAACGGTCTCTATGCCCGGCTGTGGCAGCATCAGACCGGCGGTTTTGTCGGCATCGATTAATCGCCGCGTCGATAGGGTAAGGCGTCGCGGGCTTCTTCCACCCAGCCGCGCACGCCTTCCCGCTCCTGCACCAGAAAATCAGCGACGGCATCACGCAGGCCGGGATGCAGCAGATAGTGCCAGGAGTGGGTAATCTGCGGCTCAAAGCCGCGCACCAGCTTATGCTCGCCCTGCGCGCCGGCATCAAACCGCGTCAGCCCCTCATCAAGGGCCAAATCCATTCCCTGATAGAAACAGGTTTCAAAGTGCAGCCGGTCAAACTCCGCCAGACAGCCCCAGTAGCGGCCATAGAGCGCATTGCTGTCCCGCAGATAAAACGCCATGGCGGCCGGTTGCTGCTGTAAACGGGCGATCACCACCACAATGTTCTGCGGCATGCGTTCCGCCAGCAGGCTGAAAAAGTCACGCGTCAGATAGGGACGCTGACCGCGCACCGCATAGGTGTTGGCGTAACAGGTATAGACAAAATCCCACTGATCTTCGCGCAGCTGATAGCCCAGGTAGCGGTCAAACTCAAAGCCGCTCTGCATCACCTGCTCACGCTCTTTACGCAGCTGTTTGCGCTTGCGCGACATCAGCGAATCCAGGAAATCCTGAAAATCGCGGTAGCCACGGTTATGCCAGTGATACTGACAGCCGAGCCGGGAGAGCCAGTCGGGCTGATCGGCCAGCAGCTGGTTAGCCTGCGCATCGGTAAAGTTGATATGTGCCCCGCTTAAGCCCTGCTGTAACAGGCTCTCAGGCAGGGCCGACAGCAGTTGCGCCGCGGCAGCGGTTTCACCCAGCAGGCGCGCGCCGCTGACCGGGCTGAAGGGGATCGCGCCCAGCCATTTCGGGTAGTAGCGGATCCCGGCGCGCTGGCTGGCATCCGCCCAGGCGTGATCAAAGACGTACTCGCCCTGTGAATGGCGTTTGCGGTAGCCTGGCAGCGCGGCGCGGGTCACCCCCTCCTCCCGCCACAGCAGATGATCGGGCTGCCAGCCCGCCTCTAACCGCACGCTGCCGCTCTGTTCTAACGTGAGCAGAAAGGCGTGGCGCAAAAAGGGCTGGTCATCAGGCAACAGCGCATCCCACTCGGCGGCCGGGATCTCCGCCAGTGACGTCAGGTGAATCAGCGACATGAATTACTCCAGAGAACGTCGGGCAGAGAGTCAGTCAAGCAGGTTTTCCGCGTCAGCGAAAGGGTTAAGGCACGCAAAGTGAAGGCTGCATCGCCTGGCCGCAGCTTCTATACTGCGACTTTATCTCCACAGGACACCGCCATGGATCGACTCGATTGTGACCGGATGTTTGTCACGGTGCTGGAAACCGGCAGCTTTTCTGCGGCGGCGTTACGTCTCGGCACCAGCAGCAGTCAGGCTTCCAAGCTGGTTTCAAAGCTGGAGCAGCGGCTCGGCGTCCAGCTGTTTAAGCGCAGCACGCGCGCCCTGTCGCCCACCGATGTCGGGCGCAGCTATTATGAGCGGGTCAAAAACCTGCTCGATGCGTTTGAGACGCTGGATGCCAGCGTGCGTGAAAGCGCCACCACGCCTACCGGCAGGCTGAAAATCAGCGCACCCGGCTCCTTTGGTACTGTGGTGTTGTCTGAGGTGCTGGTGGCGTTTGCCCGACGCTATCCGCTGATTGAACTGGATGTCAGCTTTTCAGACCGGTCCGTCAACATCGTCGATGAAGGCTTTGATATGGCGATCCGTATCGGCACCCTCAGCGACAGCAGCCTGGTCGCGCGCAAGCTGGGTGAGGTGCATGTGCGCATCGCCGCCTCGCCGGTCTATCTTGAGCAGTTTGGCACGCCGCAGCACTGGCGCGAGATGCCCCAGCATCAGTGCATCATCGACACCAATTTTCGCGATCCCTGGCACTGGCCGTTTGCCGGCGGCGGCGGCGGCGGCGGCGGCGAGATTGTCACCGTACCGGTCCGCGGGCGTCTGCGCTTCGCCAACACCGAAGCCTGCCTGCAGGCCGCGATGGCCGGACTGGGCATTGCGCGGCTGCCCGGTTTTATCGCGGCTCCCGCGCTGCAACGCGGTGAGATTGTCCGGCTGCTGGAGAATTTTGACACGCCACCACTTGGCCTGTTTGCGGTTTATCCTCCCGCCCGTCATCTGGCACACCGGGCGCGCCTGCTTATCGACTTCCTGGTGAGCCACTTTACCCGTTTTCCGCCCGCGTAATTTCTTCCAGAATGGAAGAAATGATTGTCTTTATAAACGGATTATCAGCCGTTTAGTCATCAGTTAAGCTGCTTCTCACATTACAGAGGAGTCGCGCGATGTTAGTAGAAGGCAAATGGAGTAGTGACTGGCACCCGGTGCAGTCGACCGATAAACAGGGCGGATTTGTCCGTCAGACGTCCGGTTTCCGGCATTTTATCAGCAGCGATGGCTCCACTGAATTTGCGGCAGAAGCGGATCGCTACCACCTCTATGTGGCGCTGATCTGTCCATGGGCGTCGCGCGCGTTAATTGCCCGCAAGCTCAAAGGGCTGGAGTCGCTGATTAGCGTGACGGTGGTTGAACCGCAGCTCGGTGCCCAGGGCTGGCGCTTTGGCAATTTTCCCGGCGCACAGCAGGACCCGCTGAATCACGCGCAGTACCTGCATGAAATCTATACCCGCGTCGCGCCCGATTACACGGGCCGGGCCACCGTGCCGGTCTTGTGGGACAAGAAAACCGGCACCATCGTCAGCAACGAGTCCGCTGACATTGTGCGTATGTTCAACAGCGGCTTTGGCGATCTGGCCGATAACCGCATCGACCTCTATCCCGCCGCGCTGCGCCCGGAGATTGATGCGCTGAATGAGAGTCTCTATCCGCGTCTGAATAATGGTGTCTATCGCGCCGGGTTCGCGACGACATCAATCAGCTATCAGCAGGCCTTTAACGACGTCTTCAGCCAGCTCGACGAACTGGAAGCCCTGCTCAGCGATGGTCGCACCTTCCTGCTGGGTGAACGGCTGACTGAAACCGATATTCGCCTGTTCGTCACCCTGATTCGCTTTGACGTCGCCTATCATGGCCTGTTCAAATGCAACCTGCGCCGGATACGCGACTATACGCTGCTGAATCGCTATCTTAAGAGCATGCTGTCAGTCTCCGGCGTGCGTGAGACGGTCAACATCGATCATATCAAACAGGGTTACTACTCAATCAAGGCACTGAACCCGAACGGGATCGTTCCGGCAGGCCCGGATCTGAGCGAGTACGGTCTTTAAAGGAGCAATAATGGCAAAAGCACTGGTAATTTTTCTGCATGGCGTAGGCAGTAACGGCGACGATCTGGCACCGATTGGCCGTCACTGGGCGACGCTGTTGCCGGATGTGATTTTTGCCTCACCCAATGCGCCCGAACGTTTTGCCGCCGGTTTTGGCTGGCAGTGGTTCAGCCTGGAGGAGGTGACGCCAGAGAACCGGCCAGGTCGGGTACGGGCCGCGCGGGCGGCGTTTGACGCGACCCTCAGCGACGTTATCGCACAGCACGGCTTCGCCGACCGCTGGCAGGATGTGGTGCTGGTCGGCTTTTCACAGGGGTCGATCATGGCGCTGGATGCGCTGGCATCTGGCCGTTATCCGCTGGCGGGCGTGGTCGCCTTTTCGGGTCGTCTGGCGGTTGACGGTGAGCTGACGCCACAGCCTCATCTGCCCGCGCTGCTGATCCACGGCAAGGCCGATGAGGTGATTCCGTGGCAGGAGAGCGAATCTGCCGCAGCACGACTCAGAGCCGCATTGGTGCCGGTAGAAGCGCGATTTGAACCCGCCACCGGCCACACCATCTCCGCTCAGGGTGCCATGCACGCCGCCGCGTTTATCGGGCAGTGCTTACAGGATTAACCCCAGCAGCGCTTTAATGCCTGCCAGGCATGACGGGCAGCAACCTCAGGCGGCAGGCGTTTCAGCGCATCATTAAAGACTTCAATGCCCACCGGCCCCTGATAGCCCGCGCTTTTGAGCTTATCGACAAAGCGTTCAATGTCGATAATGCCATCGCCGGGCAGCAGACGCTGGTGCTTCGCCATCGCCATCAGGCTCTGCTTATCCTGCGCGGGAACGGCGGCCATGTCACACAGCTGTACTTCATAAATGCGATCGGCAGGGATACCGTCCAGCTGTGAGGCGTCGCCGCCCAGTGCGCAGATATGGAACAGATCGACCACCAGCCCGATATTGGGCTGATCGAGCCGCTGCAATCGCTGCCACGCCAGCGGCAGGGTGTTATCCACGCTGCACCAGGCCATCGGCTCATACATAATGCGCATGTTGTAGCGCGCAGCTTCAGAGGCCATCCAGCGCAGGTCATCATCAATCTGGTCGGCGCAGCAATCCTCACGGGTGCTGGCCGGCGCCTGAATGGTGTCGCAGCCCAGCGCCTGGGCAATCTGAATAAACTGGCGCAGCTCTTCGCGCTTCTGTCCGCGCAACGCACTGGGTGCCCCGGTGAAATCGCGCAGCACCTGGAGATTGGTAAAGCCAGGTCCCTGCCGGGCAGCGATCTCAGCCAGTGCCGCCGCGCCGCCCTCGCACGCCTCGACATCCTCGCGCCAGATCTCCACCTGATCGAAACCGGCGTCACGCGCCGCCTGGAGCTTCTGGCCGGGTTCACCGTTTAACAGCACCAGGTTAAGGAATGTGGGGTTAGTTCGCATTGCTCGGCTCCTTAATCGTCCGGAATAATCGGTGACGTTCAGCTTCTGCGCCCGTTCATGCGGGATGGTCGGGCGTAAAACCTGAAACAGTATCTACCTCTTAAGGAGTATGACAAGCGCCGCTTAGCCGGATCAGCCCAGCATCGTGACCAGTGCGAAACCGGCAAACGCCATCAGCAGCGAACCGATCACATGCACCAGCGCGCTGGTCATCGCCCAGAGATAGTTCCCTGATTGTAGCAACCCCATTAATTCCGCCGTAAAAGAGGAGAAGGTGGTCAGCCCGCCGCACAGTCCGGTGACGATCAGCAGTTTCCAGATCGGGTCGATGTCGGGATGGCGAACAAACCAGGCCATCGCGCCGCCGATCACCAGACCGCCGATCAGATTCACCAGCAGTGTGCCAGGTGGCAGATTGGGAAAGAGCGCATTAAAGCGCATCGCAAAGAGCCAGCGCAGTACACAGCCGGCAGAGCCGCCGATCATCACAGCCAATAACGGTTTCAACATGTCTTGCTCCTGATTGCAGATTGACGCCGGGCTGAGGGGGAAAGGCAGAGATAAACTGCGCCTGACACCTCAGCTCCCGCGAAAGGATTGAGTGTCAGGCGTCATCAGCCGGTGTAAAGCCCACCGGCGGTTGGGAAAGGTGGCACGCCATCACCTTGAGCCGGTGATAATACGACGCCCGTTTCAGGCTGGCAACAGTGAGGTCATGGCGGCTGAAAACCTTGACGCGCACGCCACAGACGGAGTAATGCTGATGGTTTACAGCCTGTTGCGGAGACCCTATGCGTACCCTGATTTTTGATACCGATATCGGCGTGGATGACGCCTTTGCGCTGGCCTATGCGGCGCGGACGCAGCATCTGCTGGGGATTACCACGGTCTTCGGCAACGTGGCGGTGGGTCAGGCGGTGAAAAATGCCCGACTGTTTTGCGGGAAAATGGCGATTAACGCGGAGGTCTATCGCGGCTGTTCACGACCGCTGGCGCTGCCACCCTCTGCGCCTGCCAGACTGCACGGTGAAGATGGGCTGGGCGATGCGTTTGATAATGCGTGCAGCGAACAGGCGCCGGGCGCGGTGCAGTTTATTATCGACAGCGTGCGGGCGCAGCCGCATCAGATCACCCTGGTGGCGATTGGTCCGCTGACCAATATCGCCACGGCCATTAATCAGGCGCCGGATATTATTCCGCTGGTAAAAGAGCTGGTGATCATGGGCGGCGCATTTGGCACCGACGGGCACAGTGGCAACGTGACGCCCTTCAGCGAATTTAATATCTGGAAAGATCCGCATGCTGCCGATCAGGTGCTCGCCTCGGCGCTGAACGTGGTGGTGATCCCGCTGGATGTCACACACAAGGTGCTGATCAGCGGCGATGAGGTTCAGCGTCTGAATCAGCCGGTGCTGAGTGCGATCTGTCGCCCTTACCTGGCTTACAGTCTGGAGAAAGAGGGATTCGAGGGTATGGCGCTGCACGACACCCTGGCGGTGGCGTGGCTCATTCTGCCACAGGTGTTTACCCTGACCGAAAGCCCGCTTCGGGTGATCACGGAGGGCATCGCCTGCGGTCAGACGGTGCGTAAGCTGAGCGCGCTGGCCTCCCGCCAGGATCCCTTTAACGGCCTGCCCGCCCAGCGTATCGCACTTGGCGTGGATGCTGACGCGGTGCGGGCGCACTTCTTTCAGACCCTCACCGCGCCCTGAACCACGCGAACCGACTGGCCGCGTTACCGGTCGAAATGAATCACGCCTTTGATCAGCTCGCGGTTGTTGATGATTTGCGCCTCAAAGGTTTCATCCAGCGTGGAGAAGGCCAGATGGTGATTCAGCATCATTTCGGCGCGCAGCTGGCCGCTGGCCATCAGCGCACGCACCCGATCGAAATCTTCACGGGTGGCGTTGCGGCTGCCCATCAGGGTGGTCTCTTTTTTATGGAATTCACTGTCCGGGATCACCAGATCGCCTTTGTGCAGACCGACATAAACGATAGTGCCGCCGTGTCGCATCAGGTTGACCGCATTGTTCATCGCCGCCGGGCTGCCGGTGGCGTCGATCACCTTCAGCGCCAGACGGCCACCAAACTCCTCTCGCAGCGCGCTGTAAAACGCTTCATCAGCCGGATTCAGTGCCGCCAGGCCGAGCTGGTCAGCAACATGCTGGCGACGAAATTCGCTGGTATCCGCGACCACCACCTGCGCGCCGCTGGCGGCGGCGATAGCGGCAACACCCAGCCCAATCGGTCCGGCACCCACCACCAGCACCTGCTCATCCGCCACAATTGCGGCACGACGCACTGCATGGGCGCTGATGGCAAAGGGCTCAATCAGCGCAGCCGCTTCCGGCGCGACATCATCCACCACCAGCAGCGTGCTGACTGGCACGCTTAAGTAGTCGCAGAACCCGCCATCCTGATGCACACCAATCACTGAAATCTGCTCACAGCAGTTGGTCTTGCCGCTCTGGCAGGCGTCACAGCGCAGGCAGGAGATGTAGGGCATTAACGCTACCCGCTGGCCCGGCTGAAAGTCCTCCGCATCACTTCCCGGCGCCACGACTTCGGCACAGATTTCATGGCCCAGCACCCGTGGATAGCTGAAGAATGGCTGATTACCGGACCAGGCGTGGATGTCGGTGCCGCAGATTCCCGCGGTAAGGATTTTAATCAGTACCTCGCCAGCGGCGGGCGTGGGGATATCGCGGGTGGCCCATACCATCTTACGTGGTTCAGCGATGACCAGTGCTTTCATTGTTGTCATGGTGATTCTCCGGTTGTCCTGCAGGCAGTTATGGCGAATCCTACACGCGCTGCGGTGTTCGTTTGCGGGAAGTGTGAAGCACCGCGATTTTTTTGGGCTTTGAATGGTTTTTAATGCATAAAAAACCGGAGAGTGAGATGAGCCGCAGCCAGAATTTGCGCCAGAACGTCATCAACCAGATGCTGGAAAGCATCGCTCAGCACCACATTCGTTCACCGCTGCCGCCCCAGGCGGCACTGGCGGAAATGTTTAATATCAGCCGGACTACGGTGCGCCACACCCTGCACTATCTGCATCAGTGCGGCGTGCTGGATAAGGTGGATCAAACCTGGGTTATCGTGCGCGATCCGCGCGAAGATGACGGTTTTAGCGCGTTAACGCCGCCGATTGAGCAGCAGGCCAGCCACTTTGAGCAGATGTTTTTTAATATGATTAATCAGCGGCAGCTGGTGCCCGGCGATACCTTCAGCGAGCTGCAACTGGCGCAGCAGGTGAAAGTCAGTCCGGTGGTGGTGCGCGAATTCCTGCTGCGCTTTATGCGCTATGACCTGCTGGAGCCGGTCAGACGTGGCCAGTGGCGGATGAAAAAATTCACCCAGGATTATGCCGAGAAGCTGTTTGAACTGCGCGAGATGCTGGAAACCCACGCCCTGAGCCGCTTCCTGAATCTGCCCGCAGGCGACGAGCGCTGGGTTCAGGCGCGGGATCTGCTGGATCGTCACCGATCGATGCGCGATACCATCGCCAGCAACTATCGCCACTTTGCCGCGCTGGATCGTCAGATGCATTCGCTGATTTTATCCGCCGCCAACAACCCGTTTTTCAATCAGTCGCTGGAGATTATCTCGGTGATCTTTCACTCGCATTATCAGTGGGATGAGAGCGACCTCAAGCAGCGAAATATTGTGGCGCTGGAGGAGCATATGGCGATTCTGACCGCGCTGATTGGCCGTCAGGATGTCGACGCCCTCTGTGCATTACATAACCATCTGGCGACCGCTAAAACCTCGATGGTGCGCTCAATCGGTCAGTACAATTAAAAACCGATTAAAAACCACAAAGCATTAGCTCCCGCACGATTCAGAAACATCTTTGCAACATCCTTAACCCTTTGCTCTTAGTCTCGACTGCAACGTCACGGCGGCCTTTTGCCGCTGCGCGCAGACCCCTTCTCACCATAACGATAAGTACCCAGTTTCGGGAGAGTGCAATGGAAAAGACTTCAGTAACCGGCCGCGACAGCGCAGCTGGCGACACGCCATCAGACCAGGATTTCGTGCCGATGCGCAGCGACGTGGTGCGTTCACCGCGTATCCGCAAGATTCAGATCACGGCGATGCTGCTGTTGCTGTTCGCCGCCATCATCAACTATCTGGATCGCAGCTCGCTGTCGGTCGCGAATATGACCATCCGCGAGGAGATGGGGCTGAGCGCCACCGAAATCGGCTTCCTGCTCTCCGCCTTTTCGCTGGCTTACGGCCTGGCGCAACTGCCGTGCGGCGCGCTGCTGGATCGTAAAGGGCCGCGCATTATGCTCGGCATTGGCATGTTTATCTGGTCGCTGTTCCAGGCCGCCTCTGGCCTGGTGCATAACTTTACCCAGTTCATCCTGGTGCGCATCGGCCTCGGCATTGGTGAAGCGCCGATGAACCCGTGCGGCGTGAAAGTGATCAACGACTGGTTCAACATTAAAGATCGCGGCATGCCGATGGGGATGTTCAATGCGGCTTCGATGATTGGACTGTCGGTGGCTCCGCCGATTCTGGCGGCGATGATGCTGGTGATGGGCTGGCGTGGCATGTTTGTCACGATCGGTATCCTCGGCATGTTCCTCGCTATCGGCTGGTATATGATCTACCGCGACCGCGACAACAACACCCTGAGCGCTGAAGAGATCCACTATCTGCAGGCGGGCAGCGTCGCCTCGCGTAAAGAGCCGATCAGCTTCAAAGAGTGGCGCGGCCTGTTTAAGCAGCGCACCATGTGGGGAATGATGATTGGCTTCAGCGGCATCAACTACACCGCCTGGCTCTATATCGCGTGGCTGCCGGGCTATCTGCAGTCGACCTATCATCTCGACCTTAAAAGTACCGGCCTGCTGGCAGCAATTCCGTTCCTGTTCGGTGCGGCGGGCATGCTGCTGAATGGCTATGTGGTCGACTCGCTGGTACGTCGCGGCTTTAACGCGGTGAAAACCCGCAAAGTCTGCATCGTCAGCGGGATGCTGCTGTCCGCCGGCTTTACCGCCGTGGTGACCCGCGCGACCGACACCACCAGCGCCGTAACGCTGATTGGGATGGCGTTGTTCTGTATCCACTTCGCCGGAACGTCGTGCTGGGGATTGATCCACGCCAACGTCACCGCCCGTATGACAGCGTCTGTCGGCAGCATCCAGAACTTCGCCAGCTTTATCTTCGCCTCGTTTGCGCCGGTCATCACCGGCTGGGTGCTCGACACCACCAAATCGTTCAGCATGGCGCTGATGATTTGTGCCTGCGTGACGCTGGTTGGCGCACTCGCCTACCTGCTGCTGGTGCGCCAGCCGATCACCGACGGCGAATAATCACGACTGACGGCGCGACTGCTACGTCAGCGCCGTCAGGGTGACCCCATGTTTTGCACCATAACGCTGAATACCCGTCATCACCTTCTCCGCGCTCAGCGCGGGTGGTGGTGGCAACAGCGGTGCCCGTTCACGCAGCGCCGAGTCGAAGCGGGCAAACGTCGCGAAATCACGCGGGAAACGTTCCTCATCCACGCCAATCAATACGCCTTCATCACGTGCATGGGAGAGCAGCGCCCGCCAGCGGTCAATCTCCGCCAGCCCGATGCTGTCGGTGCCGTGAGAAAAGAGCATCATGTCGATGTTGCGGAACGGCGGCTGTTTTTCCAGGAAGCGTTGCAGGGCCGCGGCCGAAGGCTCGGTGCAAAAGACCAGCCAGAACGGGATGGCGTGCTGATGCATGCTGCACCACGGGTCCATCAGCAGGAAGCTGTCCACCGTCAGCCGGGTCGGTAAAATTCCCGCCGCCAGATACCAGTCGCGGTAGATCTCTGCCACCACATAGCTCATCGCCTCTGGATCTTCATAACGAATCTCCATCAGCTTCCAGTTCTGAGCTTCCGCCAGTTTTTTCAGCGGCGAAATCAGATAACCATCCAGTCCCCACTCCGCTTCCGGCACGTGGTCAGTAATGGCCGGCGGCGTCCAGCGCTCGCGATCGATGCCATAGCGTGCCAGATATTCCGCCACCCGCGGGCCGCCCTGTAAGTACTCTTTTTCGGTTGCGCCGCCGAGCGCACCAAACTGGAAAAACGAGCGATCGCTGGTGCGGGTTACCGGCCACTGTCGGGTACAATGATTGATAAACAGCGTTGATCCGGCGGGCAGACTTCCCATCAGGAATTCGTTGAAGGCCAGCGGCAGTTCGCGCAGTTTTAGCCGGAAGTAGCGCATCTGATCGAGCATCAACCGATCCTGATTCGGGTCCTGCATATGGTGCACCGCCAGCCGTGGCCAGGCAGCCAGCAGCGCGGCAGCAATCTCTTTGCCCTGCTCAAAGCTGGTCTGTGCGTCATCGGGATCGTTATTTGCGGCCCGCACCGGGCAAAGAAAAGTCTGGGGCAACCAGGGCACACCCATCGCCGCCGCCAGATGCACCAGTGCACCGTTCGATGAACCGATAAAGGCCGCCGGATAATCCTGTTGCGGGTATTCACTCACCATCCATTCGGCGATGCCTTCCACATCCAGTTCACCCGCCTGGCGCAGGCTGATGCCTTCTGCCATGCCGCCCAGCGCATAGCCCCACTCACGCAGCCCGGTCGGTAGCCGGTTCAGTGAGGGCAACAGGCGATCCAGCGTCGGTGACTGGCTGGGGCTGGCAAAGGGGCGGTCGTGCAGCGCATTGGCCAGCGCAAGCAGCATGGCGGCAGCAGAGTCAAAGCGGGCAATCCCTCTTGGTGGTTTACTCATGTTGATCCTCCTGCTGGATACGTGCCAGGAACGGGCGGATGGCGTGACAGAAACTCCACGGGTAGACGTAGTGCAATGTGTGCGTCCCGTCGCGTAATGTCAGTCTTTCGCTGCGCGGCATCAGGGCGGCGAGTTCATCCAGCCAGCGGGCCGGACAGACGGGATCGCGCGAGCCCCGCAGCAGCAACGTGGGTGCGTTAATGTAAGTAAGGCGATGCTCAATGCGGTCGCGCATCATGGCGCGCAGGGTACCGAAGGCGCGCCGCAGGCCCGCTTTGGCGTAATCGATTCGGGCCAGTGGCCCCGGTGGACGACGGGATTCCAGCCGGCCATTACGCCAGTCGCGCCAGAGCTGACGCGGCAGACTGCGGGCATGACGATCGACCGTCGGCCCCTGCAGCACCAGTCCCGCCACAGCCTGTGGATGTTTCACCGCCAGCGCGGCCAGAATCTGGCAGCCAAACGAATTGCCGACCCAGATAGCGCGCTGGAAACAGTTATGCTGTAACCACAGCCACAGCGCATCCGCCAGCTGATCCACCGACATGATCGGCGAAGAAGGGGGCAGTGTGCTGGCGCCAAAACCGGGCAGATCCGGCACCAGCACGTGATAGTCGCGCCCCAGCGCCAGCGCCAGTGGCTCCATCGCCCGGCCCGACATCACCAGACCGTGGATTAACACGACCGGCAGTCCCTGATCCTCATTGGGCGTAACGCGGGTAAACATGCGCCAGTCACCAATCTGCTGATAATAACCGGCCAGACCGGCGTGATGACTGTTCGGCGACACCGGCGGCGTCTCCTTAAGTTGCCGCCAGCGTTTCATACCCCATAACGTGGCCGCCACACCCAATCCAACACCTGCCACAATCGCTGCCTGTTTTCGTCGATGCTTCTGGATCATCCGCTGCTCCTGGTTTGGGGAGAATAATTCAGTGTAGGTCGGGATCAGGCAGCAGGCGGGTTATCCGCGCGATGGTGTGAAAAAGTATGGGGTTTCGCCTAAGAAGACGCTGGCATTGCGGGTGATGAACTCTGGCGGGAGATCTGTCTGGTGTAAGCGGGAAGGCAATGACTGAAACACCCGAGGAGTATCGCTTTACATTCAATGCCCGATATCCAGCGTTAGCAAAAGAAAGGGATGACTTGCTGGCAATCAGTAATACGCCTCAGGGGAGCATCGCTGATTTCAAAAGGCGCGTTATGGCTTTTGCCCGATGGCTTAACGTCACATTTCATCACGGGCAGGGCTTATGAAGAGAGGATTAACATCGGGGTAGCCTGATAAACGCGGAGCAGGTCAACGGACCAGAGATGATGCGAATTTCAGGCAATAAAAAACCCGCACTGGGCGGGTTTCTTTTATTATCAGCAGATCTTATCTGCTCAGACTTATGTCTTCATCGCTATTGTAAGCGTCGCTGATAATGAGCGCGGCTTACTGCGCTGTGACGTTGCCAGCTGCAGGGCCTTTGGCGCCATTTTCAATGGTGAAGGAGACTTTCTGACCTTCATCAAGCGTTTTGTAGTTATCACCCTGGATAGCAGAGAAATGCACGAATACATCTTTGCTGCCATCATCGGGAGTGATAAAGCCAAAACCTTTATCTGAGTTAAACCATTTTACTAAACCAGTCATTTTGTTAGACATAGATATTTCCTTAATCGATTAGCCACTAAGAGCGGCGAAGATGGCCTGTAGTTAGAGATTTACTTATTGGGCACTTAGGAGGAGGCTCTCGAAGAAGGATATCTGTGGATAACACTTGAACTGAGGACTACTTTACTAAAACTGCTTTCATAAGGTCTGTGTTCCAAACCGATGACGCATTAAGACATAGCGATAATAATTTAGCAATGTATATGTTTATTTATTTTAACCATTTAAACGCTCAGATGGCTGAATGGCTGTTTTATTTTGACTGCTCAGGAAGTGCTTCAGGCTCCGCGGTGTGCGAAGAGGAGCAGGCTAATCCTGTCATAATGACGGTGCCGATTTAACGTTGATGCTTAACAATAAACAGAGCCAGTAAGGTCACATTGCGTAAAAATTTCCGCACGGCCAGTGAAGCGCTGTCATCGCCATCTTCATCTGTGAGCTTTACCTGCTGCATATCGTACGCCCGGCTCTTCGGTATCTTTCATCCTGATACCGGTCAGTATCCGGACGACCTGCCCGCCCTCACCCTGCATCTGAAATGCTGGAGATTTGCCACCCGCCTCCATTCTGGTGCAGAAGCAGCCTGCCGCGATGAGCGAGAAGCGGGCTAAACCCTACCTGTCCGCCCATTTTGGGCATGCTGACTGTCTCAGTGACCGTGAACGGTCAATCCTACGAGCCGGATAACAACAGGACGGACAACCAGTATGCAAAAGAAAGCCGCTGGCATGGCGACACGGTAAGCATTCATCACATTTGTCATGTAATGAGGCCCCATTCCGAATTCGGCTAACGTGATGACCAGACTCATCAGGAACGCCATGATGATCGCCATATAAAGCGCAAATATGTAAGGTGTCGTGCGCACCGGCAAGCGGGTTCGTAAGGTTTTTTTTGTTGCAGCATCAGTCATCTGAATATCCTGTTTAACAAAAGTAGATAAGACTGTGGCTAACTTAACAAGCTTATGCGGGGGGTTGTAGAGCGGTTATGCTTTAATCATTATTAAGTAAAAGTGACGAATTAACGGTTGAGGATACGATGGACATTTTAGGGCTGATTAGCACTTTTATCCGCGTGGTGGAAAACGGCAGTATTGCAGCGGCGGCACGCGCTAAAGGTATGAGTCCGGCAGCAGTCAGCCAGAGTCTTTCCCGTCTTGAAGCGCATCTGGGCGTGCGACTGCTATCGCGCACCACCCGCAGCATGACCTTAACGGAAAACGGTAAACGCTATTTCGAGAAAGTCCGTCACATCCCACATGATATCGAACTCGCCTCTCAGGCTGCTGCGAATGAAACCAAACCACAGGGGCCACTTTGTATCGCTACGACAGCCGCGTTTGGTCGGTACGTTCTGGCTCCCCTTATGCCCGCTTTCAAAGCGTCTTTCCCCGATATAGATATTGAACTGATCAGTACCGATCGCAACGTCGATCATCGCCTGGAAGGCGTCGATGTCAGTATCCGCATCGAAGCACAGCTGAATGATCAACTAATCGCCAGAAAAATTGCATCGTTACCCTTTATATTCTGTGCGGCTCCCGCTTATCTTGATCGCGCTGGTACGCCTCAGACGCCTGGAGAACTTAGCCAGCACGCCTGCCTGGTTTTCCGCTATCCCACCGACAGACGGTTTCTGCCATGGACGTTTATGGTCAACGGACAGCCTGTTAATGCAAAACTCAACCCCAGTTTTATCAGCGATGATATTGATATCATCGCCAGAATAGCCGTAAACGGCGGCGGCATTGCCCGTCTGGCAAGCTTTGTAGCTCAGCCACTGATAGACAGCGGTCTGTTAAGGCCTTTATCCTGGTCAGGTCACAGTGGCGAGAGCACCATTGAGTCCCTGCCGATGAATATCTATGCCTGTGTCACCGAACGTTCGGCACTCAATTCGAAAGTACGGACATTTATTGAATTTTTGGCCGATGCGATTTAAGACAGGAGCATTTTTGCCGGGCGAAAATTGACGCATTTTTCTGCTTATCCACCCGCAAAAGTAACTCACCGCTGCCGGTCGTGGTGATACGAAAAGCGGCCCTTTTGATGATGTGCAGAAAGGATATAAGTACGCTTTGAGAAGGGGTTTAACGCGGTGAGAATGGGATACCAAAAGTATCTGGCAGTCAGTAAAAACTGCCAGAATTGAGGAATAAAAAGTCGTTATCAGTCGCTAATTCTGATGACGATTTTGCCAAATGCACCACGGGAGAGATGCCGGAAGGCTTCAACCGCCTCATTAAAACTGTAAACCTGTTCAATGACGGGTTTAATATTATGTTTATTGAGGAACGGATTCATCCGATCAAACGAGGAGCGTGGTGCAACCGCAATGCCCCGGATTTTTGTCTGACGGAAAATTAACGGCATCAAATCAAGTTGTGCTGTCTGGCCGGTCAGAAATCCTACCTGAGCAATCGTACCGGCAACTTTTGTCGCAGCAATTGACTGATTGATGCCATTGCCCCCAGCGACATCTATCGTTACGTCAGCGCCTTTACCATCAGTCATTTCAAGCACTTTTCTTTCCCACTCAGGGTATTTTTTATAGTTAATCCCTTCATCTGCTCCCAGTGATTTAATGCGCTCAAGGTTTGCATCGTTACTGGAGGTGGCAATGACACGTGCACCATAGGCATGCGCTATCTGAGCAGCGAAGACCGATACGCCACCGGTTCCCTGTACGAGCACGGTCTGACCGGGCTGCAGATTGCCGATATCCATTAGCGAGTACCATGCCGTAAGTGCAGCGATGGGAAGTGTAGAGGCTTCTTCATCGGTCATGCTGTCAGGCGCTTTAACTGCGCTGTCCTCATGAATGATCATGTACTCAGCCAGCCCGCCGGGTAACGGCATTCCAATACACCATGCTGGCTCATCAGCGGCAGGTTCACCCTCTAACCAGCGTGAATAGAGATGCGAGTTAACGCGATCACCCGTGCTAAAACGGGATACACCCTGTCCCGTGGCAACAACGGTGCCCGTGGCATCCGAGACAGGAATCAGTGGCTTTGGAACCAGATGAGGCTCATAGAAGCCTTCTACTATCGCCTTATCCCTGAAGTTCAGAGACACCGCGCCAACTTTAACCAGAAGTTCACCCGGACCGGGTACAGGCGTTTCCACCTCTTCAAGCTTTAAGTTTTCAAGGCCAAAATCTTTCAGTAACCATGCTTTCATTTTGTCATTTCCCATGTGTATGCATCGAATAGGGTGATGATAAAAAAAGCAGGCAGGTGTAAAAAGCCACGTAAAAGGACTTCAGTGTTACTGCAGGAGAAACAATCGGAATGAGATATAATCCGCAATACACTATTTCGGCAGGAATATTTTTTGCGGAGTTAAATGATGCGCTCGAACATGCTGGAATTGATGGATATTTTTGTTCACGTCGTTGAATTCCGTAGTTTCACCCGGGCCGCTGACGCCTTGCAGCTGCATCGCCCTGCGGTCAGTAAGTCCGTACAACAGCTGGAAGACAAGCTTGGCGTTAAGCTATTGCACCGCACCACGCGCAGTCTGAGTGTGACCGTTGAAGGGGAAGAAATTTATCAGCGGGCTAAAACGCTACTGAGTGATGCCAGCGATATCATGGCTTCTTATTCTTCAAATCAGCAACCTCGTGGGCAGCTGCGCATTGATGTTCCACTGGCGCTGGCACACAGTATCCTGATCCCACAATTAAGCGAGTTTCAGGCTTTATATCCTGAAATTGAAATAGTCTTGACCGCTTCAGATCGCCTGACCCATTTAATTACAGAAGGTGTGGACTGTGTTATTCGTCTCGGTGAGCTTGCTGATTCGAATTTTATTTCGCGCAGAATGGGCAGCCTGCAGATGGTCACCTGTGCAGCACCCTCTTATCTGGATAAATATGGCACTCCTTTAACGCCTGATGACCTTAAAGACCATAAAGCCATTTATTTTTTTAATGAACACAGTCGGGACATTCAGGAATGGAAATTCGTTATGAACGGCGAAATTGTTTCACGGCATCCGGGAAGCAGCGTACGAGTTAACAATTCTGACGTCCTTCTTTCCTGTGGCGTGGCGGGCATTGGCATGCTTCACGCATTATATACGGCATTAAAGCCCTGCCTCGAAACAGGCCAGCTGAAGGAAGTATTATCGGGTTATGCGACTGTGACGAAACCGGTTTCTATACTCTACCCTGACCGACGCTATCTTCCGCCTAAGGTCCGGGTTTTTATCGAATGGTTTAATGAAATATTCAGGAAGAATCATCAGGGTTAACCGTGAATCTAAGCTTCGGCACAGGCAATCCCGTGCCCCATTAAAAGTGCTTGTTTCCTGTTTAAGGTATGCCGCCATTTTGTCTGGCATCCGGAAATCTCCCGGGCAGATTAGATCGCTACAGCAACGTCCGTTTCTGGCACAAAGTGGCGCATAACGGGAAATCAGAAGGAGAGGAGTAGCAACAAACAGGATGCACCCGAAGTGCAAAAACGCGGGTTTAAATCAGCAGAAGCAAAGGCAGAAAAAGCAGAAAAGGTGATAATCACAGGTCGATCCCTGACCGCGATTATCGAGGGTTTCTTGCGGGGTGCTTAGTACATGGCACCCGGCGGTACGTGTTTGAACGTCTCAACGTAAGCGCGGAACACGTGTTTAAAAATACGTTTCATGGAACACCTGATTCAAATTTAGTTGAACATATACCGAAAAAGTATAGCTCCTGTGCGTTTTAACAGCAAATAAATTTGAACCAGATCACAAAAATGACGGTTTTATGTGCAAAAGCCCTACGCGGTGTAGCCGAGATGCTGCAACAGAATGGTAGAGCCGACGGCAATCAGCACTACTCCACCCAGCACTTCCGCCCATTTGCCCAGGATCGGACCGATAAAGCGCCCGACTAATACGCCAGTCGTCGCCATCACCGTAGTGGCTGCACCAATGGTCAGCGCGGTAGTAATGATGTTCACCTGCAGGAAAGCCAGACCCACACCAACAGCCAGCGCATCCAGGCTGGTCGCTACCGCGGTGGTCGCCAGTACCATAAAGCCATGGCTTTGCGGGGCTTCACAGGGCTCTGCGACAGCAGTCTGACGGAAGCCTTCCATCATCATACGGCCACCCAGAAACGCCAGCAGGATGAAGGCAACCCAGTGATCCCACGCCATGATGTAACGGCTGGCGGCCAGGCCAAGCGCCCAGCCAATCAGCGGCGTCAGCGCTTCAATTGAGCCGAAAATCAGACCGGTACGCAGCGCTTCTTTAAAACCGGGACGATGCAACGTGGCACCTTTGCCCAGAGCAGCAGCAAACGCGTCCATCGACATGCCCAGCGCAAGAATTAAAGTGGCAATAAAGGTCATGATTTATTCACCTGGGGCGAAAAAGCGGCAATTCACGCTGAATTCACCACACAAAGTGTTCAGTTATGAAAAAGTGGGCGCAGTCTACCATGCAAACCCAAAGATAAAAAGACAGTAAAATCAGGGATTTAAGTATAGCAAAGGCTATAACTCTTATCATCCGCTATGAATCGCGCTAAGTCGATGGTAGCAAAGCATTTTCTGACCATTCCTCTGGCCATGTAGCATGCCGGATGCGCACGAAGCAGCGCGCCACCATTGAACCGTGTCGCCGTTTACCGGAAAATGCCGGGCTGATAAATATGGGATACCGGTTATGAATAACCCTTTTGAAACGTTGATCGTGCCTGGTGGCATTTTACTGCTGGGCTTTCTCTCGGCGCTGCTGCTGCCCGCGCCCGCCTTTAGCGTGACGGTGGCGCAGCATCTGTTGCAGATGTTCCATTTGCAGGACCTGAATCAGCTCTACACGGTGGTGTTTTGCGTCTGGTTTTTGCTGCTGGGCGCACTGGAGTTTTTTGTTATCCGTTTTGTCTGGCGTCGCTGGTTCAGGGGCTGACCGCCTGCGCATCGACCAGCGCTTTTAGCCGTTCGACACTGCGCGCATAACCTTCACGTGGCAGATGTGCCGTCCCCAGTAACAGGCCCGCACCGCGCTGATCCGCCTGCTGATACCAGATCGACAGCGGCGACGGTGCCATGCCCCACTCCACCGCCTGCTGCGCAATCACCTGATCCGGTGAACCGGCGGGTAAACGGACAATCACCGCCAGCCCGGCGCGTTGCAGGTCAGGAAAGTGAGGATGCAGCGCCGCGATCATCTGCTCCAGCCGCTCATGATAGACGCGCTTCATGCGCCGCAGATGCCGCATAAAGTGGCCATCCCGCAGAAATTCCGCTACCGCGTTGTGCAGCAATCCGGAGGAGGCAGGCGAAAGCAACGCGCAGACCTCACCGAACCGGGCCGTCAGCGCGGGTGGCACCACCATAAAACCGAGCCGCAGTTGCGGCGTCAGCGTCTTGCTGAACGTGCCGATGTGCAACACCCGCCCCTGGCTGTCGAGCGCGGCCAGTGCCGGCGCGGCGCGATTGCCGGGCTGAAGCTCTCCGAGATAGTCATCTTCGATAATCCAGCGCTGCGCGCGGCTGGCCCAGTTAAGCAGGGCATGCCGGCGTGCCAGGCTCATCGTCATACCAAGCGGCGCCTGCTGTCCCGGCGTGACCAGCGCAAAAGCGGCATCCGGCGCGCGGGCAATCCCGGCCTCAACCTGCAACCCTTCGGCATCAACCGGCACGGCAACCGGCGTGACGCGCAGCGCTTCAACCGCACGACGCGCCACCCAGAATCCGGGATCTTCCAGCCATGCTGTTTTACCCTGAAAATTCATTGCCAGCCCAATCAGCCCCATTGCGCCAGCATAGCCGCTGGTAATAATAATCTGGTCCGCCTGACAGCGCAGGCCGCGTGCCACCGCCAGGTAGGCCACCAGCGCCTGCCGCAACGCTAAGCTGCCGCGGGGATCGGGATAGCTGGCCGGTCTGCTGACCTGCATGCGCGTCTGACGCTGCAGAATGCGCAGCCAGACTTTGGCCGGGAATGCATCGCTGGCAGGAATGCCCATCTGGAAGGTCAGCGGTGGCGCTTCATACTCCTCTGCACCTTCCAGCAGCTGGCGTTCAGCATCGGCGCTGACCGGTTTTAACGGCGGTAATGGGCTGACGAAGGTACCCGCCGCGCCTCTGGCCTGCAGAAACTGACCATCAACCAGCATGTCGTAACTGGCGCGAACGGTGCCACGCGCCACGCCGAGCTGAGCCGCCAGATCGCGACAGGAAGGCAGACGCGCGCCAGGTTGTAAACGTCCTTCACCAATCGCCTGTTCAATCAGCTGACGCAGTTGTTCACTGAGGCCACGTGACGCACCGCGCTGCAGTGTCAGCGTGGAAAGCGGCGATGGACCAGTCAGACTCTCATTTTTTGGCACTTTATCTGCTCCATTGAAAGGCTGAAAATCGCCTTATCAACCCTGAATGAGGCAATAAGATGAGCGAACGTATCGATTTTCACAGTGCAGCACCGGCAGGCATGAAAGCGCTGGGCGGCGTATACAGTTATCTGGCACAAACCGATCTGCCGCTCACTTTACTGGAACTGCTGTTCCTGCGCATATCGCAGATTAATGGCTGTGCCTACTGCATTGATTTACATACCAAAGCACTGAATAAGTCGGGCATGGGCTGGGATAAGATCGTGCTGACCTCGGTCTGGCAGGAATCCGGTACGCTGTTCAGTGATAAAGAGAAGGCTGCCCTGCACTGGGCTGAATGCCTGACCCTGATTGCTCAGCAGGGTGCGCCAGACAACCGCTATACCGCACTGAAAGCGCACTTCAGTGAAAAAGAGATTGTCGATCTGAACATCGCGATTGGTCTGATGAACACCTACAACCGCATGGCGATAAGTCTGAAAAAGTTGCCCGCCAGCGCCAGTCAGTCATAAGTGAATCCGATGCGTGCGCCGGTGTGCACGCATTTTCAGACTCACAAAAATGTAACATTATTTTTACACAAGCAGCCTTTCAGGCTCTCTTCCCCCGATTCCCGTTATTCCTTACTGCATAATAAATCGCTAAATTTCAGCGGATTAAATAATTCCGCACGGTTCATATCCATTCCGTCGTTGCACCAGCATGGGGCTTTTCAGCAACATGCCATTTCCGTTAACCCACTGACTTCACACTAAAAAAACCCTAATACGCCGCTGGCCCTGATGATTAATTCTTATGCTGAATCATTTCTGCATTTAAAAAATAAACAAATGTTTAATTCAGATGCGAGAATGTTATATTCAGATGACAAAGCATAACGTGCAGTTAACGCGTTATTACCGCTTTAACCCTATACCTGAGACTTAACCTTTGAGAAATAGCGCAACGCGCTCGTAAGAAGCGTGACTATTTCGCCTGCAAAACTGTTGGGCTTCAGGTCAACAGAAGAGGAGATGTCGCCTCATGTGCAATTCAGCTGTAAACCTTGCGCTCGCGATGAGTGCCATGGCAAAGGACACCACTACTACCGCGCAGGAGCGCAAAGACGTTGACGTGCTGCTGATTGGCGCAGGTGTGATGAGCGCCACCCTTGGCGCGTGGCTGCAGGATTTAGAGCCGGACTGGTCCATCGAAATGGTGGAGCGGCTGGATAGCGTGGCCGAAGAGTCGTCAAACGGCTGGAATAACGCGGGCACCGGTCATGCGGCGCTGGCAGAGCTGAACTATACGCCTCAGCAGGCGGATGGCAGCATCGACATCTCTAAAGCGGTGACGATCAACGAATCGTTCCAGATTTCCCGCCAGTTCTGGGCTTATCAGGTCCAGAAAGGCAACCTGCGCAACCCTAAAAGCTTTATTCACAGCACGCCGCACATGAGCTTTGTCTGGGGTGACGACAATGTCGACTTCCTGCGCAAGCGCTTTAAGGCGCTGCAGAAAAGCACCCTGTTCCGTGGCATGGCCTACTCCGAAGATCCGCAGCAGATTGCCCGCTGGATCCCGCTGGTGATGAATGGCCGTGACCGCAGCCAGAAAGTAGCCGCGACCTGGACGGAGATGGGTACCGACGTGAACTTCGGTGAAATCACCCGTCAGCTGATCGCCTCGTTAGAGAAGAAAGCGAATTTCCAGCTGCGTCTGCGTCAGGAAGTGCGTGAGCTGAAGCAGCTCGCCGACGGTCGCTGGCAGGTGACGCTGCAGTGTCTGAACAGCGGCACGCGTCGCACACTGACGGCGGGTAGAATATTTATCGGTGCTGGCGGCGCAGCGTTACCGCTGTTGCAGAAGGCTGGCATCCCGGAAGCCAACGGTTACGCTGGTTTCCCGGTGGGCGGTTCATTCCTGGTAACGGAAAATCCGCAGGTCGTCGCGCAGCACATGGCCAAGGTCTATGGCAAAGCCAGCGTCGGTGCGCCGCCGATGTCCGTGCCGCACGTCGACACCCGCGTTCTGGATGGCAAGCAGGTGCTGCTGTTTGGCCCGTTCGCCACCTTCTCGACTAAGTTCCTGAAGCAGGGTTCGCTGATGGATATGTTCACCTCACTGAACAGCAGCAATATGCTGCCGATGGTGAAAGTGGGGCTGAAAAGTTTTGACCTGGTGAAATACCTGATGGATCAGGTGCTGCAAAGCGATCGCGACCGGATGGACGCCCTGCGCGCCTATGTGCCGCAGGCGAAGCAGGAGGACTGGCGCTTAGTGACTGCCGGTCAGCGTGTGCAGATCATCAAGAAAGATGAAAAAGAGGGCGCCGTGTTACGCCTGGGCACCGAAGTGGTCGCCTCACAGGATGGCTCGATTTCAGCACTGCTGGGTGCATCGCCTGGCGCCTCTACGGCGGCACCGATCATGCTGGAGCTGCTGCACAAGGTCTGTCCTGAGCAGATGGCTTCGCCGGAATGGCAGAACAAAATCCGTGCGGTGATCCCATCCTGGGGACGTAAGCTGAACGGTGACGTAGCGCTGACAGAGAAAGTGTTAGCCGAAACCAGCCGGATTCTGCAGCTCGACTATTCGCCGGTTACCCCGATGGCAGCAAACGATGAAGGACGTGAAACCGCGTTCGTCGTCGGCAAATAATTCAGCGCCATTGATAAAAAGGCTCCGCACTGCGGGGCCTTTTTTATTGGTCGGTTACCTGGTCGATCCGGGCATTCTCTATTAGGGTTAAGGCATCTTTTAGCTGCACGATCAGGAGGAAACTGCATGTCTTACTCCCCTGCTTCACCGGAATTCACGCTGCTCGACCGCTACTGGCGGGCCGCGAACTACCTCTCCGTCGGACAAATTTACCTGATGGATAACCCGCTGTTGCGTGAGCCACTCAGGCCTGAACACATTAAACCGCGTCTGCTGGGTCACTGGGGCACTACGCCAGGCCTGAATTTTATCTATGCCCACCTCAACCGCGTTATCCGGAAGCAAAACCTGGATATGATCTACATCTGCGGACCAGGACATGGCGGCCCCGGCATGGTGGCGAATACCTGGCTTGAGGGCAGCTACAGCGAGATTTATCCGCACATCACGCAGGATGCGGCGGGCATGCAGCGTCTGTTCAAACAGTTCTCCTTTCCGGGGGGCATTCCCAGTCACGCGGCACCGGAAACGCCTGGCTCGATTAATGAAGGCGGTGAGCTGGGCTATTCGCTCTCCCATGCGTTTGGCGCGGCCTTCGATAATCCCGAACTGGTTGTACCCTGCGTGATTGGCGACGGCGAAGCGGAGACCGGTCCACTGGCCTCCAGCTGGCACGGCATCAAATTCCTGAATCCTGAACGTGACGGCGCGGTCCTGCCGATTCTGCACCTCAATGGCTACAAAATCGCCAACCCGACGCTGCTGGGTCGCAGCAGCGATGAAGATTTGCACCAGTTGTTCAGTGGCTACGGCTATGAGCCGCTGTTCGTCTGCGGGCATGAGCCTGAAAAAATGCATCCGCTGATGGCGGAGGCGCTGGATAGTGCCTTCAGTAAAATCGCCGCTTATCAGCGCGAGGCGCGCCAGGGTAAAGCCACCACCGGGGTGCCGCGCTGGCCAATGATTATCCTGCGCAGCCCCAAAGGCTGGACCGGCCCCAAAACGGTCGACGGCAAGAAAGTGGAAGATTTCTGGCGGGCGCATCAGGTGCCGGTCGCGGCCTGTCGCGAAGATGAAGGACATCGCCAGATCCTTGAGACGTGGATGCGGAGTTATCAGCCAGACGACCTGTTTGATGAAGAGGGTCGCTTAAAGCCGGAACTGCAGGCGCTGGCACCGGAAGGTGATAAACGCATGGGGTCTTCGCCTTATGCCAATGGCGGCCTGTTGCGCCGTGAGCTGGATGCGCCTGAACTCGCGGAGTTTGCCTGCGATGTCAGCGAGCCAGGCGCACAGATGGCGCAGGCCACTGAGCATCTGGGCCGCTACCTCAGCGTGCTGTTCCAGCGCAACCGCGATAATTTCCGCCTGTTTGGCCCGGATGAAACCGCCTCTAACCGCCTGACGCCGGTCTTCGACGTGACCAGCCGTACCTGGCTGGAACGAACAGAGCCTTACGATGTGCAGCTGGCGCGTGATGGCCGGGTGATGGAAATTCTCAGTGAGCATCAGTGTCAGGGCTGGCTTGAGGGCTATCTGCTGACCGGCCGCCACGGGCTGTTTAACTGTTATGAAGCTTTTATCCACATCGTCGATTCGATGTTTAACCAGCATGCCAAGTGGCTGAAAGTGTCGCGTAAACTGGGCTGGCGTAAGCCGATCTCGTCGCTGAACTATCTGCTCTCTTCGCACGTCTGGCGACAGGATCACAATGGCTACAGCCATCAGGATCCTGGCTTTATCGATCACGTTGCCAATAAAAAAGCGGACATTGTGCGCATCTATCTGCCGCCCGATGCCAATACGCTGCTGTGGGTTGGCGATCACTGCCTGCGCACCTGGGACCGCATCAATGTGATTGTGGCGGGCAAGCAGCCTGCGCCGCAGTGGCTGGATATGGCGAGTGCGGTAACCCATTGTGAAGCGGGCATGGGCGAGTGGCGCTGGGCGGGCACCACCCCAGAGCATGAGGAGCCGGATGTGGTGATGGCCTGTGCCGGTGATGTGCCGACCATGGAGACGATGGCGGCGGTGGATCTGCTGCGCGGTATGCTGCCCGAACTACGTATCCGCGTGGTGAACGTGGTCGATCTGCTGGCGCTGCAGCCGCAGGATCAGCATCCGCATGGCAAATCTGATGCGGAATTCGACGCGCTGTTTACTCAGGATAAACCGGTGATCTTCGCCTTCCACGGTTATCCGACGCTGATACATCGCCTGACCTATTCGCGTACCAACCACCGCAACTTCCATGTGCGCGGCTTCAATGAAGAGGGAACCACCACTACGCCATTTGATATGACGGTGCTGAACGAGCTTGACCGCTATCATCTGGCGCAGGAGGCGATTCTGCGCGTGCCGGGCCTGGCCGATGCGCATCCTGAGCTGCTGGACGATCTGCAGGAGCGCATCGCTGAACATCATCGCTATGTGCGTGAACACGGTGAAGATGTGCCGGAGGTGCAGAACTGGAAATGGCCGTCGGCCACTGCACCTGGTGCACCCGATTAAGCGGCCAGCAAGGCGTCGGTCAGCATCCAGATGGTAGTCGCCACCAGCGACAGCGCCATCAGGCTGTTAAATAACTGACGCTTCCAGGCAATCTGCAGATGGCTGCGCAGGCGATCGCCCAGCGCAGCCCAGATCAGAATGCAGGGCAGGTTCAGCAGCATAAAGCCGATCATCACCGTCAGCACGCCGCTGCTGGCGCTGTACAACAGCGCCACATTGGTCGCCATCAGCCAGGCTTTGGGATTGATCGCCTGGAAACAGGCACCGCCCAGCAGCGTCATGGGCTGCGGCTTGCTGCGCACTTCAGGTGCTGCCGCACGGAAAATCTTCCATGACAGCCACAACAGATAGGCACAGCCTGCCAGCGTCAGCGGCAGGCGAATCGCCGCCATCCAGTGCAGTAAGACCTCCAGTGCGACGCCGGCGATCACCGTTTGCAGCGCACAACCTACCAGTATGCCAAACACCATCGGCAGCGTGCGGCGCATGCCGAAATTGACGCCTGAGGTCGCCAGCAGCAGATTGTTCGGGCCTGGCGTAATCGACATGACGGTAACGTAACTGAAGAAAGAGGGATCGAGCATGGTGACTCTCCTGAAAACAGACAGAGTTCTATGCTACGGCGGCAAAAGGGATGGTAACAGTGACACAAAATCACTATTGTTATGGTTACAGTTCCCGTTAACAGCAATTGTACCCATCCAATCCGGAGGCTACTGTGTCCCTTGCTCCCACTTCCGATCGGCCTCTCTATCAGCAGCTGGCAGACAGCTTCGCTGAGGCTATCCATCAGGGCACGCTGAAACCCGGCAAACGCCTGCCGGCGATCCGCCGCGTCGCCCAGTCACATCAGGTCAGCGTCAATACGGTACTGAATGCCTGGCAGTTGCTGGAAGATCGCGGGCTGATTGAGGCGCGTCCCCAGTCGGGCTATTACGTGCGCGGCGTGTTGCCCGCCGTGACCCGTCATGGTCAGCATAAAACCCGGGTACGCGACCCCAGCAGCGGCAAGCTCGACCTGATCGATAAGGTATTTGCGGCGCAGAACCATCCTGACTACATCAATATTTCCCTGGCCTGCCCCCAGGATAGTGAGCTGTTTCCTGCGGCGCGTATTGCCCGGATTACCACCTCACTGCTGCGCCGTCATCCGAACATGATTGGGCGCTATGCGCTTCCGCCCGGTAGTGAGCGCTTACGGGAGGAGATTGCGCGACGGGCGCTGCACGCCGGACAGACGCTCACCGCCGATGAGATCACCCTGACCCACGGCTGCATGGAGGCGCTTCAGCTGGCGCTGCGGGCGGTCACGCAGCCCGGCGACTGCGTCGGACTGGAGTCGCCGACCTACTTTTTCCTCTTCCCGCTGCTGGCTTCACTGGGCCTTAAGGCGCTGGAAATCCCCACCGATCCGCAGCATGGGCTGTCGCTGGATGCGCTGGAGATGCTGCTTCAGGAGCAGCGAATTAAGGCGCTGATTGCGATGCCGAGCGCGCAGAACCCGCTGGGCTGCGGCATGTCGCTGGAGAACAAGAAGCGGCTGGCGAAGTTAGTGAATACTTACCACGTTCCGCTGATAGAAGATGGGCTGTATGACGAGTTACAGTTCGACTGGCCGCTCTCGCCCGCGGTAAAAGCCTTTGATCGCGACGGCTGGGTGATCTACTGCACCAGCTTCACCAAAACCGTGGCGCCCGATTTCCGTATTGGCTGGACCGCCGCTGGCCGTTTTCATGATGCGATTGCCCGACTGAAAGCGGTGTCGTCGATGGCAGAATCCGCCCTGCTCTCTGAAACGCTGGCGGAGTTTCTTGCTTCCGGCGGTTATGACCACCATCTGCGCACGCTGCGCCGTCGCTACGCGGCCAACCTGGATGAGGCGCGGGGACTGATCGCCCGCTACTTCCCGGAGGGCACCCGCGCGACGCTGCCGCGCGGTGGCTTCGTCTTCTGGGTCGAGTTACCGGGCGGCGTAAATACCACCGAGATGTTTGATCGGTTGCTGCAGGAGCAGATTTGCGTCACGCCCGGCGCGCTCTATTCGCTGAGCGAGCGCTACAACCATGCACTGCGCCTCTCCTGCTGCTATCCGTTTGATGCGCGCTACAGCTGGGCGATCAGACGCGCGGGCGAAATCGCCTGTGAACTGGCGGGAGTATCCTGCGGCGAGGCTCAGGGTGTACCGTTGCGGCCCCAGACAGTATAGCCGTGGCGTTCAGTCAGGCGTTCGTAATAGGTGCGTACCGCCGGATAATCAGGGTGTTCGAGCGGCGTTTCAAACCAGCGGTTCACCGCCAGACCAATCGGAATGTCTGCCAGCGTGAAATTACGTCCGGCAACGTAACGACCGGTTTTTTCCAGCTGCTGATTGAGAATGCTCATGGTGTGTGCCCAGCCTTTGCTGGCCGCGGCCAGCAAACGTGGATCCTGATGAGCCGGTGAATTTCGCACCAGCGACATAAATGCGTAGCGCCATGAGGTGTTGAGTTCAGTGGACTGCCAGTCCATCCACTGATCGACAGGCGCACGCGTTTGCGGATGATGAGGATAGAGCCACTCGCCGCCATAGGCATTCGCCAGATAGCGCAGGATGGCGTTGGATTCCCACATCACAAAGTCATCATCTTTCAGTACCGGCACCATCGCATTGGGATTGAGTGCCATAAATTCGGGCAGGTGCGTTGAGCGGAATCCATCGCCCCACTCTTCGCGCTGGTAATCAAGGTCAAGCTCGTCACACAGCCATAATACTTTGCGCACGTTGATTGAGGAGGCGCGTCCCAGGATCGTTAGCATTCACAGTCTCCGGTAAAATCTTTAACTTATTGATAACGCTGTTAGCTGTTATAAGCAATCATCCGGCAGAGAAAAGGCCGCACTGAACCCAATCGCAAGGAGTCATCATGAAGGTCGCGTTTAAGCAAGTCGATGTGTTTACCTCAGCAGCCTTTAATGGCAATCCGCTGGCGGTGATTATGGATGCTCAGGAGTTGAGCGACAGCCAGCTGGCGGCGATTGCCCGCTGGACTAACCTGTCGGAAACCACCTTTGTGCTGCCGCCACAACATGAAGAGGCGGACTACCGGGTGCGTATTTTTACCGTTGAAGGCGAACTGCCGTTTGCCGGTCACCCAACGCTGGGCACCGCACACGCGCTGCTGGAGGCGGGCTGGCCAACCCGTACGCCGGGTGAAATCGTGCAGGAGTGCGGCGTCGGTAACGTGACGGTGAAGATTAATGAGACGGGCGGACTGGCCTTTGCCGCGCCAGCTGCCACCCTGATGCCATGGCAGGATGCGCTGATGGGTAACGCCTTAAACAGCGATGCATTCGATCTGACGCAAAGCCCGACCGTGGTGGATATGGGTATCCGCTGGCTGCTGGTGCCGATGGTCAGCGCCGAGGCCGTGCTGGCGCTGCAGCCCAATGTCAGCGATTTGCAGCGCCTGATTAAACATGCGGGTGTCTCGGGCGTGATGCCCTTTGGCCGTTTGCCCTCGGGCGAGCATGAATTGTATGAAGTGCGTGGCCTGCTGGTGGAAAATGGCAGCCTGACCGAAGATCCGGTGACCGGCAGCGCCAACGCCTGTCTGGCGCGTTACTTTGCAGCCGCAGGCCATACCACCTCCTATCGCGTGCGTCAGGGTACTGCCCTGCAGCGTGCCGGTCGGGTGAACGTAACCTTTAATGGTGAGACCATCTGGATTGGTGGTAATACCGTAACCGTCATTGATGGCACCATTACGCTGTAAAAGGCTGCGACGTCGCGGGGTGCTTTCCGCGACGCCACCAGCGGTTAAATCCCCTGCCCGCCTGAGGCTTCAATACGCTGAGCGGTGATCCAGCCGGTTTCGTCACTGAGGATCGCGCTGATGGCGTCGCCGATATCATCCGGCAGTCCGACCCGGCCCAGCGCCGTCAGCCCGGCAATCTGATGGTTAATCTCGGGGGTATCGCGCACCCGGCCCCCGCCAAAGTCAGTCTCTATCGCGCCAGGTGCCAGGATATTGACGCGAATACGCCGTTCGCCCAGCTCCTTCGCCTGATAGCGCGTCAGTACCTCCATCGCCCCTTTCATTGACGCATAGGTCGAGGAGCCAGGATAGATCAGCCGGGTCAGACCGCTGGAGATATTCAGGATGCGGCCACCGTCGTTGATCAGCGGCAGCAGCTTCTGGGTCAGGAAGTAAGGCCCTTTGAAATGCACATTAACCAGCGCATCAAATTCCGCCTCGGTAGTGTCGGTAAATGGCTTGTAGTGTCCGTGTCCGGCGTTGTTCACTAAATAGTCAAAGCGCTCACGCTGCCACTGCTGTTGCAGTGCCTCTTTCACCTGGACGACAAAGCGATCGAACTGACCGGTTTCGCCGACGTCCAGCGCCAGCGCCACTGCACGCCGTCCCAGTGCCTCGATCTCCTTCACCACCGTCTGTGCCTCATCGGCATGGCTGCGGTAAGTCAGGATAATGTCTGTCCCCCTGGCCGCCAGTTTTAACGCGCCATTACGGCCTAAACCGCGGTTTGCACCGGTAATTAACGCCACTTTCTGATTCATCTCTCGCACCTGTTGAAAAATTGAACACAGGTTAAGGATATTCGCGAATTATTGATCTATAAACAGTGTTAAATGCGCATCACTGTTTCAATAAAAACAACAATCGGTGAACAACATGGACAAAATTCACGCAATGCAGGTGTTTGTGCGGGTGCCCGAAATGGGCAGTTTTACCCGCGCGGCAGAGAGTTTAGGTGTCCCCAAAGGCAGCGTTTCGCGGCAGATACAGGCGCTGGAGAATCAAATGGCAACACGTTTGCTGCATCGCACCACGCGCCGGGTGCAACTAACCCAGGATGGGTTGGTCTATTACGATCGCTGTCTGGATTTATTGTCAATGATTGACGATATGGACAGCCTGTTCCAGCACGAGCCTGCCTCGCTCAGCGGTAAACTCCGGATTGATATGTCTGTGGCCATGGCCACCAGTTTTATCCTGCCACGGCTGCCGGAATTTTTGCAGCACTACCCCGGCGTAGAGATTGAGCTGAGCAGCAGCGACCGTCAGGTGGATGTGATCCGGGAAGGGTTTGACTGCGTAATCCGCGTCGGGGAACTCAAAGATTCTGGCCTGATTGCGCGAAAAATTGGTACCCATACCTTGATCAACTGCGCCAGCCCTGGCTACCTTTCGCGTTTCGGCATGCCGATCCGGCTGGAAGAGCTGTCGCAGCATGCGATGGTGCATTACAGCCAGCAACTGGGTCAGGCCTCACCGGGTTTTGAATATTTTGATGGCAGGCAGTGTCACTATGTTCACACCGGCGGTGTGGTCACCGTGAACAGCACCGAAACCTATCGCGCCGCCTGTCTGGCGGGGTTAGGCATTATTCAGGTGCCTGCCGCCGGGATTCAGACATTACTGGAAAGAGGCGAGCTGGTAGAAGTGCTGCATCGCTTTCCCGCCAGACCGATGCCGATCCACCTGCTCTATCCGCACCGGCGCAATGTGGCGCGTCGCGTGCGGGTTTTTATGGAGTGGCTGAGTCAGGTGTTACAGGAGTACGTCACCTGAGCGGCTATACTTTGATTTTAATGATAAACAGGACAGTGAAGGTCTATGACAGACAAGCAGGAAAACCCGCAGGATACGCAGCCGCAAAAACCACTTATCGATATTAAAACCGGCAACGAGACGGTTGATCATTCGTTAGTGCGCGTGTCGCGTTTTGCCGCCTGGTTTCAGGCGATCCCGGCAGTGGCGCATTTTATTCGCGCCCTTGACCGCTTTAATGATCGGCTCGGCAGCCAGTTTGGCGCGGCCATTACCTATTTCTCTTTTTTATCGCTGATCCCCATTCTGATGGTGTCGTTTGCCGCCGTGGGTTTTGTGCTGGCATCGAACCCGGATCTGCTGACCGATATCATCAACAAAATCGTCAGCAGCATCAGCGACCCGACGCTGGCAACCACGCTGAAGAATACGGTAAATACCGCCATTCAGCAGCGTGCCACCGTGGGTATTACCGGTTTACTGCTGGCGCTCTACTCCGGTCTTAACTGGATGGGTAACCTGCGCGAAGCGATTCGTGCCCAGTCGCGCGACGTGTGGGAACGCAAACCGGATGACAAAGAGAAGATCTGGAAGCGCTATATCCGCGATTTCCTGTCGCTGACCGGTCTGATGCTGGCGCTGGTGATTACGCTGTCGCTGACCTCGGTAGCCGGTTCTGCGCAGGCAATGATCGTCAGCGCACTGGGGCTGGATGGCATCGACTGGTTACGGCCCGCCCTGACCATTATTGCCACCTCGATTTCCGTTATGGCTAACTATCTGCTGTTCCTGTGGATTTTCTGGATCCTGCCGCGTCATAAGCCGCGTAAGAAAGCACTGTTCCGCGGCACTCTGCTGGCGGCAATCGGTTTTGAGGTGATCAAGTTTGTGATGACGCTGACGCTGCCGAAGCTGGCGACCTCGCCTTCCGGTGCGGCCTTTGGTTCCGTGCTCGGCCTGATGGCGTTTTTCTACTTCTTCGCCCGTCTGACGCTGTTCTGTGCGGCGTGGATCGCCACCGCCAAATATAAAGACGACCCACAAATGCCTGAAGCGGGCAGCGCGTCACGACACAAATCATCGTAATCCGTTAACAACAGCGGAAAATATTACCCCTCGGCTATTTTTTAACCAGATAACAGGATGAATAGCTGAGGGGTCACTTTTATTTAGCCCTTTCGTAGAGTATCCCGCCAGATATCGTCCGGATTACCCCGGTATCACCCGACATTCGTCGCACCTCAGAAATTATCCTCTTTTTGCCCGCTGAAGCCAGACGCGGCGCGGGTTTTCTTCATTGAATGCGCTCTGGCAGATGCGTAAGATTCTTTGTCTGTATTTACAAATAAGAAACAGTTATGCAAGCCTCCCTCACAGACACGCTCGACAAACAGCAGGATCCCACGCCGGTTAACTCACGCAGTAAAGTGGTGATTGCCTCGCTGGTCGGAACGGCCATCGAGTTCTTCGACTTTTATATTTATGCCACTGCTGCGGTGATTGTTTTCCCGCACATTTTCTTCCCGCAGGGTGATGCCACGGTCGCGACGCTACAGTCGCTGGCCACGTTTGCTATCGCCTTTATCGCACGTCCGATTGGCTCCGCCGTGTTTGGTCACTTTGGCGATCGCGTGGGTCGCAAGGCCACGCTGGTTGCCTCGCTGCTGACCATGGGGATTTCCACCGTGGTGATTGGTCTGCTGCCCGGCTATGAAACCATCGGCGTGATGGCTCCGCTGCTGCTGGCGCTGGCGCGTTTTGGTCAGGGACTGGGACTGGGTGGTGAATGGGGTGGCGCAGCGCTGCTGGCGACGGAAAATGCCCCGGCGAAGAAGCGTGCGCTTTACGGTTCCTTCCCTCAGCTGGGTGCGCCGATTGGCTTTTTCTTCGCTAACGGCACTTTTCTGCTGCTTTCGTGGCTGCTGACCGACGAGCAGTTTATGCAGTGGGGCTGGCGCGTGCCGTTTATTCTCTCCGCCGTGCTGGTGCTGATTGGCCTGTATGTGCGCGTTTCGCTGCATGAGAGTCCGGTGTTTGCCAAAGTACAGAAAGAGAAGAAGCAGGTTCGGGTGCCCATTGCAGCGCTGCTGAGCAAGCATCTGACTGCCACCATTCTCGGCACCTTTATCATGCTGGCGACCTATACGCTGTTCTATATCATGACCGTCTATTCGATGAGCTACGGCACCACGGCAGCACCGGCCGGTCTGGGTATTCCGCGTAATAGTATGTTGTGGATGCTGATGCTGGCGGTGATTGGCTTTGGAGTGATGGTGCCGATTGCCGGTTTGCTGGCTGACCGTTTTGGTCGCCGCAAGACGATGATTACCATTACGCTGATGATTATCGCGTTTTCGTTCCTGTTCCCGGCGATGCTCGGTTCCGGATCGCAGGCGCTGGTGATGGCGTTTCTGTTGCTGGGTCTGAGCATTATGGGCCTGACCTTTGGTCCGATGGGCGCCCTGCTGCCGGAGCTGTTTCCGACCGAAGTGCGTTATACCGGCGCATCGTTCTCTTATAACCTCTCATCGATTCTGGGTGCCTCTGTTGCGCCTTATATCGCGACCTGGCTGAATGCGCATTATGGTTTGCAGGCGGTGGGACTTTATCTGGCGTCGATGGCCGTGCTGACGCTGATTGCATTGCTCGCCTGTAAAGAGACGCGTAATCAGACGCTGTATGACGTTTAATCCGGCTGGATGAAGGTCAGTGAAAACCCGGCGGCTGCCGGGTTTTTTTATGGAGCAGGCTCACAGAGTACAACCGCTCTGAAGGGCTAAACAATATCAGGCGACAGGCTCAGGGAGCATACGCCTTAAGCGGGTTAGCTTTCTGTTTGAAAAAACCGGACCTCGCTGAAAGGCGTAGTGATATTGGCAGCAATGAAGAAGCTTAAGGGCACAGGGAACACGGTCAAGGAAAGCGTCCCGCGCCAGGGACAAAAACGCCGGGAGCGTTTTTGAACAACGCAAAGCGTTGGCCCGGAAACGGGCGCACCTCAGGGATGAGGTGCGTAATCGCGCGGGCCGAGCATGCCATGGATGGCGGTTTTGCGTCTTTCCGATCTGACCGTGTTGCCTGTGCAGGCACGGTCTCACAGAGAACCGTCCAGCCGTTGTTCACCAACAAAAAACCCCGGCAAGCCGGGGTTTGTTTTGCTGAAAACTGTGATGACGGTAATTAGCCCGCGACAGCGATACGCTTCATGTCGGTCATGTAGCCACGCAGCTTGCGGCCAACGGTTTCAATCGGGTGCTGGCGAACCGCTTCGTTAACGTCACGCAGTTGCGCGTTATCAACCTGCGTGCCTTCAACCGCTTTACCCAGATCGCCTGGCTGCAGCGTGGTCATGAACTCTTTCAGCAGCGGCACCGCGGCGAAGGAGAACAGGTAGTTACCATATTCGGCGGTATCGGAGATCACCACGTTCATTTCATACAGGCGCTTACGGGCGATGGTGTTCGCGATCAGCGGCAGCTCATGCAGTGATTCGTAGTAGGCAGACTCTTCAATGATGCCGGCGTCCACCATGGTTTCAAACGCCAGCTCAACGCCCGCTTTAACCATCGCAACCATCACCACACCTTTGTCGTAGTACTCCTGCTCTTCGATTTTGCCTTCATACTGTGAGGCGGTTTCGAACGCGGTCTGGCCGGTCTCTTCACGCCAGGTCAGCAGGTTTTTATCATCATTAGCCCAGTCCGCCATCATGCCGGAAGAGAATTCGCCGGAGATGATGTCATCCATATGTTTCTGGAACAGCGGTGCCATGATGGTTTTCAGCTGCTCTGACAGCGCATAAGCGCGCAGTTTGGCTGGATTAGAGAGGCGATCCATCATCAGTGTGATGCCGCCAAACTTCAGTGATTCAGTGATGGTTTCCCAGCCGAACTGGATCAGTTTTTCTGCGTAAGCCGGGTCAGTGCCTTCAGCCACCAGCTTGTCGAAGCAGAGCAGTGAACCAGCCTGCAACATGCCGCACAGAATAGTCTGCTCACCCATCAGGTCAGATTTCACTTCTGCAACGAAAGAGGACTCCAGCACGCCAGCACGATCGCCGCCAGTTGCTGCTGCCCAGGCTTTGGCAATCGCCATGCCTTCGCCTTTTGGATCGTTTTCCGGGTGAACCGCGATCAGCGTCGGTACACCAAAGCCACGTTTGTACTCTTCACGAACTTCTGTACCCGGACACTTCGGTGCCACCATCACCACGGTGATGTCTTTACGAATGCTTTCGCCCACTTCAACGATGTTGAAACCGTGCGAGTAGCCCAGCGCAGCGCCATCTTTCATCAGCGGCTGAACAGCCTGAACTACAGCGGAGTGCTGCTTGTCTGGCGTCAGGTTAACCACCAGGTCAGCCTGCGGGATCAGTTCTTCGTAGGTGCCCACTTTGAAACCGTTATCGGTCGCTTTGCGCCATGAAGGGCGTTTTTCCGCAATTGCTTCAGCACGCAGTGCATAGGCCACATCCAGACCGGAATCACGCATGTTCAGACCCTGATTCAGGCCCTGCGCACCACAGCCAACGATAACGACTTTTTTACCTTTCAGGAAACTGGCACCATCCGCGAATTCATCGCGTGCCATGAAACGGCACTTGCCTAATTGCGCCAGCTGGTTGCGCAGGTTCAATGTGTTGAAATAGTTAGCCATGGGTACTCCGGTAAGGTTGTGTTTGCTTTTTTTGTTCAGGAACGGCGTGTCATGCAGCGCCGCGAATGACCCCATCATATGACAGGAATTCTGTTGCTTAAATTGATATATTAACAACGTCACATTGCAATAAATGCAACACCACCCAGAGGCGACGCGCACATGGATTTACGGGATCTGAAACTGTTTCTTCATCTGGCAGAAAGCTGCCACTTCGGACGCACTGCGCGTGCTATGCACGTCAGCCCTTCCACGCTGTCACGCCAGATCCAGCGGCTTGAAGAAGATGTCGGCCATGCGCTGTTTCTGCGCGATAACCGCACCGTGACGCTGACAGAAGCCGGCGAACGCCTGCGCCAGTTTGCCCAGCAGACGCTGTTGCAGTATCAGCAACTGCGCCATGTGATGGATCTTAACGGCCCGTCGCTCAGCGGCGAGCTGCGCCTGTTCTGTTCGGTGACGGCGGCCTACAGTCATCTGCCGCCCATCCTCGACCGCTTTCGCGCTGAACATCCGCAGGTCGAAATCAAACTGGATACCGGCGATGCCGCGGATGCGGTGGAAAAAGTGCACTCCGGCGATGCCGATCTGGCCATTGCCGGCCGTCCTGAAACGCTGCCCGCCAGCATTGATTTTATGCCACTGGGGCTGATCCCGCTGGTGCTGATCGCGCCTGCACTGCCCTGTGCCGTTCGTACCCAGGCAACACAGCCGCAGCCCGACTGGTCAAAAATTCCGTTTATCCTGCCGGTGCAGGGACCGGCACGGCGACGTATCGATCTCTGGTTTCGCCGCCAGCGCATCCCGAATCCGGTGATTTACGCCACGGTCTCGGGGCATGAGGCGATTGTTTCGATGGTGGCGCTGGGCTGCGGTATTGCACTTTTACCGGATGTGGTGCTGGAAAACAGCCCGGATCCGGTGCGTAACCGCGTGCTGCTACTGGAGAATATTGACTCGGTTGCGCCGTTCGAACTCGGCATCTGCGTGCAAAAAAAGCGGCTCGGAGAGCCGCTGATCAGTGCTTTCTGGAGCCAGCTGTAATCAGCTGCCTGACAGGAAGAAGCGGAATGCCGGGTTCTGGCTTTCGTCATGAAAGTCGTAACCCAGATCGGTGAGATGCTCTTCGAAGCGTGGCTCATCGCTGCCGAGTTCAAAAGCCGCCAGCACACGGCCATAATCGGTGCCGTGGCTGCGGTAATGAAACAGCGAGATATTCCAGTGGGTGCCCAGCGTTTGCAGGAACTTCAGCAACGCGCCAGGTGCCTCCGGGAATTCAAAGCTGAAGAGGCGTTCACGCAGTGGTTTAGAAGGGCGTCCGCCCACCATGTAACGCACGTGCAGTTTCGCCATCTCATCATCCGAGAGATCGACCACCTGATAACCGCCGCTGGTGAGCTCGCTGATGATCTCGCTGCGCTCTTCCACGCCGCGCGTCAGTCGTACGCCAACAAAGATGCAGGCTTTGTCCGCATCGGCGTAGCGGTAGTTGAACTCGGTAATCGACCGTCCACCCAGCGTCTGGCAGAAACGCAGGAAACTGCCCTGCTGTTCCGGGATCGTTACGGCCAGCAGCGCTTCTCGCTGTTCGCCCAGCTCGCAGCGCTCAGAAACGTAGCGCAGGCCGTGGAAATTGACGTTGGCCCCGGATAACACATGCGCCAGCCGCTCGCCTTTGATCCCGTGCTGCTGGATATACTTTTTCATGCCCGCCAGCGCCAGCGCGCCAGAGGGCTCCGCCACAGCACGGACATCTTCAAACAGATCTTTCATTGCGGCACAAATGGCATCGCTGTCGACGGTGATGATGTCATCGATGTATTCCTGACAGAGCCGGAAGGTTTCGGTGCCAATCCGTTTCACCGCCACCCCTTCGGCAAACAGCCCGACGCGCGGCAGATCGACCGGATGACCCGCCTCCAGCGCTGCTTTCAGGCAGGCTGAATCTTCTGACTCCACCGCAATCACTTTGATTTGCGGCATCAGCTGCTTGATCAGCACCGCGACGCCAGCTGCCAGACCTCCACCGCCAACCGGGACAAAGACCCGGTCGAGATGCGCATCCTGCTGCAGCAGCTCCATCGCCAGCGTGCCCTGTCCGGCTATGACGGCCGGATGGTCAAACGGCGGCACGAAGGTGTAACCGCGCTGTTCAGAGAGTTCTATCGCTTTGGCTTTCGCCTCGTCAAAGTTGGCCCCGAACAGGAAAGCCTCACCGCCAAATGCGCGCACCGCATCAACCTTGATGTCTGCCGTCGCCAGCGGCATCACAATCAGTGACTTGATGCCCAGCTTAGTGGCGGAGAGCGCCACGCCCTGCGCATGGTTACCGGCTGACGCCGTTACCACGCCGCGCGCTTTCTGCTCTTCGTTCAGACCGGCAATCATCGCGTAGGCACCGCGCACCTTAAAACTGTGCACCGGCTGACGATCTTCCCGCTTCACCAGAATGGTGTTGCCGAGACGCGATGAGATTTTTTCCATAACCTGCAGCGGCGTCACCTGTGCCACTTCATACACCGGTGAACGCAACACTGCGCGCAAATACTCGGCGCCACAAGGCGCCTCGGGTAGCGGTTGAGACTCGGCCATCGTTAGCCTCCCAGCTTGCTCTTATCGCGGACGGCGCCTTTGTCAGCACTGGTCGCGAGTAATGCGTAGGCACGCAGCGCAAAGGAGACTTCACGCTGACGATTGACCGGCGTATACGCCGCATCGCCACGTGCCTGCTGCTCTTCACGACGGGCGTGCAGTTCGTTATCCGGTACGGCGAGTTTGATACCGCGGTTAGGGATATCGATTTCGATGGTGTCGCCATCTTTGACCAGCGCAATGGTGCCGCCGTTGGCTGCTTCAGGCGAGGCGTGACCGATAGAGAGGCCCGACGTACCGCCAGAGAAACGACCATCGGTGATCAGCGCGCAGCTTTTGCCCAGCCCCATCGATTTCAGATAAGTGGTCGGATAGAGCATCTCCTGCATGCCTGGCCCGCCTTTTGGACCTTCGTAGCGAATGACGACCACATCGCCCGCAACGACTTTGCCGCCCAGAATCGCTTCAACGGCGTCATCCTGGCTTTCATAGACTTTGGCCGGACCGGTGAAGGTCAGGATCTCTTTGTCTACGCCTGCGGTTTTTACGATACAGCCATCTTCTGCGATGTTGCCGTAGAGCACGGCCAGACCGCCATCCTGCGAGTAAGCATTTTCATGGGTACGGATACAGCCTTCGGCACGGTCATCATCCAGCGTGTCCCAGCGGCAGTTCTGTGAGAACGCCTGGGTGGTACGAATACCCGCCGGACCCGCGCGGAACATATCTTTTACCGCCTGATCTTTGGTCAGCATGATGTCGTACTGATCCAGCGTTTCACGCATGGTCTGCTGCAGGATATTACGGGCGCTGCTGTCGAACAGGCCGGCACGATCCAGCTCGCCGAGAATGGCGAACACGCCACCCGCGCGATGCACATCTTCCATATGGTATTTCGGAGTGCTTGGCGCCACTTTACAGAGCTGAGGCACTTTGCGTGACAGGCGATCGATGTCGGAGATATTAAAGTCGATATCGCCTTCCTGTGCGGCTGCCAGCAGGTGGAGCACGGTGTTGGTGGAGCCACCCATGGCGATATCCAGCATCATGGCGTTCTCGAAAGCGGCCTTGTTCGCGATGTTACGCGGCAGCATGTTGACATCATCCTGCTCGTAATAGCGCTTGGTCAGGCTTACGATGCGCTTACCGGCATTGATGAACAGCTCTTTGCGATCGGCGTGCGTAGCCAGCAGTGAACCGTTGCCAGGCTGCGACAGACCGAGTGCTTCAGTCAGGCAGTTCATCGAGTTGGCGGTGAACATACCGGAGCAGGAGCCGCAGGTCGGACAGGCAGAGCGTTCGATCTGCTCACTGTCGGCATCGCTGACGTTCGGGTTGGCACCCTGAATCATCGCATCTACCAGATCCAGCTTGATGATCTGGTCAGAAAGCTTGGTTTTACCCGCTTCCATCGGTCCGCCTGAAACGAAGATCACCGGAATATTGAGGCGCAATGACGCCATCAGCATACCCGGGGTGATTTTGTCGCAGTTAGAGATGCAGACCATGGCGTCGGCACAGTGGGCGTTGACCATGTACTCGACCGAGTCAGCAATCAGCTCACGCGACGGCAGTGAATACAGCATGCCGCCATGACCCATGGCAATACCGTCATCCACCGCAATGGTGTTGAACTCTTTAGCCACACCGCCTGCCGCTTCGATCTGCTCGGCGACAAGTTTACCAAGATCACGCAGGTGAACGTGGCCCGGCACAAATTGGGTGAATGAGTTAACCACAGCGATAATCGGCTTGCCGAAATCGTCGTCGGTCATTCCTGTCGCGCGCCATAAGGCACGGGCACCCGCCATATTGCGGCCGTGGGTGGTGGTGGCGGAACGGTACTTAGGCATACTCTATTTACTCCAGTAAGAATAAGCTCGCGGACGTCAGATGACGCCCGCGCTGTATCTGATTATGGGTTAACCGGATCTAACCAGCCCCATTTGTCTTTGGTTTCGCCGGTGAACAGGCCAAAGAAGGCCTCCTGGATGCGTTTGGTCACCGGGCCACGTTTGCCTTCGCCAACCTGAATGCGGTCAACACTGCGCACCGGTGTAATTTCTGCCGCGGTGCCAGACATAAAGACTTCGTCAGCCAGATAGAGAGATTCACGCGACAGGGTCTGCTCACGCACTTCAATGCCCATATCGCGCGCCAGCGTGATGATGGCATCGCGGGTGATGCCCGGCAGTGCTGAAGAGGTAAATGGCGGGGTAAAGAGCACGCCATCTTTAACTTCAAACAGGTTTTCGCCTGCACCTTCTGAGATCAGGCCATTAGTATCCAGCGCAATCCCTTCCTGATAGCCGTGACGACGGGCTTCGCTGCCCACCAGCAGTGAGGAGAGGTAGTTACCACCCGCTTTAGCGGCGGTTGGCAGGGTGTTCGGTGCTACGCGGTTCCATGAGGAGACCATGGCATCGATGCCGTTCTCAAGGGCTTCAGCGCCCAGGTATGCGCCCCACGGGAACGCCGCAATGATCACATCGGTGGTGAAGCCGTCTGGCGGGTTCACGCCCAGGCCCACATCGCCGACAAAGGCCAGCGGACGGATATAAGCACTTTTCAGTTTGTTCACGCGGATGACTTCGCGGCACGCTTCCATCAGCTCATCAACGCTGTTTTTAATCGGGAAGCGATAGATTTTGGCGGAGTCGTGCAGACGTTGCATGTGTTCGCGATGGCGGAACACAACCGGTCCTTTGTGAGAGTCGTAGCAGCGCACGCCTTCAAATACCGACGTACCGTAGTGCAACGCGTGGGACATGACGCTGACCTTCGCCTCTTCCCACTTAACCATCTCGCCATTGAACCAAATAAAGTCTGCTTTCTTCGTGCTCATTGTTATTCCCTCTCGCGGCTAAGCGCGGATTTGTTGTGTTGTCTGTTGTTGAATCTGAACGCATGCAACGTCGATCAATTTGCTTAACTGCGAAGACAGTAAATCGACGGAGCGCTGACTGGCAACGGTCATTTCAATATTAATGTTTTCTGCGTTGGCGACTGAGGCCATGTTCATAGAACAGACCTGAAAACCGCGGTGACGCACTACGCGTAAAATGCGCTCCAATATTTCAGGGCGGAAACGGGCTTCGATAGACAATTGATGCTGGTTCATACAGTTTTCTCCATCATGTTTGCATTGCTGGCACCCGGCGGTACCAGTGGCCAGACGTTTTCATGCTCATCAATTGCAACATGCAGGAAGTAAGGACCTTCGCTGTTCAGCAGAGCATCAAGGGCGGCGTCGACCTGATCTTTACGGGTAATGCGCTGGCCGGGAATATTGAAAGCGCTGGCCAGCGTGAGGAAGTCGGGGTTGTCGGACAGATTGGTTTCACTGTAGCGGCCATCGAAAAACAGCTGCTGCCACTGACGCACCATGCCCAGACGCTGGTTATCCAGCAGCACGATTTTGACCGGCAGCTTGCCGCGCTTGATGGTGCCCAGCTCCTGGATGTTCATCATGATGGAGCCATCGCCCGAGACACAGATAACCGTATCTTCCGGGCGTGCAACCTGCGCACCGATGGCGGCGGGTAAACCAAAGCCCATGGTGCCTAAGCCGCTGGAGGTGATGAAGTTCTCTGGCGCGCTGAATGCCATGTGTTGCGCCGTCCACATCTGGTGCTGACCGACGTCGGTGGTCACTACGGTATTGGCCGGTTTGCGATCGGAAAGCTGCTTCAGCAACAGCGGTGCATAGATCGCTTCGCCCGGATGGTCGTAGCGCCATGGGTGACTGGCCTTAAGCGCTTTCATCTCATCGCGCCAGGCGTTGATATGCAGAGGCTGACTCAGGGCGGGCAGCAGTTCGTTGAGATCACCCTGCAGAGAGACGTGTGCACGACGTAATTTGTTTAACTCAGCGGGATCGATATCGAGATGAATCACGCTGGCATGGGGTGCAAAGGTGTCCAGCTTGCCGGTCACACGGTCATCGAAACGGGCACCGACCGCGATCAGTAAGTCACAACTCTGCACCGCCAGGTTGGCGGCTTTAGTACCGTGCATCCCCAGCATGCCGAGATACACCTCGCTGTGGGGGTCTACGCTGCCCAGCCCCTTTAAGGTGGCCACTGCCGGGATGCCGGTCTCTTCTGCCAGCGCGCGCAGTGCCGGAACAGCCTGTGCCAGGCCAACGCCTCCACCAACATAGAGCATTGGTTTTCTGGCCTGCGCCATCAGTGCGCGTGCTTCCTGAATCGCCTGATGCGGCAGCGCATTTCCCTCTTCTACCGGAACCAGATGCGGGGCAGGTTCTCCCTGCGCAATCTGAATATCTTTAGGAATGTCCACCAGTACCGGACCCGGACGGCCTGACTGCGCCAGCGCAAAGGCTTCTGCCATGATGGCGGGCAGCTCATCCAGCGATTCAACCAGGAAGCTGTGTTTGGTGCAGGCCAGCGATAAGCCCAGTACGTCGATTTCCTGAAAGGCGTCGGTACCAATAAAAGCGGAAGAGACCTGACCCGTTACGGCAACCACCGGAACCGAATCCATCATGGCATCTGCCAGGCCGGTAATCAGGTTGGTCGCGCCAGGGCCAGAGGTGGCGATACAGACGCCGGTTTTGCCGGTTGAGCGCGCATAACCGATCGCCGCCATCACAGCGCCCTGCTCGTGGCGACACAGTAGGTGTTCCACGCCGCCGTCGTAGAGCGCGTCGTATACCGGCATGATTGCGCCGCCAGGGTAACCGAATACGGTATCAACACCCTGCGCGCGTAAAGCCTGAACTACCCACTGTGCACCTGTCATCGCTATTCTCCTGTGTCCTGACCGGAACAACAGAATTTTATGCTACTGTTCATTGTTTGTTCCTTGTGGATTTACTGATATTTCCTCTGGTCGAAAAAAAACCCCCGGACCTTTCGGTGCGGGGGTTTTTTCGGATTCGAGGCTTGATTTCTAAGCCTTTCTTTCTCCAAGCGTTGCCCCGCACGGTAGGTTAATAACCACCACCACGCTAATCACGACCAGGCTAATCACTTGTAGAAGGGCTTTCATGTGTTGTTCAATTCTTTCGCTTGTTCGAAGTAATGCCTACAGAGTTATCATAGTCAGGGGGCATGACACAACTTTTTTTACAGAGTTTTTTTAGCGCCTGGCGCTAAATCGCGGTCTATCAATTTGTAATACAAGAAATAATTACATGATGATAATTATTCATCACTTTACTGACGTAATAATTTTTTGGTGAATTTGCGCGCAGACACGCAGCGTTTTAACAGGTTGTGAAAAAACTTCTGATAGGTTGTGCAATGACCCGAATAGTGCTGATGATGCCCTGGCTTTCCTTTGATGCTGTCACCAGACTGACGGTAACAAGGAGCGAGTATGTCATTGTCAAAAGTTCTGACCCGGGCAGCGCTGGGAGTGGAAGCCCCGCTGGTGACCATCGAGGCACACATCAGTAACGGACTGCCTGCGTTAACGCTGGTGGGGCTGCCTGAAACCACGGTGAAAGAGGCGCGTGAGCGGGTACGCAGCGCCATTATCAACAGCGGTTTTGCCTTCCCGGCAAAACGCGTCACCATCAATCTGGCACCCGCAGATTTACCCAAAGAGGGCGGGCGGTATGACTTACCTATGGCGATTGCCATTCTGGTGGCCTCTGAGCAGCTTCCTGCCGACAAGCTGACGCACTATGAGTTTCTGGGTGAGCTGGCACTCGACGGTGCACTGTGCGGTGTACAGGGCGCGATTCCAGCGGCCATGGTAGCCATTCAGGCTGGACGACAGCTGGTCCTCTCCGCTGAGAATCAGTGTGATGCCGGGCTAATCCGTCAGGGCTCGTCGCTGGTTGCCTCTCACCTCAGCGAAGTGTGCGCCTTTCTGCGCAATGAACTCACACTACCGACAGCCCAATATCCTGAGCATCAGGGCGATGCACCTGCTGACGATCTCGCTGATATCATTGGTCAGGAACAGGGACGCAGAGCACTGGAGATCACTGCGGCTGGCGGGCACAACCTGTTGCTGATCGGGCCCCCTGGCACCGGTAAAACCATGCTCGCTACCCGGTTGCCCGGCATCATGCCCTCCTTAAGCGATCAGGAAGCACTGGAGTGTGCGGCAATCGCCAGCCTGGTGAACAGCAAGACCCTGCATCGACAGTGGCGCACCCGGCCTTTCAGGTCACCTCACCACAGCGCCTCTCTCTATGCTCTGATTGGCGGCGGCTCACTGCCACGGCCCGGTGAGATCTCCCTGGCGCATAACGGCGTGCTGTTTCTGGATGAATTACCGGAATTTGATCGCAAGGTGCTGGACTCCCTGCGCGAACCATTAGAGTCGGGCGTCATCGCTATTTCACGCGCTCGGGCAAAAGTTACCTACCCGGCCCGGTTTCAGCTGATTGCTGCGATGAATCCAAGTCCAACCGGACACTATCAGGGACAGCATAACCGCTGCTCACCCCAGCAGGTGCTGCGTTATCTCAGTAAGCTATCCGGCCCTTTTCTTGATCGTTTTGATCTTTCGCTGGAGGTGCCGCTACTCCCCAGCGGCATGCTCAGCGGTCAGCGCGCCAGGGCGGAAGCATCTGAGCAGGTTCGTCATCGGGTGGTCGCAGCGCGTGACATTCAGCTGGCTCGTGCAGGAAAAATAAATGCGCATTTAAACAATGCAGAGATTATGCGCTGGTGTCAGCCTGCTAAAGAGGATGCGGAGTGGCTGGAGTCAGTGCTGGAGAAGCTGGGTTTATCTGTACGGGCATGGCAGCGGATTTTAAAAGTGGCCCGTACCCTGGCCGATCTGGCTGGGGAAACAGACATCACCCGGCATCATCTGCAGGAAGCTGTCAGCTATCGCACGATAGATCGATTAATGATCCATCTGCATAACAGCCTGCAATAAAAAAGGGGCTTTCGCCCCTTCTCTGTTAATCGTCGCTGTCGGTGAAGTCTTCAACGGTGTCCATCTGCGGTTTACCGCCAGACAGCGTATGAAAACGTTTAGGACGCTTAATGCGGGTCATATACTTAGACCATACACGTTCAGCTTCCGTTTGCGGCTCACGCACGCCACGACACACTTCAATAAACAAACGTTCTTCTTCGGTTGCAGGCTCACGCTTTGATAAATCCAGCTCATTAAAGGCAAAACCGTGGCGTTCAAGAAGCTGAGCTTCTTTAATAGTAAAGTCACCGTGGCGTGAGAAACCACGCGGGTAATGTTTGTTATCAAAGAAACGATTCTCTGTTGAGAAGCTTTCCGCCATGTTACACGCTCCTGATTTTCTAATGCCGTGCTGTTAATGGCGCGGAGTATTAGATAGGCTTGACAGAGTGTAAAACAAAACATTTAAATCTATACGACAAACATTTTTTGGGAGAACGCTGTGGATACGGAATTACTGAAAACTTTTCTGGAAGTGAGCAGAACTCGCCATTTCGGGCGTGCTGCAGAAGCACTTTACCTCACGCAATCTGCTGTCAGTTTTCGCATCCGTCAGTTAGAGAATCAGCTTGGCGTTAACCTTTTTACACGGCATCGCAATAACATACGTCTGACGGCGGCCGGAGAGCGACTGCTCCCCTATGCTGAAAGCCTGATGAGCACCTGGATGATGGCGAAGAAGGAGGTCTCACACACTCAGCAGCACCATGAGCTTTCAATAGGTGCCAGTGCATCACTATGGGAGGCTTATCTGACGCCATGGCTACAGACGCTCTACGAGAATCGGGAGAGCCTGCACTTAGAAGCGCGCGTGGCACAACGACATCTGCTGGTTAAGCAACTCCATGAGCGCCAGCTGGATCTGTTGATCACCACTGAAGCACCTAAGATGGATGAGTTAACCAGTCAGCAGATTGGTCATATTTCACTGGCGCTTTTCTGCGCCCGGCAGAGCGAGAAGCGTGAAAAATATGATTATATTAAGCTGGAATGGGGAGCAGATTTTCATCAGCATCAGAGCTATCTCTCCGGGGCTGATGATGTACCGGTACTGACCACCACGTCGGCACATGTCACCCGTGAACTGCTGCATACCACCGGAGCGTGCGCATTTCTGCCGGACTTCTGGCAGAGTGTGTACAGTGAGTTGATGGTGATTCCGGATACGCCCGTCGCCGTGCGTCCGCTCTATGCTGTCTGGTTGCAGAACAGCGATCAGCAGGCACATATCCGTCAGTTGCTTAAATTCCCGATTCTGGTCAGGCAAAATAGCTGAATTTGCAGGCAGGACAGTAGGCAGGGAAGATCAGAGGCCAGTTAGATTTAGCTGGTTTTTCTTTTTTGCTTTTTTAAAGGCAAAAAAAAATCCTTTGCCGAAGCAAAGGATCGTTTTCTGGCAGGGGCGGAGGGACTCGAACCCCCAACACCCGGTTTTGGAGACCGGTGCTCTACCAATTGAACTACGCCCCTAATAGGGTGGCGGAACGGACGGGGCTCGAACCCGCGACCCCCTGCGTGACAGGCAGGTATTCTAACCAACTGAACTACCGCTCCACCGATTCTTTCACAGCTGTCAGCAACTGGCTGATGGCCGTCTGTTCCTGTTA